>NZ_JAJNRO010000007.1:0-202036 GCF_021083605.1 Nocardioides sp. cx-169
CCCCCCCCGCCCCCGCCTTGGCCCCCCCGCTCCCCCGCCCCCCCCCCCGAGCTCCTCGGGCGGGTCGACGCCTTCTCGGGGTGCGGGACGGGCCGCCGGCGCGCAGCCGATCGGCTCGACCCGCACCCTGCAGACGGTGCGCGACGCCGACGGGCAGGTGACCTCGCGCGTGCGCCGTACCGTCCTGCCCGGCGGGCTGCGCGTCGTCACCGAGCAGCTCGCCGGAGCCCGGTCGGCCAGCATCGGCGTCTGGGTCGGCATCGGCTCGCGTGATGAGACCGCGCAGCTGCACGGCGCCTCACACTTCCTCGAGCACCTGCTGTTCAAGGGCACTCCCGAGCGCTCCGCGCTGGACATCTCGATCGCGCTGGACGCGGTCGGCGGCGAGTTCAACGCGTTCACCGCCAAGGAGTACACCTGCTTCCACGCGCGCGTCCTCGACGAGGACCTGCCGCTGGCCGTCGACGTGCTCGGCGACATGATCACCAGCTCGCGGATCACCGACGAGGACGTCGAGGCCGAGCGCGACGTGATCCTCGACGAGATCGCCATGCACGACGACGACCCCGACGACGTCGTCCACAACCTCTTCGCCGAGCAGGCGTGGGGGAGCGGTACGCCGCTGGGCCGGCCGATCGCCGGCTCCGTCGAGTCGATCGAGGCCCTGACCCGCACCCAGATCGTGCGCTTCTACCGGCGCCACTACCGCGCCCCCAACATGGTGGTCGCGGTCGCCGGCAACCTCGACCACGCCACGGTGGTGCGCCAGGTCCGGCGCTCGTTCGGGCGCAACGACTTCCTGAGCGGCGACGCGCCCCCCGCGCCGCCGCGCACCTCACGCCGTACGACCAAGGTGCGGGCGGGCACGGTCACGGCGGTGCGGCCCTTCGAGCAGGTCAACCTGGTCCTGGGCATGCAGGGCCTGCCCCGCAGCGACGAGCGCCGCTTCCCGCTCGCCGTACTCAACACCGCCCTGGGTGGCGGCACCTCGAGCCGGCTCTTCCAGGAGGTGCGCGAGCGCCGCGGCCTGGCCTACTCGGTCTTCTCCTTCGCCAGCAACCACGCCGACTCCGGCGTCGTCGGCGTCTCGGTCGGCTGCCTGCCGTCCAAGCTCGACGAGGTCCTCGCGGTCGTGCGCAGCGAGCTGGCCAAGGTGGCCGTCGAGGGCATCTCCGCCGACGAGCTCGCCCGCGGCAAGGGCCAGCTGCGCGGCGGCCTGGTCCTCGGCCTCGAGGACTCCGGCTCCCGGATGTCTCGCCTGGGCAAGGCCGAGCTCGTCCATGACGAGCTGCTCGGCATCGACGAGATCCTCGCCCGCATCGAGGCCGTCACGCTCGACGACGTCCGCGCCATCGCCGCCGACGTCTTCGCGCGGCCGGAGGTGCTTGCGGTGGTGGGGCCGGCGTAGGGGCAGGGTTATCAGCAGATGCTGATAACCCTGACGTTCTGGGGCGGAATTCTGGCCCAGAAGCGCCGGTTCTGGCCCAGAACCTCCCACGCAGCGCCGCGGCTAGGTCGCCAGCAGCACGACGCCGGCGCAGGCGGACGCCCAGAGCACGCTGGTGAACGTGCCGATGATGAAGCGCTCGGCGGTGCCGGTGTTCTCCTGGTTGCGCAGCTCGGGGTAGCGGCCCAGGCCCTTGAGGGCGAGCGAGATCGCGACGCCCTCGGGCCACCCGGCCAGCAGGCTGGCGGCGACGGCCGCGCGCTCGAGGCCGCCGATCCAGGCGCCGCCGCGCAGGACCTTCTCGGCCTGCTGCATGCTCTGCGCGCCCGTGCCGCCCTGGCGGTCCACGAACGCGAACACCCACGCGGTGACGGGGCCGCCGCCCGCGACCGCCAGGAGCCCGGCCAGAGCCATGCCCACGGCTACCGGCGTCTCCCCCTCCAGCTCGGCGGGTACGGCGGTCGCCAGCGCGGCGGCCAGCACGGCGAGGGAGGCCGGTGGCCAGATGCTCCGGCCGGCGGGGGTCCAGCCCCAGGCGGCCGCGATGACGCCCGCCGCGAGCAGGGCGAGCACGAGGGCGCCGGTCTCGTCGGGGGTCATGGGGTGGCTCCTGTCGGGTCGATGAGCTGGCCGGCGAGGTAGGTGACGAGCTCGCGGGCGCGCCGTCCCTCGACGATGCCGGCCGGCTGCGCACGTTGGCTCACGGCCGACTGGGTGATGCCGAGGCGCCGCCCGGCCTCCTCGTAGGAGAGACCCTGGGTGTCCACGAGGTCGGCGACCTCCCAGCCGCGGGGAGTGCGGCGCGCGAGCACTGCGGCCCACAGCCACAAGGTCGTCTCGAGAGCACGGGCCGGACCAGCGCCGGTGCCGTCGACGACGCGCAGGTGCCAGGGGCTGGACTTGGCCGCGGTGACGGCCTCCCGGGCGTGCACGAAGGCCGCTCCGGAGCCGGCGCGGGTCGAGGGCGGCAGGGGCAGGTCGACCGCCCCGAAGCCCACCCCGATGTTCCACTCGCCGGCGCGCAGCAGCACCTCGAGCGCGGCCGCCAGGGCGGCCGGGTCGTCCAAGACACCTTGGAACTCATCGCCGGCGGTGCGCTCGAAGCCGCGCAGCAGGGGGAGCCGTGCGAGCTGCCCGAGGGTGGCCGGCACCAGGTCGGGGCCGCTGCGGCTGCCCTGCTGGTCGGCGGTGAGGACCGCAAGCACGCGCACCCACCTCCCGATCGGCCATCGCCTGATCAGCACCCTACATTAGGCAGCAATCTAATGTCGAGTCCTCATAAGGTCCTAACCTTATCGACGGCCGATGATGCCGATGACCGCGGGCTGCTTATGGTCGATGACCGACACCCGGAACCCACCACCGGCCAAGGCGGCGGACGCCCGCTCGAGCACCCGCGGCACCTCCTCGGGCCGGCTGGCCTCGTAGAACAGGTATACCGCGCCGCCGGGGACCACGCGCTCGTGCAACAGCGCTACCTCGTCGGCGCAGTCGCGCACCCAGAACAGGTTCACGTTGAAGGAGAACACCTTGGTCAGCCGCTTGACCGGGACCCGCAGGGTGGCCAGGTCGATCTGGCGGACCGTGAGCCGTCCGGACTCGACGTGGGCGGCGTTGCGCCGCTTCGTGCGGTCGACGCCGGACTCCGAGCGGTCGATGGCGAAGAGCTTGCCGCTCTCGAGCTTCGCGCAGATGAGCTCCGCCGCCGCACCGGGACCGCACCCGATCTCCAGGACGTGGTCAGCCGGCTGGACGTCCATGAACTCCACCGCCCAACGGATGCGGGCCGGGATCGTGTTCGCCGCCATGGGCACCAGCCTGCCAGACGCAGGCGCCCGGGTGCAGGGACGGGGGCCACCTCGAGGCCTCGGTGTCGCGCTAGATTGCTCCGGTGGCGACGATCAAGGTGGGCGTGCTTGGAGCACGGGGCAAGGTCGGGGCTGAGGTCTGCGCGGCCGTCGAGGCGGCGGACGACACCGAGCTGGTCGCCGCCGTGGACCAGGGTGACGACATCGAGACCCTGGTCGAGCGGGGCGCCGAGGTCGTCGTCGACTTCACCCACCCTGACGTCGTGATGGACAACCTCGCCTACTGCATCAGTCACGGCCTGCACGCCGTGGTGGGCACCACCGGGTTCGACGACGCGCGGCTCGGCGTGTTGCGCGACCTGCTCGACGACGAGCCCGGCGTGGGTGTCCTGATCGCCCCCAACTTCTCCATCGGCGCGATCCTGATGATGCGCTTCGCCGCCGTCGCCGCGCCCTTCTACGAGTCGGTCGAGATCGTCGAGCTCCACCACCCCGACAAGGCTGACGCGCCGTCCGGGACCGCACGCCGTACGGCGGAGCTGGTCGCGGCCGTACGCCGCGAGGCGGGGCTCCCCGCGCCGCCCGACGCCACGAGCACCGCACTGGACGGGGCCCGGGGGGCCGACGTCCACGGCATCCGTGTGCACGGCCTGCGCCTGCGGGGGCTGGTGGCACACCAGGAGGTGCTTCTGGGCGGCGTGGGGGAGACACTCACGATCCGGCACGACTCGATGGACCGGGCCTCCTTCACCCCCGGAGTGCTCACCGGCGTCCGCCAGATCCGGAGTCGCCCCGGTCTGACCGTCGGGCTCGAGCACCTCCTCGACCTGGACTGATCCGTCCGCGGCTGGCGCCGCGAGGTCGGCGTGACCGGCTTCTGCAAGTTCCTGCAGTGCACACACGTGCACCCACCGAACGGATGCGCCCAGCGCCCCGGTCGCAACGGCATCTTCGGCGACGGCAGGGGCGCACCCAGCCCGGTCCACTACGGCAAGGGCTACGTCAACGCCTTCTGGGACGGCACCAAGATGACGTACGGCGACGGCGACGGCGTCGAGTTCGGCCCGCTGGTCTCGCTCGACGTCGCGGGCCACGAGATGAGCCACGGGGTCACGGAGACCACCGCCGGGCTGACCTACTCCGGCGAGTCCGGCGGCCTCAACGAGGCCACCTCCGACATCTTCGGGTCGATGGTGGAGTTCTACGCCGTCAACGCCGCCGACCCGGCCGGCTACCTCATCGGCGAGGAGTTCGACCTCGCCGGCCACCAGGGCCTGCGCCGCCTGGACGACCCGATCGCCGACGGCAGCTCACCCAACTGCTGGAGCGCCAACACCAAGAACCTCGACGTCCACTACTCCTCGGGCGTCGGCAACCACTTCTTCTATCTGCTGGCCGAAGGCTCCGGCGCCAAGACCATCGGCGGCGTCGCCACAGCTCCTCGACCTGCAACGGCACGACGGTCACCGGCATCGGTCGCGACGCGGCCCAGAGGATCTGGTTCCGGGCGCTGGACGTCTACATGACCTCCGGCACCACCTATGCGCAGGCCCGCACCGCCACGCTCAGCGCGGCCGCGGACCTGTACGGCGCCGGCAGCGCACAGCACCGCGCCGTCGCCTCGGCCTGGAGCGCCGTCAGCGTGAGCTGACCGTCTCCGGAGGGGAAGGGTCTGTGTCGGACGGAACCGGCACGGGCCCTTCTCGTCGCCCCACGAGTAGACAAGATTCACCGGGCACCCGGTGAATCTCACGCCGCCCGTATGAAGTTTCGTGGGGGAGCCGCGAGTTTCACCGGGCACCCGGTGAATCTCCCGGGTGCCGCCCCGCGCCTGCGACCGGGTCTCGGCGCGCCCGTGACGGCCTCGCGGGCCGGGGGGCGTGTGGGGCTTGGTCAATCTCCCCGCAGGACGCCGTGGCGCCTCGTACGTTCGGCGCTACGGCTCGACGGTGACCTTGATCGCGGCGCCGCGCTGGACGATGTCGAAGGCGTCGAGGACCCGGTCGAGGGGGATGTGCTCGGTGATCAGGTCCTTGACGGGGACCTGGCCGGTGGAGATGTACTCCAGGGCGCGCTTGTTGTGCTCGGGGGCGGAGCCGTTGGCGCCGTGGATGTGCAGCTGGCGGTAGTGCACGACGTTGGAGTCGCAGGTGATGGTCGGGTCGGTCTTGGGCAGGCCGCCGAAGAAGGAGATCCGCCCGTTGCGCGCAGCCATCGCGATGGCCTGCTCCTGGGTGACGTTGGCGGCGGTCGCGGTGATGATGACGTCCGCGCCCCGGCCGCCGGTGAGCTCCATGACCCGCTCGACGACGTCGACCTCGGCGCCGTTGATGACCTCGTCGGGCTGGACGGCTTCGGCGGACATCGCGAGCCGGTCGGCGTTGACGTCGATGAGGAAGACCTTGCCGGCCTGGTGGACGCCGCGCGCGATGCGGATGTGCATGCAGCCGATCGGGCCGGCGCCGAAGACGACGACGGTGTCGCCGGCCTCGATGCCGAGCAGCTCCTGGGCGTTGATCGCGCACGCGAAGGGCTCGGCCGCCGACGCCTCGTCGTAGCCGACGTTGTCGGGGATCCGGTTCAGGCCGTCCACCTTGAGCACCTGCTTCGGGACGATCATGTACTCGGCGAAGCCGCCGTCGTACTGGTAGCCGACCGAGGTCTGGTTCTGGCAGACCGCCATCCAGCCCTTCTGGCACTCGTAGCACTCGCCGCACGGCACGGCCGCGATCACCTGGGCGCGGTCGCCGACCTGCCAGTCGCCGCCGTACGTCGCCTGCACGTCGGCCCCGACCTCGACGACCTCGCCGGCGATCTCGTGCCCGATGGTGCGCGGGGGCGTGAGGTTCTGGTGGCCGTTGTGGAGGATCTTGACGTCCGTGCCGCAGGTCGAGCAGTTCTTGACCTTGAGCTTGATCTCCTCGGGCCCGCACGTGGGCTCCTCGACGTCCTCGATGCGCACGTCCTCGGGGGCGTAGAACCTCAGGGCCTTCATTCGTCCTCCAGCTGGGGTCAAGGGGTGGCCGGTCTACGCCGACCGCGCGTGATGTGACCATCAATACTACCGCATTTGTGGGTTTGATACTGAGTGTGTGGGTTTAGCCTCTTGACGGACGTGAAGTGGAGGAGATACAAAGACATTCGAAGATCGTGATCGGTGTCACACGCCGATGACTCAGGCCCAGGCCCGTTCAAGGGAGAGCTCGATGACCAGCACCGCCACCACGGGATCCGCCAGCGGCGGGCTTCGCACCCAGGTTCAGCGCTTCGGCACGTTCCTGTCCAACATGGTTCTGCCCAACATCGGCGCGTTCATCGCCTGGGGCCTGATCACCGCTCTGTTCATCGAGACCGGCTGGATCACCTTGATCGGCAAGGACGTCTTCGGCTACGAGGGCGGCTACGGCTTCGTGGAGGACCTCGGGGCCTGGGGCTCCGGCGCCGACGGCACCGGCATCGTCGGCCCGATGATCACCTACCTGCTGCCGTTGCTCATCGGCTACACCGGCGGCCGGATGATGTACGACGACAACATCCGCGGCGGTGTCGTCGGCGCGATCGCCACCATGGGCGCCATCGCCGGTGCCTCGGTGCCGATGTTCCTCGGCGCCATGGTGATGGGCCCCCTTGCCGGCTGGTCCATGAAGCGCCTCGACGCCCTGTGGACGCACAAGATCCGCCCCGGCTTCGAGATGCTCGTCAACAACTTCTCCGCCGGCATCTGGGGCGGCTTCCTCGCCGTCATCGGCTTCGTCCTCGCCGGCCCCTTCGTCGAGGAGTTCAGCAAGCTGGCCTCCAACGTCGTCAACACCCTCGTCGACAACAACCTGCTGCCCCTGACCTCGATCTTCATCGAGCCGGCCAAGATCCTCTTCCTCAACAACGCGATCAACCAGGGCATTCTCACCCCTCTCGGCACGACCGAGGCGAAGGACACCGGTCAGTCGATCCTGTTCATGCTCGAGGCCAACCCCGGCCCCGGACTGGGTCTGCTCCTCGCGTTCGCCGTCTTCGGCAAGGGCGTCGCCAAGGCGTCCGCCCCTGGCGCGATCCTCATCCAGTTCGTCGGCGGCATCCACGAGATCTACTTCCCCTACGTCCTGATGAAGCCGATCCTGGTTCTGGCCGTCATCGCCGGCGGCATGTCCGGCGTCGCGGTCAACGTCGCCTTCGACTCCGGCCTGCGGTCTCCGGCATCGCCCGGATCGATCATCGCGGTCTGGACGTCGTCGCCGCCCAGCAGCCTGGTCGGCGTGACGCTGTCGGTGGTCGTCGCGGCCGCTGTGTCCTTCCTGGTGGCCTCGTTCCTGCTCAAGATCGACCGCAGCGTCGACGAGGGCGACCTGGGCGCGGCCACGGCTGCGATGGAGGCCAACAAGGGCAAGAAGTCGTCGGTGGCCGGGATGCTGACCCGTCGCGACGCGGACCGCACCGGCCCCATCACCTCCATCGTGTTCGCCTGCGACGCCGGCATGGGGTCCTCGGCGATGGGTGCGTCGGTGCTGCGCAAGAAGATCCACGCGGCCGGGCACCCCGAGGTCACGGTCGTCAACAAGGCGATCTCGAACCTCAGCGACGACTACGACCTCGTGGTCACGCACCAGGACCTCACCGAGCGGGCCCGGCTCAAGACGGGGTCGGCGATCCACGTCTCGGTCGAGAACTTCATGAACAGCCCCCGCTACGACGAGATCGTCGAGCTGGTCGAGGAGTCCGGCGAGAGGGGGGGATCGGCGGCCACCGAGCCGGAGAGCTCCTCGGCCGCCGCCTCAGCCGGTGTCGGCGGGCTGCTGTCGCCGGAGTCGATCGTGCTGGACGGGGGGTCGGGGACGCGCGAGGAGGCGATCACCCGCGCCGGTGAGCTGTTGGTGGCGTCCGGCGCCGTGGAGCCGTCGTACGTCGACGCCATGCACGAGCGCGAGCAGTCGGTGTCCACCTACATGGGCAACCTGCTCGCGATCCCGCACGGCACCAACGAGGCCAAGCCCGCGATCAAGCGGACCGCGATCTCGTTCGTGCGCTACTCCGACGGGGTGCAGTGGAAGAACAAGGAGGTCAAGTTCGTCATCGGTATCGCGGCGCAGGGCGACGACCACCTCAAGCTGCTGGGACAGATCGCGGAGGTCTTCTTGGACTCCGAGCAGGTGGCCCGCCTGGAGGCGGCCACGAGCGCCGACGAGGTCCAGGAGGTCCTCGGGGCGGTGCAGCCGGTCTGACCTGGTCGGTGCCGCCCTCAGAGCAGCCGCAGTAGCGCGGCGACGAGGGCGGCGCCGGCCACCACCACGAGGAACGGTGCCCGCAGCATGAGCAGCCCCATCGCCGCGGCCAGCGCCGCGGCGCGCGCGTCCAGCACCAGGTCGTGCCCGCTGGTGAAGACCTGGACCGCGACCAGTCCCGACAGCAGGGCGACCGGGATCAGGTCGGCGACGCGGGCCACCAGCGGTCGCTCCAGGACGCGCGGCGGGACCGACAGCCCGGCCAGCTTGAGCAGGTAGCAGCCGGCCGCCGCCACGAGGATCGCCGTCCAGGTCATGCCGTGCTCCTCTGACGGAGCAGCAGGCCGGCCAGCAGTGCGACGCCCCCGGCGACCAGCACGGGTACGCCGGCCGCGGTCACCGGCACCGCGCCGAGGGCCACGACGGCGGCCAGCAGCGCGACGACGAGGTTGCGCCGCTGCTGCAGCCGAGGCCAAAGCAGCGCGAGGAACGCCGCCCCGACGGCGGCGTCCAGGCCGTACGTGCGTAGGTCGCCGATCGCCGTGCCGGCGACGGCGCCGACCATCGTGAAGAGGTTCCACAGGACGAAGATCGAGACGCCCGTGGTCAGGAAGCCGGTCCGGGCCCCCTCCCTGGTCCTGCGGGTCACCGACATCGCCGTCGACTCGTCGATCACCAGGTGGGCGGCGCCGAGACGGCGGGGCCCGGTCCAGCCCAGGAGTCCCGCCAGTCGCAGGCCGTAGAGCGTGTTGCGGGTGCCGAGGAGCAACGCCGTCAGCGCGCCGGAGAAGGGGGCGCCCCCGGAGGCCAACACCCCGACGAGGGCGAACTGCGAGGCGCCGGTGAACATCAGCAGGGACAGGGCGCAGGTCTGCAGCACGTCCAGTCCCGAGGCGACCGACACGGCGCCGAAGCTCACGCCGTACGTGCCGGTGGCCAGGCCGACGCCGAGGCTGTCGCGGACGATGCGACGGAGGTCCTCAGGGTCGGCCGACGGCGGGGTCACGAGAAGGCGGTGTGCAGGCGGACCTGCTTGACCTGCGTGCTGCCGGTGCCGTCCAGGTCCAGCGTGCGGTGTGCGCCGTCCGGCGCCCATCCCGCCTCGCTGAGGAAGACCCGCGTCGCGTCGTCCGTCGCCAGCGTCCAGACCACCGCATGGGTGAACCGGTCGGCCAGCATCGTGTCGACGGCGGCCTGGAGCAGCCGCGAGCCGTGCCCCTTGCCGCGCTCCTCGGGCGCGACGGTGAGCTCCTGCATCTCGCCGTCGGAGACCGGGTCGCAGTCGGGGTCCGAGGCCGGGCCGACGATCGCGAACCCGCACACCCGGTTGCGCTCCAGCGCCACGAGCACCCGGTTGCGGGCGTCCTGCGGCTTGCGCAGCGCCTCCTGCCACGTGGCTGCGGCGGCCCCCGTGTCGTGGGGGAGCGCCTCGGCCGGCAGGACGTCGGCGTACTGCTCGCGCCAGGTGCGCAGCTGGAGCTCCGCGATGGCCGCGGCGTCGTCGGCCCAGGCGATGCGCACGGACACGTCGGCGGTGGGGCTGCTCACGCGATCATCTTGGCACCTCGTCGTCGACGAGGTGGCGCAGGTAGGCGTCGGGGCGCTCCAGGAAGCGGCGCCAGTGGTCGACGACCTGGAGGTCCTCCCACGCCGTCTCGCGGAACCCCCATTCGCCGACCTCCAGGATCCTCGCGCCGGGCATCGCCGCAAGGACGGGGGAGTGGGTGGCGCACAGGACCTGCCCGCCGGCGGCCGTGACCCGGTGCAGGACCGCGACCAGCGCCAGCGTGGACGAGAAGGACAGCGCGGCCTCGGGCTCGTCGAGGCAGTAGAAGCCGTCGGAGCCGAAGCGGCTCTCGAGGACCGCCAGGAACGACTCGCCGTGGCTGAGCTCGTGGAACGGCACGTCGCCGCCGAGGTTCTCGATGTAGGTGTACCAGCCGTGCATCGTCTCGGCGCGAAGGAAGAACCCCCACCGGCTCGCCCCGATCCCGCGGCGTACGGCGAGGGCGCGGTGCAGCGGCGACTCGGACTCACGGGTGGAGTGCCGGCTGTGGGTCGAGCCGCCCTCGGGCGAGAGGCCGTACGCCGCCGCGACGGCCTCGACGACGGTCGACTTGCCCGAGCCGTTCTCACCGACCAGGAACGTCACCCCGCGGGCGAGCTCGAGCCCCTCGCGGGCGAGCTGCCGGACGACCGGCAGCGTCATCGGCCACGCCCGGGACTCCAGGTCGTGGCCGGGGTCCACCTCGACCCGACGCACGGGGGGCTGGTTGAAGTCCACGCGCCCAGGGTAGGGGCGGCCGGCTGGGAGCGGCGTCCTAGTGTCGGTGGCATGGAGATTCGTAACCTTGGAGCAAGCGGCCTGAAGATCTCGGCCATCTCGTACGGCAACTGGCTGACCCACGGGTCGCAGGTGGAGGAGGACGCCGCGCTGGCGTGCGTCCGGCAGGCCCTCGACGAGGGCATCACCACCTTCGACACCGCCGACGTCTACGCCAACACCGCGGCGGAGACCGTCCTGGGCAAGGCGCTGGCCGGCGAGCGCCGCGAAGGGCTGGAGATCTTCACCAAGGTCTACTGGCCGACCGGCCCGGGCGCGCACAACGACCACGGACTGTCGCGCAAGCACATCCTGGAGTCCATCAACGGCTCGCTGCAGCGTCTCGGCACCGACTACGTCGACCTGTACCAGGCCCACCGCTACGACCACGAGACGCCGCTCGAGGAGACGATGGAGGCCTTCGCCGACGTCGTGCGCTCCGGCAAGGCGCTCTACATCGGGGTCTCGGAGTGGCGCGCGGAGGAGATCCGGGCCGCGCACGCGCTGGCGCGCGAGCTGCACGTCCCGCTGGTCTCCAACCAGCCGCAGTACAACATGCTGTGGCGGGTCATCGAGGCCGAGGTCGTGCCGACCTGCGAGGAGCTCGGGCTCGGGCAGGTCGTGTGGTCGCCGATCGCCCAGGGGGTGCTCACCGGCAAGTACCAGCCGGGCGAGCAGCCGCCGGCCGGGTCGCGCGCAACCGACGACAAGGGCGGGTCGAACATGATCTCGCGCTGGCTCAGGGACGACGTCCTGGAGCGAGTGCAGCGCCTGCGGCCCATCGCCGACGAGGCTGGGCTGAGCCTGGCGCAGCTGGCCGTCGCCTGGGTGCTGCAGAACCCCAACGTCTCCAGCGCGATCATCGGCGCCAGCCGCCCCGAGCAGGTGACCGAGAACGTCAAGGCCGCGGGCGTGACCCTCGACGAGTCGACGATGAGCGCCATCGACGAGGTCGTCGGGGACGTCGCCGAGCGCGACCCGGCTAAGACGCAGTCGCCGCCGAAGAGGGACTTCGGCTGACCGCCGCGGCGCCGGCGGTCGCGAGCACCAGCCCGATCGCCACGCCGACGGCCCAGCCGTCACGCACGCCGTCACCGAGGAGCGCCACCCCGATGGCCGCCGGCAGCAGGGTCTGCCCGACGATCATCGGGGCGGTGGTCCCGGTGACCGCGTTGGAGTGCATCCCGAGCGAGTAGAGCCAGAACGACACCAGCCCGAAGGCCGGTACGGCGAGCGCCGCCAGCACGACCGGCGGCTCGAGCGGCAGGCCGACCCCGCGCACCGCGATGGCCGACCCGGCGTACCCGAGGCCGGCGAGCGCGCCCAGCACGGGGCCGGACCACTCCCGGCCGACCATCGCGGCCGCGAGCAGCAGCACGACGCCGAGCCCGACCGCCAGCGCGAAGGCCCAGGTCGTCACGACCTCGCCGGGCTCGCCCGAGCCAAGCGAGAGCAGGGCGAGCCCGGCCGTGACGGCTCCGACGCCCACCCAGTCGCCCCGGGACAGGTCCTCACTGACCCGGCGCGAGGCGAGTGCGGTCACGGGCAGCGACAGCGAGATCAGCGCCTGCGCCAGGTAGAGCGGCAGCAGCCAGATCGCGACCGCGTGCAGCACGAAGCCGCCGAGGTAGGCGGCGACCACGAGCATGGTGAGCGGGTCGCGCACCGAGCGCAGCACGAAGCCCACCAGGTGGGTGGGCCGCCCACCGATCCGGCGTACGGCGGAGGCCTGGACCACCGCGGCGACACCGAACAGCGCGGCGGCCACCAGGCCCGCGAGGAGCCCGGCGACCTGGTCGCTCACCGGTAGTGCTCGGGGAGCTCCTGGCCGATCTTGACCTGCGTCTTGGGCATCCGCATGAACCTCATCTGCATCGCGCGCGTGATCGTGTAGTACGTGGTGCCCTTCAGCGGCTCACCGGGGAAGCGGCGCGCGATCTCCTTGCGCACCCGGCGCCGGAGCAGGACCAGGTCGACGCCGACCAGCAGCAGCGTGCCGAGCAGCAGCGTGTTGCCCATGCTGCGCAGGTCGGGGTTGCCGGAGTAGCCGAGCACCATGGTGACGATGAGCAGCGGGATCATCAGCTCGACGATCGAGAAGCGGGAGTCGACGTAGTCGCGGATGAAGCGCCGCACCGGTCCCTTGTCGCGCGGCATCAGGTAGCGCTCGTCGCCGGTCTTCATGGCGGAGCGGACCTTCTGGCTCGACTCGATCTTGGCCTGGCGCTGCTGCTGCGCGATCTCCTTGCGGGTGCGCGGCACCTTGGCGCGCGCCTTGGCGGCGGCCTCGGCCTCACGGCGCGTGGGGGTCGGTCGGCCCTTGCCGCCCTCCCTGGCGGTGACGGCGGCGGCGTCGGCGGTGGTGGTCTCTGGCTTGCTACGACGGAACAACGAAAGGCCTTCAGCAGGATGGGCGGGAGCGATACCCCCTCAGAGTACCTGCGTGGTCGCGGACGTCACCGTCGGCGCCGTAGGGTGAAGTCCACGTCGTTGCACTCCGCTCCACCTGAGAGGGACCCCCGCATGAGCCTCATGAAGCGCGTCAGCCTGATCTTCCGGTCGAAGGCCAACCAGGCCCTCGACCGGGCCGAGGACCCCCGCCAGACGCTGGACTACAGCTACCAGCGCCAGCTCGACCTGCTCTCCAAGGTACGCCGCGGCGTGGCCGACGTGGCGACGAGCCGCAAGCGCGTCGAGCTGCAGGTGGCCCAGCTCGAGCAGCAGTCGGCCAAGCTGCAGGACCAGGCCGAGAAGGCGCTGCAGATGGACCGCGAGGACCTCGCTCGCGAGGCGCTGACCCGCAAGTCCGGCCTGGTCGGCCAGATCAACGACCTCAAGGCGCAGCACGCCAACCTCCAGGGCGAGGAGGAGAAGCTGACGCTGGCCCAGCAGCGCCTCCAGGCGAAGGTCGAGTCCTTCCGCACCCGCAAGGAGACGATCAAGGCGACCTACACCGCAGCCGAGGCGCAGACCCGGATCGGCGAGGCCATGTCCGGCATCGGCGAGGAGATGGGTGACGTGGGGATGGCGATCCAGCGCGCCGAGGACAAGACCGCGCAGCTGCAGGCCCGCGCCGGTGCCATCGACGAGCTGATCGCCTCCGGTGCGCTCGACGACGCCTCCTCCATCAACGCCGGCGACGACATCAGTCGCGAGCTGGAGTCGATGAGCTCGCAGGCCGACGTGGAGGCCGAGCTGGCACGGATGAAGGGCCTCTCCTCGGGGTCGGCCCCTGACGCGATCGAGGCCGGGTCCGAGCAGCCCGAGGGGGAGCAGCCGCGATGAGCTCGCTGATCGTGCGCATCCTGGGGGAGGGCCAGTACGACGTGGCCGACAGCGCCCTGGACACCCTGAACGAGCTGGACGCGACGCTCGAAGCCGCCGTCGAGACCGGTGACGAGGCGACCTTCCGTGAGGCCCTCAACGCGCTGCTCGACGGCGTCCGCGGCCAGGGGGTGGCCCACCCGCTCGACTCTCTGGACGAGTCCGACCTGATCCTGCCGCCGGCCGACGCGACCATCGAGCAGGTCCGCGAGCTGCTGGCCGACGACGGCCTGATCCCCGGCTGAGGCCCCGCTTGGACGCACCGGGAGAATGGGGCCATGGCTCGCACACGCTTCATTGGTGACTCGGGGCTCACCGCCCGCATGACCCTGGTGATGTTCCTGCTCGGGGCGCTGTTCGTCGCCCTCGTCGTGGGGCTGGCCTACGCCGCCGGCGGTGGTCTGGGCATCCTCATCGGGATCGCCGGCATCGGCATCGCGGTCTACCAGTGGTCCTCTTCCGACAAGATCGCCATGCGCGCCATGCGGGCGCGCGAGGTCAGCCCCGAGGAGGCTCCCGAGCTGCACGGGATGATCGACCGCCTGTGCGCCCTGGCCGACATGCCCAAGCCCCGCGTCGGCATCGCGCACACCTCGGTCCCCAACGCCTTCGCCACGGGCCGCTCGCCCAACCGTTCGGTCGTGTGCGTCACGACCGGCATCATGGGTGTCCTCACGGCCGAGGAGCTGGAAGGCGTCCTTGCCCACGAGCTCTCGCACGTCGCGCACCGCGACGTCCTGGTCATGACCGTGGCCTCGTCGGCCGGCATCGCCGCCGGCATGCTCACCCAGGGCGCCCAGTACGGCGGCCTGGGACTGCTCGGCGGGCGTCGCGACAACAACAACGGCCTGCCCGTGTGGCTGATCGTGCTCCTGGTCAGCCTGGTCGTCTACGCCGTGAGCTTCGTGCTGCTGCGGCTGCTCTCTCGCTACCGCGAGCTGTCCGCCGACCGGGCCGGCGCCTACCTCACGATGAAGCCGGCGGCCCTGGCCTCGGCGCTGCAGAAGATCACCGGCGAGATGAACCAGATCCCGCAGAAGGACCTGCGCCAGGTGAGCGCGGCCAGCGCCCTGTGCATCGCACCGGCGGTCGCCGGCGTCTCGCTGCGCACGCTCACCTCCACCCACCCCTCGCTCGAGCAGCGCCTCGAGCAGCTCGCCAAGATCCAGGCCGAGCTCGGCCGGCCCACCGCCTGATGGGCTTCTGGCAGGCGGTCATGGGCCGCTCCCGACCCAAGCAGGCCGACCTCGACGCCCTGTTCCTGATCCCGAGCGCGGCGGTCACGCTCCAGACCGCGATCGGGCTGACCCCCACCGGAGTCGGCTCGGTCTGCTACCGAGCCGCGGCCGGGGCCGGCTTCGCCGAGACCCAGAGCGACGTGGTGGAGCTCATCACCGGCGCCGTCGACGCGCCGGAGGTGGCCGTGAGCCACGACGGCTTCGGCTTCACCTGGCTGAGCGTCCACCGGCAGCCGGACGACATGGGCGGGCTCTGCACCGACCTGCACGCCGTCAACACCACCCTGGAGGCGGAGGGCTTCGGACCGTCGCTGCTGTGCTCGCTGGTGCCGTTCGCCGACTCCGCCGGCCGCCGTGTGGGACTGGTCTACCTCTACAAGCAGTCCTCGTTCTACGCGTTCGCCCCCACCGGGCCGCAGCAGCGCGACAACCTGCTGGAGATCCAGGTGCGCGACACGCTGCGCGACGAGATCCCGATGGAGCAGGACCTCTCCCGGTGGCTCGCGCTCTGGGGTGCCCCCGGCCTGTGACCGGAACCGGCGAGGAGCCGCCACGCCCGCCGGGTGAGTGCGCCCCCGCTAGTCCTTGTGGGAGCGGCCCGGCAGGTCGAGCATCCGCTGCAGGGCGACCAGGGCGTCGCGCTCGGTGTCGTCATCCACGTCGATCTGGTTGACCACGATCCCGTTGACCAGCGACTCCAGCGCCCACACCAGGTGCGGCAGATCGATGCGGTTCATGGTGGAGCAGTAGCAGACGTTCTTCTCGAGGAAGACGATGTTCTTGTCGGGGTGGTCCTGCGCGAGCCGCTTGACCAGGTTGAGCTCGGTGCCGATCGCCCAGCTGGTGCCCGCGGGCGCGGCCTCGATGGTCTTGATGATGAACTCGGTCGAGCCGACCAGGTCGGCCTTGAGCACGACCTCGTGGGTGCACTCGGGGTGCACCAGGATCTGGATGTCGGGGACCGTCGCGCGCAGGGTGTCGATGACCTCCGGGCTGAAGCGGCCGTGCACGGAGCAGTGGCCCTTCCACAGGATCATCGTCGCGTCGACGAGCTGCTGGGTGGTCAGGCCGCCGTTGGGCTGCTGGGGGTCCCACACCACGCAGTCCTCCAGCGTGAGGCCCATCTTGAGCACCGCGGTGTTGCGGCCGAGGTGCTGGTCGGGGAAGAACAGCACCTTGCCCCGGCGCCCGTCGGCCGCCAGGTCCTGCTTCTGGTCGAAGGCCCACTCCAGCGCCGTCTCGGCGTTGGAGGAGGTGCACACGATGCCGCCGTTGCGGCCGCAGAACGCCTTGATGTCGGCGCTGGAGTTCATGTACGTCACCGGGACGACGGCGTCCTGGACGCCGGCCGCGGCGAGCGCGTCCCACGCATCCTCGACCTGGGAGAGCACCGCCATGTCGGCCATGGAGCACCCCGCGGAGAGGTCGGGCAGCACGACCCGCTGGTGCGGCCCGGTGAGGATGTCGGCGGACTCGGCCATGAAGTGCACGCCGCAGAAGACGATGTACTCCGCCTCCGGGCGCCCCGCGGCGTCGCGGGCGAGCTTGAACGAGTCCCCGGTGACGTCCGCGAACTGGATGACCTCGTCGCGCTGGTAGTGGTGCCCGAGCACGAACACCCGGTCGCCGAGCGCCTCCTTGGCGGCGCGGGCCCGCTCGACCAGGGCCGGGTCGGAGGCCTCGGGCAGGTCACCGGGGCACTCGACTCCCCGCTCGGAGGAGAGGTCAACGCCTCGGCCGAGCGGCAGGAGGGGTAGGTCGACGGTCGTCATGGCAGCGATCCTAGTTCGGTGTGGCCGGGGTCTCAGAGCAGGGCACCGTGGTGAACGTAGGGCGACGGCGGGCTCATTCCCCGCAGCGCGAGGTAGCCCTCCGTGCGCAGCTCGAGCCGGGCGGCGAGCCCGACGTCGATGGCCCACTCGTTGGCGTCGGTGAGGTGCGCAACGGTGTGCTCGGCGCCGCCGTCGGCGATCGCCGCCCAGAGCAGCCGCGTGGCCGCGGCGCGGGTGGTGGCCGCGAGCAGCTCCACCCTGCCCTCGGCGAGGTAGGCGTAGCCCGAGCCGGTCGTGGAGTCGGACACGATCGGACGCCACAGCTGCTGCATCAGCTCGTGGTTCGGCCCGTGCGCCGCGCCGCGGACCTGCCGGTCGATGGAGTTCATGAGGTCGGTGTCGGCCGCCGAGCCGTCGCGCACCTTCTCGATGACCGGGATCGCGGAGCGGTCGACCGTGCCGGTGAGGTGCATCTGGGGGTGCAGCGAGAAGCCGGCCAGGCGGTAGCGGCGGACCGCCCTGGGGTCGCTCGAGGCCGACAGCATGCCGCGCAGGCAGCCGCGGCCGTGGTGTAGCGCCGCGTCGAGCAGCTGCTTGCCGATGCCGCGCGACTGCAGCCTCGGTCGGACGGCGTACGTCGCGAGACACCAGGTCTTGTCGCGCACGAAGGAGGTCGCCATCCCGATCATCCCGCTGTCGTCGTCGGCCACCCAGCAGCCGCCGGGGTCGGTCTCCAGGAGATGGTGGGTGCGGACCAGCCAGTCGGCCCGGCGCACGCCGGAGCGCGGCTGCGGCTCGGGGTCGCAGAGGCGACGAGTCCGGCGGTCGAACTCCAAGAAGCACTCCGCGCTCAGCCGCTCCGCTTCCGGCACATCGTCGGGTCGCATCGGCCGGATCGTCACCTCGGTCACGGCGCCAGCCTAGGTGTCGGCCAGGATGGGGCCCATGCGAGTCCTGGTGGCGCCCGACAAGTTCGCCGGCACGCTCACGGCGGTCGAGGCGGCCCGCGCCATCGCGGCCGGCTGGGCGCGGCGGGCGCCCGGCGATGAGCTCGACCTGGCCCCGATGTCGGACGGGGGGCCCGGGTTCGTCGACGTCCTGCACGAGACGCTGGGCGGGGAGCTCCTGGCGGTGACCGTGAGCGGGCCGTTCGGGGCGCCGACGCCGGCGACGGTGCTCGTCGTCGGTGATACCGCCTACGTCGAGAGCGCCCAGGCCTGCGGCCTGCCGCTGGTGGGCGGCCGGGATGCCGAGCGCGCCACCACGACCGGGGTCGGCGAGCTGGTGCTGGCCGCGGCCGCGACCGGGGCGAGCACCGTCGTGGTCGGGCTGGGCGGCAGCGGCACCAACGACGGCGGCGCCGGACTCCTCTCCGCGCTGGGCGCCACCGCGGACGGCGTCCTCGACGCCGGACCGGCCGCGTTCGGCGACCTGGGCACCGTGGACCTGGCACCGGCCCGCGCCCGGGTCGCCGGCCTGCGCCTGGTTGTCGCGACCGACGTCGACATCCCGCTGGCCGGGCTGTTCGGGGCGACCAAGACCTTCGGGCCCCAGAAGGGCATCGCCGAGGACCGGCTGGTGACCGTGGACGGGTGGCTGGAGCGCTTCGCGGCCGCGGCCGACCGCCGTACGGCGCTGGAGAAGGGGGCCGGCGCCGCCGGCGGCCTCGGCTTCGCGCTGCTGTGTCTCGGCGGGGTGCGCGAGCCGGGCATCGAGCTGGTCACGGCGGCGGTGGGCCTGGGTGAGCGGGCACGCAAGGCCGACCTGGTCCTGACCGGGGAGGGGGCCTTCGACTTCTCCAGCCGCTCCGGCAAGGTGCCTTACGGCGTCGCGGCGGTCGCGCAGGAGGCCCTGCGGCCGTGCGTCGCGCTGGCCGGGCAGGTCCTCGTCGGCTCCCGCGAGATGCGCGCCCTCGGCGTCGAGTCGGCCCACTCCCTGGTCGACCTGGTGGGGGAGGAGCGCGCCTTCGCCGACCCGGCCGGCTCCTTGGCGGCCCTCGCGGAGCGCGTCGCCCGCACCTGGTCCCGATGAGGGGTGCGGGGAATAACCCGCCGTGTGCGAGGATTGGGAGAGGTAAGAAACCCGCGAACGGACTGGGAGTCACACATGACCGAGCAGGTCGATACCACCACTGAGCGTCGCACCGACCAGATCAACCTGAGCCCGGTGGCGGCCGCCAAGGTGCAGAGCCTCCTCGCGCAGGAGGGGCGTGACGACCTCCAGCTGCGCATCTCGGTGCAGCCCGGCGGCTGCAGCGGCCTTCGCTACCAGCTGTTCTTCGACGAGCGCAGCCTCGACGGCGACGTCGTCACCGACTTCGACGGCGTCAGCGTCGTCGTCGACCGGATGAGCGTGCCCTACCTCAACGGCGCGATGATCGACTTCGTCGACAGCATCGAGAAGCAGGGCTTCACGATCGACAACCCCAACGCCACGGGCTCGTGCGCGTGCGGAGACTCCTTCCACTGATCGCAGCCGCGACGGAGCGTGTCGAGGCCCCGTGAGCCGACAAGCAGCCTGAAGCAACGACAACAGCCCCCCGCCGGGAGACCGGCGGGGGGCTGTTCGGTCTCAACAGGCCGAGGGAGAGGAGGGGTCGGCCCGTCGAGTCGGGGGCGCCTCAGTCGAGGTGCAGGTGCAACGCGTTGGCGATGCGGGTGGCCGCGTCGGAGATGCGGATCTCCCGCTTGGGGAGCTCGCGTGGGAAGTCCGCGAAGTGGATGCTGGGCGCGGGGCGGGCGGCCGCCGCGGCGGCGCGGGCCAGGTGCGCCTCCAGCCGCAGTCGGCGACCGGCGGCCTCGCAGTCGGCGCGCATCTCCTGGGGGCTGGTGAGCTCCTCGTAAGGCGTCATGCGTCGACGCTATTGGCTACTCCCGCGTAGTCCCAGCGGTACCCGTGGGTAGTGTTCGGTGTCATGTCGACCTCCGGTTCGCTGCTCATCGCAGGCTCCATCGCCTCCGACCACCTGATGACCTTCGCCGGGAAGTTCGAGGACTCGCTGGTCGTGGAGCAGCTCCACAACATCTCGGTCTCGTTTCTCGTCGAGGACCTCGAGATTCGCCGCGGCGGCGTCGCGCCCAACATGTGCTTCGGCCTGGGACGCCTGGGCCTGCGCCCGGTGCTGGTCGGCGCGGCCGGCGAGGACTTCGGCGACTACCGCTCCTGGCTCGAGCGCCACAACGTCGACTGCCACTCGGTGCACATCTCGACGACCAAGCACACCGCCCGCTTCGTCTGCACCACCGACCAGACGATGGCGCAGTTCGCGTCGTTCTACCCCGGTGCGATGAGCGAGGCCCGCCAGATCGAGCTGCAGCCGATCGTGCAGCGCGTCGGCGAGCCGGCGTACGTGCTGATCGGCGCCGACGACCCCGACGCCATGCGCCGCCACACCCACGAGTGCCGTCAGCGCGCCTACCCGTTCATCTCCGACTGCTCCCAGCAGCTGGCCTTCTCCGACGGCGAGTTGATCCGCGACCTGATCGACGGCGCCGCGATCCTGTTCTCCAACGAGTACGAGTCGCACATGATCGAGCAGAAGACCGGCTGGTCCGCCGAGGAGGTGCTCTCCCGCGTCGGCACCCAGGTGACCACGCTCGGCGCCCAGGGCGTGCGGATCACCCGCGAGGGCGAGGACGCCATCGAGATCGCGGCGGCGAAGGGGGTCGTGGCCGTGGAGCCGACCGGCGTCGGCGACGCGTTCCGGGCCGGCTTCCTCGCCGGCCTGAGCTGGGAGCTGCCGCTGGAGCGCGCCGCCCAGGTCGGCTGCGTGCTGGCGGCGTACGTCGTGGAGACCGTGGGCACCCAGGAGTACACGTTCACGCACCAGCAGTTCGTCGACCGCGTCGAGGGATCGTACGGCTCCGAGGCCGCGAAGGACGTGGCCGCGCACCTCTGAGGGCCGGTCAGGACCGGCGGCGCACCAGGAACCGGGGCGCGCCGTCGTCGGCGGTGTCCTGCCCGACGTACTCCTGATCGCGCATCCGGCACCAGGCCGGCACGTCGTAGCGTGCGGCGGGGTCGTGGGCGACGACCGCGAGCACCTGGCCCACCCCCACGTCGGCGAGGTGGCGGGCCAGCTCGATGATCGGCCGTGGGCAGGGCAGGTCACGACAGTCCAGCTCGAGCGCCGGCGTCACGGGCGCACGTCCGCCCTGATCTCGGCCACCGCGTCGGGCAGCACCGCGAGCAGGCGCTCCACCTCGTTGGCGGAGGCGTACCGGCCGAGCGAGAGTCGCACGTTGCCATGGGTGAGGGCCCCCATCGCCGCGAGCACATGGCTGGGCTCCAGCGTGGACGCCGTGCAGGCGGAGCCGCTGGCCACGGCGAGGCCGCGGCGGTCCAGAGCGTGCACCAACGCCTCCCCGTCGACGTAGAGGAACGAGAACGTCACCAGGTGGGGGAGCCGGCCCACCGGGTCGCCGACGACGTCGGTGTCGGGGATCGCGACCACCGCCGCACGGATCCGGTCGACCAGTGCCGCCTGGCGGGCCGCGGTCTCCTCGCGCTCCGCGACGACCGCCTGGAGGGCGGCGGCCGCAGCCAGGGCGGCGGGCACGTTCTCGAACCCGCTCGCCCGCTCGTCCACGCGCTCGTCGCGGGGGAACGGGCTGGTCCAGCGCACGCCCTTGCGGACCAGGAGCACTCCGACACCGGCCGGGCCGCCCCACTTGTGCGCCGACGCCGCGGCCGCCGCCCATCCCGTGGGCAGGTCCAGGCGCCCGGCGCTCGCGCACGCGTCCATGAACAGCGGCACCCCGTCGAGGCGCGCGGCCACCTCGGCCACCGGCTGCGTCGTGCCGACCTCGTGGTTCGCGGACTGCACGGCCACGACGGCGGCGCCGGTCGCAGCGGCGACCAGGTCCTCGACCAGGACCCGCCCCTCGTGGTCCACGGGCGCGGCGACGGTCTCGCCGGACGCCCACGCGGCCGCATGGAGCACCGAGGAGTGCTCGACCGCGCTGTGCACGATGCGGTCCGACACCCGGGCCCGTGCCCGGTGCAGGCCGAGCAGCCCGCGGTGCACGGCCTCGGTGCCCGAGGCCGTGAACGTCACCTCGTCCGGGCGGACCCCCAGGCTCTCGGCCACCACCGCGCGCGCGTTGTCGAGCAGCAGCCGCGCGTTTCGACCGGGCCGGTGCAGGCGCCGCGGGTCGGCGTACCCCTGGTCAAGCGCCGCCAGGAACGTGTCGCGGGCCGCCGGGTGGAGGGGCTCGGCCGAGCCCGAGTCGAGATAGGCGGTCACAGCAGGAGGCTACCGGCGACCCGGTCGGTCACCGGAGGGGCGATTCGGATAGTGTTCTTCCTTGATGTGACCGTCTGAGAGGAAGGCTCGTTCGTGGGTCTGCAACTCCCCGAGCGTAGGGCAGGATCTGGCGTTCTTGGCCGCCGGATATCGCTCCTCGCCCTGCTTGGCATCGGCCTGTTCGCCCTCTCCGGGTGCGGCTCCGACTCTGGTGAGTGGGAGCGTCTCGCGATGCCTGACCCCGCCACCGTCGAGGGCGAGTCCATCCTGTCCCTGTGGCAGGGGGCCTGGATCGCCGCGCTCATCACCGGCGTCGTCGTCTGGGGTCTGATCTTCTACTCGGCCCTGCACTTCCGCCGTCGCAGCGACGACGAGATCCCGATCCAGACCCGCTACAACCTGCCGCTGGAGATCTTCTACACGATCTTCCCGGTGATCATGGTGATCGTGTTCTTCTCGCACACCGTGCGGGTCCAGAACGAGGTCCTCGAGGACACGCCGCCCGACAACACGATCACCGTCGTGGGGCAGCAGTGGACCTGGACGTTCAACCACCCCTACGGCGAGGAGTACGTCGTCGAGGGGGGCGAGGGCAACGTCATCCCGGTCCTCTACCTGCCGGTCAACGAGACCACCCGCTTCAACCTGGTCACCCCCGACGTGATCCACGACTTCGGGGTGCCCGGCTTCCTCATGAAGATGGACGTCGTGCCCGGCCAGATGAACTCCTACCAGGTCACGCCGAAGCGCATCGGCGAGTACGCCGGCAAGTGCTACGAGCTCTGCGGCGTCTACCACTCACGCATGCTGTTTACGGTCAAGGTCGTCTCCCGCGACGACTACGACGCCTACCTCCAGGAGCTCGAGGACGCCGGCGAGGTGTACGACGAGCCGATCCTGGGTGGCGCCTACGCCGACACCCAGGCAGGCCTCGACACCGACGACGAGCCCGAGGTCGGCCTGGATCCCGACGATTCCGAGGAGGGGTCCGAGTGACCACCACCGCCGCGAGATCGGCCGACGTCACCGCCGGCCGCAAGCCGCTCGGCCAGCAGCTGGTCCGGATCATGACCACGACCGATCACAAGCTGATCGGCAAGATGTACCTGATCACCTCGTTCGGCTGGTTCATGATCGGCGGCCTCATGGCCATGCTGATCCGCTCCGAGCTGGCGTTCCCTGACCAGCAGATCGTCAACGACGAGCTGTACAACCAGCTGTTCACGATGCACGGCACGATCATGCTGCTGCTGTTCGCCACGCCGCTGTTCTTCGGCTTCGCCAACGTGATCATGCCGATCCAGATCGGCTCGCCCGACGTGGCGTTCCCTCGCCTGAACATGTTCAGCTACTGGCTGTTCCTCTTCGGCGGCCTCATCGCCGCCTCGGGCTTCCTGACCCCCCAGGGTGCGGCCGACTTCGGCTGGTTCGCCTACACCCCGCTCTCGGACTCCGTGCGCTCACCCGGCGTCGGCGGCGACCTGTGGATCATGGGCCTGTGGATGGCTGGCCTCGGCACCATCCTCGGCGCGGTCAACTTCATCACCACGATCATCTGCATGCGCGCACCCGGCATGACGATGTTCCGGATGCCGCTGTTCGTGTGGAACACGCTGATCACCAGCCTGCTGGTCCTGATCGCGTTCCCCGTGCTCGCCGGGGCGCTGCTCTCGCTCGAGGCCGACCGGATCCTGGGCGCCCACGTCTTCGACACCGCCCACGGCGGTGCCATCTTGTGGCAGCACCTGTTCTGGTTCTTCGGGCACCCGGAGGTCTACATCATCGCGCTGCCGTTCTTCGGCATCGTGACCGAGATCCTGCCCGTCTTCAGCCGCAAGCCGCTCTTCGGCTACGTCGGCCTGGTCGGTGCCACCCTCGCCATCGCGATCCTGTCCGTGGCGGTGTGGGCCCACCACATGTTCGTCACCGGCTCGGTGAATCTCGCATTCTTCTCGGGGATGACCTTCTTGATCGCGGTGCCGACAGGAGTGAAGTTCTTCAACTGGATCGGCACGATGTGGGGCGGGTCGGTCTCCTTCGACACCCCCATGCTCTGGTCGATCGGCTTCCTCACCACCTTCCTGTTCGGTGGCCTGACCGGCATCATCCTGGCGTCGCCGCCGCTGGACTTCCACGTGTCGGACTCCTACTTCGTGGTGGCGCACTTCCACTACGTGGTGTTCGGGACGGTGGTGTTCGCGATGTTCGCGGGCTTCTACTACTGGTGGCCCAAGATGACCGGGCGGATGCTCGACGAGCGGCTGGGCAAGATCCACTTCTGGCTGCTGTTCGTGGGCTTCCACCTGACGTTCCTGGTCCAGCACTGGCTGGGGGTGGAGGGCATGCCGCGTCGCTACGCCGACTACCTGCCCGGTGACGGCTTCACCACCCTCAACCAGATCTCCACGGTGGGCGCGTTCCTGCTGGGCGCCTCGACGCTGCCGTTCCTCTACAACGTCTACGTCTCGCGGCGCTCGCCGCTGGTGGGCGTGGACGACCCGTGGGGCTGGGGCCGCTCGCTGGAGTGGGCCACGAGCAGCCCCCCGCCGCGGCACAACTTCGTCTCCATCCCGCGCATCCGCTCGGAGTCGCCGGCCTTCGACCTGCACCACCCCGAGATCGCCGCGATCGAGCTGGACGAGAACCGCGCCGCCCGCGACGGTCGCTTCGCCGACGCCCCCGACATGGAGGGGCGCGAGGAGTTGATCGAGGAGCGCACTGACGACGACACCCCGAGGGACAACGCCTGATGAAGTCCGAGACCTGGATGTTCGCCATCTGCACCGTGTTCCTGGTGCTGGTGACTCCCGCCTACTGGTTCGTCACCGAGGGCTCCGACAAGGGCGGTGACTGGACGGGCACCTCCGCGCTCACCATGACCGCGCTGCTGACCCTGATGATCACGCTGTACCTCGGCTTCCACGCCAAGAAGATGGAGCCGCGCCCCGAGGACCGCAAGGACGCGGAGATCGCCGACGGGGCCGGGGAGCTCGGGTTCTTCCCGCCCTACAGCTGGTGGCCGCTGTGGTGCGCCCTCACGCTCGGCGTGATGGTCGCCGCCATCGCCGCCAGCGCCTGGTGGCTGATGATCATCGGCGCGGTGCTCGGGGCGATCGCGCTGACCGGGCTGGTCTTCGAGTACTACCGGGGCGAGCACGCCCACTGACTCACCCTGGTGGGCGAGGAGCGCGGCTTATAGGGGGCCCCGGGTTATCCTGGGTGAGTTGGCCGCGCGCGGCCGACTCATGTCCGGCACCGCCTCCCCGGGAGTTCCCTCATCATGCCCAGCCGCCGCCTGGTCGGCGCCTCCGCGCTGCTCCTCGCCAGCCTCGCCCTCACCGCCTGTGATGCGGGATCCGCGCTGAGCGACAGTTCCGACGGCCCTTCGGGGCCGGCCCGCTCCGGTGCCGCCGGCACCGATTCTCAGGAGCCCGCCGGCCGGCTCGTCGCCAACGTCAAGCGCGGGGCCACGGTGCCCGTGGACAAGATCGTGTCGGTCCGCGCCACCGATGCCCGGCTCACCGAGGTCACGCTCTCGTCGAGCTCCGGCTCGGTGAGCGGCGCGCTCGCGGACGACGGCCGCACCTGGACCGCCTCGGACCGGCTGGAGCCGGGGGAGTCCTACACCGTCAAGGCGCTCGCCCAGGGGGCCGACGGCGCCCCTGTGCGCCGTACCACCTCGTTTGCGACGCAGGCGCTGACGCTCGACGACCAGACCTACCCCTCCGTCGCGCCGCTGGCCGGCGAGACCGTCGGCGTCGGGATGCCGGTCATCGTCTCCTTTGACGTGCCGGTGACCGACCGGGCCGAGTTCGAGCGCCACATGAAGGTGACCTCGGAGCCCGCCCAGCGCGGCTCCTGGCACTGGCTGTCGGCCAACGAGGCCCACTGGCGCCCGGCGAAGTACTGGCAGGCCGGCACCAAGGTCTCCGTCGACGTGGATGTCAACGGCGTCGCCGCCGGCAACGGCGTCTACGGCCAGGAGGACCGGGAGGTCGACTTCGAGGTGGGCGATGCCCACGTCTACAAGGTCGATGCGGCCGCCCACCACATGTCGGTCTTCTCCAACGGCAAGCTACTGCGCACGCTGCCCATCACCACCGGCAAGCCGGGCTTCACCACCCGCTCCGGCACCAAGGTGATCATGGAGAAGTACGACCGCAAGCGGATGAACTCCGAGACCGTCGGAATCGCCGCCGGCAGTGCCGACGCCTACGACATCGACAACGTGCAGTGGGCCATGCGAGTCACCGCCTCCGGCGAGTTCATCCACGCCGCCCCCTGGTCCACCGGCTCCCAGGGCCACGCCAACGTCTCTCACGGCTGCACCGGCATGAGCACCGCCGACGCCGGCTGGCTCTACGAGATGTCCCGCCGCGGCGACGTCGTGGAGTACACCGGCACCGACCGTCCCATGACCCTCGACAACGGCTACGGCGACTGGAACGCATCCTTCGCCGACTACGCCAAGGGCTCCGCCCTCCGCTGACCACGTTGCTGGAGGCCCGATCGCGGTTCCCGAACGGGCGTCCCTTCACCTCCGCGGAGGCTCGCGAGCACGGGCTCACGTGGCCGCAGCAGCGCGCGCTGGTGAGGGAGCGCCTGCTCGCCCCACCCTGTTCGCGACGTCGATGCGATGCCGGATCTCACCGATGATCTGGAGCTGCGTCTCGAGATGCTGCGGCTGGTGGTGCCGCGCGACTGTGTGGTGACCGACGGCGAGGAGCCGCGCACGCACGACCAGGGCAGGCGCGGCCGGATGGCGACGCACCCCGGCTGGATCATCGTGGTCGTCCACAAGGAGAACATGTTCGGTCGCCATCAGGACGTGCACCTGCTGCTCCGGGCCGGACTCGAGCGGGCGCTGCGCCGGCCGATCCTGCGTTCCCCAGTCACCATCTCACCGCAAATGACGCTGACCCGTCAGAAAGTCTCTGACGGGTCAGCGGTGGTGCTGTGCAGCGGGGGACGGGTCAGTGGTCTCCGCGGAGGTGTTCGCCCTCGACCGGGTGGATGCCGTCGAACTGGTGGCCGTCGGCCGCGTGACCCTCGAGGGAGGCCTGGAGCTCATGCTCGTGCTCCGCGTGGTGCTCGGCTTCCTCGAGCTCGGTCTTGGTGACCGGCTGGATGTTGTCGGCGAACATCAGGGCCGACAGCTTGGCGCGCAGGCCGTCGAGACGCCCCCGCTTGGCCGGGATGCCGTTCTCGTCGGTCTCGCTGCCGGGCGTCCACACCTCGTCGGGGTCACGCGCGGTCAGCGTGTAGGCCTCGGCCTGGCCGATCGGCAGGTGCCGCTCGGAGTAGCCGCCCTCGGGGGAGCGCATGATGACGCCGGTCTCGTAGCCGTGGAGCAGCCGCTCCTTGTCCTGACGCTGCAACGAGATGCACCAGCGCCGGGTGATGATGAACGCGATCACCGGCCCTATGAACACCGCAGCACGCATGAAGTACGTGATCTGGTTGATGCTCAGGTGCAGCTTGATGGCGATGATGTCGTTGCCGCCCGCGGCCCACATCAGACCGTAGAACGTCATCAGCGCGACCATCGTCGCCGTCCGCGTCGGGGCGTCGCGGGGGCGCTCGAGCAGGTGGTGATCACGCTTGTCCTTGGTGATCCACGACTCGAGGAACGGCAGCAGCATCAAGATCGTGAACATCAGCCCCGGCAGGATGATGATCGGGACCAGCACGTTCCACGACAGCGTGACGCCCAGGAACGAGGACTCCCACCCGGGCATGATCCGCAGGGCGCCGTCCGGCCAGCCCATGTACCAGTCGGGCTGGGAGCCGGCGGTGACCTTGGTCGGGTCGTAGGGCCCGTACTTCCACACCGGGTTGATCGTCAGCAGCCCGCCCATGATCGCGGTCATGCCGAAGACGATGAAGAAGAAGCCGCCGGCCTTGGCCGCGTAGACGGGGAGCATCGGGAAGCCCACCACGTTCTGCTCGGTCCGTCCGGGACCGGGCCACTGCGTGTGCTTGTGGTAGACGAGCAGCAGCATGTGAGCCGCGATCAGGGCCAGCAGCAGGCCGGGGATCAGCAGCACGTGGACGATGTAGAGACGCGGGATGATCGCCTCGCCGGGGAACTCCCCGCCGAAGAGGAAGAACGACATGTAGGTGCCCACGACCGGCATGGACTTCATGAAGCCGTCGGCCGCGCGGATGCCGGTGCCGGAGAGCAGGTCGTCGGGCAGCGAGTAGCCGGTGAAGCCCTCCAGCGTGCCGAGCAGCAGCAGCAGGCTGCCGATGACCCAGTTGAGCTCACGCGGCTTGCGGAATGCGCCCGTGAAGTACACGCGCATCATGTGGATCATCATTGAGGCGATGAAGAGCATGGCGGCCCAGTGGTGCATCTGCCGCATGAGCAGACCGCCACGGACGTCGAAGGACAGGTGCAGTGTCGAGGCGAGCGCCTCGGACATGTTCACACCGCGCAGCAGGTTGTAGGAGCCCTGGTACTCGACCTCGGCCATGCTCGGGGTGTACCAGAGCGTCAGGAAGATGCCGGTGAGGAGCAGCACCACGAAGCTCCACAGCGCGATCTCGCCGAGCATGAAGGACCAGTGGTCCGGGAAGACCTTGCGCAGGTTCTTCTTCATGGCGGTGGCGAGGCCGAGGCGCTCGTCGGCCCAGTTGGCGACGGCGCCGGCCTTGCCGGGCTTCTTGGGCGTGGCCGCGGTGGTGGTATTGCTGTCGGCGACCTTGCTCGTGTCGACGCTCATGAGTCACGCTCCCAGAAGCTCGGGCCCACAGGCTCGGTGAAGTCGCTCTGCGCGACGAGGAAGCCCTCCTCGTCGACCATGAGCGGCAGCTGGGGCAGAGCCCGCGCCGCGGGGCCGAACACGACCTTGCCGGAGTCGGCGAGATCGAAGGTGGACTGGTGGCACGGGCACAGGAGGTGATGGGTCTTGCGCTCGTTGAGGGAGATCGGGCACCCGACGTGGGTGCAGATCTTGGAGTAGCAGACGATCCCGTCGACCGACCAGTTCTCCCGGCCCTTGCCGGGGGTGATGTCGGAGGGGTCCATGCGGAGCAGGATCACCGCGGCCTTGGACTTGGCGATCTGGAGGTCGGCGCCATGCAGGACGTGCTCGCCGTCCTCGTCGACGGCGAAGACGATCTCCGGCTCCGCGTTGACCAGGTCGCCGATCTCGAGGTCGGCCACGTTGATCGGGGTGCCGACGACGTCGCGAACGACGCGCATGCCCTTCTTCCACACGGTGTGGTAGAGCGCGTCACCCGGCAGCGGACCGAGGTCGCGCAGCATCACGATGGCGGGGAGCCCGAGCAGGCCGACCGCTCCGAGGAGCGAGTTGCGCACCAGCGGACGGCGCGCGATGCCGGACTCCTCGAGCCCGAGCTGCAGTGCCTCCACGGTCGCCGCTCGGTCCTCGTCGGAGGACCGAGCGGGGTGACGCATCTCGACGAGCTCTTGGTCGCTCATCAGCTTGCGGGCCCACTGGATGATGCCGATGCCGATGAAGAGCAGGGCGAGGCCGAGCGTCGAGCCCAGCGCGAGGGTCGAGGCGGCGAAGCCGGCGACCGTCGTGTGGTTGTCACCGATGTCGAGGGTGAAGTAGGCGACCAGGAAGAGGATCACGCACACCGCGGACAGGCCGAACAGGGAGGCGACCTGGCGCTCCGCGCGCTTGGCCAGCCGCTCGTCGACGTCGGTGGGACGCCAGGAGTGCTGGGGCAGACCCGGGTCGGGCACCGCCGGGACGTGGTCGGTGCCCTCCGCCCGAGTCACGCTGTGGTCGTGGTCGATGCTCACGCGTCCGCTCCCTTCGAGGGCTGCTTGGTGGAGCGGGTGGTGTGGGCAGCGATCCAGATGGCGAAGCCGACCAGGCCGCCGATGCCGAGGAGCCAGGCGAACACGCCCTCGCTCACGGGGCCGAGGCCGCCGAGACTGAAGCCGCCGTACTCGGGCTGCTCGCGCAGCTCCTCGATGTAGGCGATGACGTCACGCTTCTCCTCGGGGGAGAGGTTGCCGTCGGAGAAGACGTCCATGTTGCCGGGGCCGGTGAGCATGGCCTCGTAGATGTGCTCCGGGGAGGTGCCCATGATGCTGGGCGCCGCGCCGCCGCGGGGCATGGCTCCGCCGTTGCCGTTGAAGTTGTGGCAGGCGGTGCAGTTGGTGAGGAAGATCTGGCTGCCGCGCGAGATCGCCTCCTCCTGCTCCTCGGGGCTGAGGTTGTCGATGCTGTACTCCTCAGGGTCCGGGATGGCCGGCCCCGGGCCGAGTGAGCCGACGTAGGCCGACAGCGCCTCGATCTCCTGCTGGTTGAAGACCGGCGGCTTGCTGGCGGTCTGCGCACCCGGCTGGGTGAGCGGCATCCGGCCGGTCTCGAGCTGGAAGTCGGCCGACGCCGCGCCGACACCGATCAGCGGCGGGCCGTACTGGGTGCCGCCCTCGGTGAGGACGCCCTCGCCGTTCTTGCCGTGGCAGAAGGCACAGCTGACGAGGAACAGCTCGCGCCCCTCGGCGATGAGCTCTTCCTCGGAGTCTGCGGACCCTGCCTGGGCAGGGGCGAAGGCGGCGTACATGCTCCCGGTCAGCACGAGGCCGAGCATGAGCATGACGATGCCGGCCAGTCGGCCGCGGCGATGCCGCGACAGGCGTCCGGCGGTTCGGTTCAGGAGGCGCACGATAAGTCCTTGCGAGGTCACTGGATGAGGTAGATCGTGGCGAACAGCCCGATCCACACGACGTCGACGAAGTGCCAGTAGTACGAGACGACGATCGCGCTGACCGCCTGCTCATGGGTGAACTTGCGCGCGATGTAGGTGCGCCCGAGGACGAACAGGAACGCGATCAGCCCGCCCGTCACGTGGATCCCGTGGAACCCGGTGGTCAGGTAGAACATCGTGCCGTAGGCCGAGTCCGGGATCGTGATCCCTTCCTGGATCAGCGTGGCGTACTCGACGGCCTGACCGGCGATGAAGATCGCGCCCATGATGTAGGTGAGGATGAACCACTCGCGCAGCCCCCAGCCCTTGATGGCGAGGAGCGAGCCGGAGCGGCCCACCTGGCCCCGCTCGGCGGCGAAGACGCCGAGCTGGCAGGTGAGTGACGACAGCACCAGGATCGTGGTGTTGATCGCCGCGAACGGCACGTCGAGCATCGCTGTGTTCTGGGCCCACAGGTCGGTGCTCACCGCCCTGATCGTGAAGTACGACGCGAACAGGGCGGCGAAGAACATCAGCTCGCTCGCGAGCCAGATGATGGTCCCCACCGCGACCATGCTCGGGCGGTCGTGATGCCCGTGTAGCCGGGATGCCGGAATCGGAGCTGTCGCAGTCGTCGCCACGAGAATCATTATGTCGGTCGCTGCGCCCCGAGGGCGACCCGGCCCCCTCCCCAAGGGGGTCATAAAGTTCTGAACGTGCCCGCACCACCGCTCCTCACCGCCCTGGCCGCAGCCGAGAGCCTGTCCCAGCCCTCGTTCGCCTCGTTCTTCACCGAGTGGTCCCTTGCTCCGCTGCCGCTCGTGCTCACGGTCTGGGCGGTCGGCCTCTACGCGCTCGGGGTGCGGGAGCTGCGCCGCCGAGGCGACCGCTGGCCCGTGGGCCGCACGATCGCGTTCGGCGTGGGGATCGGGTGCTTCTACGTCGCGACGTCGTCCGGCCTGGCGGCCTACGACACGACGTTGCTGAGCCTGCACATGGTCCAGCACATGGTGCTGTCGATGCTGGTGCCCCTGGCGTTGGCGATGTCGGCACCCGTCACCCTCGCGCTGCGGACCCTGCCGGGCACTCCCCGCCGCTGGCTGCTGGCGGTCCTCCACTCACGGGTGGCGGCGGTGCTCTCGTTCGCCCCGCTGGCCTTCGCCCTGTACGTCGTGTCGCCCTGGGCGCTCTACTTCTCCGGGTGGTACGAGGCCTCGCTGCACTCGGTCTACGTGCACGAGATGATGCACGTGCACCTGGTCCTGGTCGGGTCGCTGTTCTTCTGGCCGCTCGTGGGCGTCGACCCCCTGCCCGGGCGGGTGGGCTACCCGTTCCGGGTGTTGCTGACCATGCTCACGCTGCCCTTCCACGCCTTCCTGGGCGTCACGATCATGGGCCAGGAGACGCTCCTGGGCGGCGACTGGTACCCCTCGCTGGCCGACGGGCCGATGGGCTCGTGGCTCCCCGACCCGTACGACGACCAGCACCTTGCGGGCGGCATCCTCTGGGGCGCCGGGGACCTGGTCGGACTGTCCTTCTTCGCCGTCCTCTTCGCGCAGTGGGTGCGCTCGTCGTTCCAGGAGGCGCGCCGGGAGGACCGGCGGCTCGATCTCCAGGAGGCGCGCGAGCGCGCCGTCGCGCCTGGGGCGAGCGGGTCCGACCCCGAGCGGTAGCATGCCGCTCGTGAGCGACTCGACGAACCCCAAGCTCAAGGTCCTGGTCTACAGCGACGACGTGACCACCCGTCAGCAGGTGATCCTTGCGCTGGGGCGCCGACCCCACCCCGACCTGCCCGAGCTCACCTATGTCGAGGTGGCGACCGAGCCGGTCGTCATCCAGAACATGGACGCGGGTGACATCGACCTGGTGATCCTCGACGGCGAGGCCGTGCCGGCCGGTGGGCTCGGCATCGCCAAGCAGCTCAAGGACGAGATCTACCAGTGCCCGCCGGTGCTGGTGCTGATCGGCCGTCCGCAGGACGCCTGGCTCGCGACCTGGTCGCGCGCGGAGGCCGTGGTGGCCCACCCGATCGACCCGATCCAGCTCGCGGAGGCCGTGGTCGCGCTGCTGCGGGCGCGGGTCCCCGCCCAGGCGTGACCTGGCCCGACGTCCTCGGCGCCCTCGTCGCGGGCTCCGACCTGACGGCCGAGCAGGCCACCTGGGCCATGGGGGAGATCCTCTCCGGGGAGGCGACTGCGGCCCAGATCGCCGGCTTCGCCGTCGCCCTGCGGGCCAAGGGCGAGACCATCGACGAGGTCACCGGCCTGGTCGAGGCGATGTACGAGCGGCGTACCCGGATCTCGGTGCCCGGGCGCCTGCTGGATGTCGTCGGCACCGGGGGTGACCGCTCCATGTCGGTCAACATCTCGACCATGGCGGCGATCGTGGCCGCCGGAGCCGGGGCGAAGGTCGTCAAGCACGGCAACAGGTCCGCCTCCTCGCAGTCCGGCAGCGCCGACGTGCTGGAGGTGCTCGGGATCCGCCTGGACCTGCCGCCGGAGCGGGTCGCGCAGGTGGCGGAGGACGCCGGCATCACGTTCTGCTTCGCCGCAGCCTTCAACCCGGCCATGCGCCACACCGCGGTGCCGCGCCGCGAGCTCGGCATCGGCACCACCTTCAACTTCCTCGGCCCCCTGGCCAACCCCGCCCGTCCGGCCGCGCAGGCGATCGGCTGCGCCGACTCGCGGATGGCGCCGGTGATGGCCGGCGTCTTCGCCCACCGCGGCGCGGACGCCTGGGTGTTCCGCGGCGACGACGGGCTGGACGAGCTGACCACCACCACGACCTCCTCGGTGTGGCACGTGCACGCGGGCGAGGTGCGGGCCACGACGGTCGACCCCGCCGCCCTGGGCCTCGCCCCGGCCACCGCGGCAGACCTGCGCGGCGGTGACGCCGCCCACAACGCCGAGGTCGTACGGCGCACGCTCGCGTCGGAGCGCGGGCCGGTGCGCGACGCGGTCGTACTCAACGCGGGTGCAGCGCTGGCGGTCTACGACCAGCCGGCCGCCTCGGTCGAGGAGGCGCTGCCCGCGGGCATCGCCCGCGCCGAGCAGGCGATCGACTCGGGTGCCGCGCAGGCCGCGCTCGAGCGCTGGATCGCCGCCACCGCTGACTGACTCGAGCTAGTCGAGGCCCAGGGAGAACGCGGACTCCAGGTCGTGGCGCGAGTAGGACCGGAACGCGATGTGGGTCTCGGTCTCGGTGACGCCGGGCACCTTGTTGAGACGATCGGCGATGACGGCGGCCACGTCGTCGTGGTGTCGCACCCGCACCAGGGCGATCAGGTCGATCTGGCCGGTCACCGAGTAGACCTCGCTGATCCCGTCGAGCGCGGCGATGGCCTCGGCCACCTCGGGGATCCGGGCGACGTCGGCCTTGACGAAGACGATGGCGGTGATCATGGTCGGACTCTAACGCTGCTCGAGGTGATGCCCGGCGTCCTGGCGGGCGAGCAGTGGCCCATCGAGGTGACGGCCGGCGCCGCGCACGGGGCAGGTCCACTCGCCGTCGACGTCGACGAGGCGCACGGTCGGCGACTCCAGCCAGCGCAGCAGCCGCTCGGTCTCCTCCGCCGTGGCGGCGGGCACCGGGCCGGGAGCGGGGGTGACGGTCTCGGCGGAGGTCCGCAGGGCCTCGACGTAGGCGACCGCGTCGGTGCCGGGCGGGATCACCCCGGCGGCTGCGAGCCGGCCGTAGCGCACGACGTGGACCGCCCAGCGGCCGTCGTCCTCTCGGCGGGCGGCCACCACCTCGGCGCAGCGGGTCAGCGAGGTGAGGCGCTGGGTGCGCGCGGCGGCGCGCACGAACGACGCCAGCCGGTCGCGGTGGACGCCGGCCTCCTCGAATCGCTGGTCTGCGGCGAGCGTGGCCATGCGCTCGTTGACCAGGTCGACCACCTCGTCGGGGCGGCGCAGCAGCGTCTCCTGCAGCTGCCGTACGACGGCTGCGTAGGTGTGCTGGTCGACGCTGCCGTCGCAGGGAGACAGGCACCGCCCCAGCTCCGCGAGCACGCAGGCGGAGCGCGACGGGGTGCGGCCGAACCGGTCGGAGCACTGGCGCACCGGGAAGGTGTCGTGGAGGGCGGCGAGGCACTTCTCGGCGAGCTTGCGGCTGCCGAAGGGGCCGAGGTAGTCGGCATCGTCGTCGAGCACCCGCTTGACGAGTGACAGCCGCGGCCAGGGCTCGCGGGTGAGCTTGACGAACGTGACCTTCTCCGGGAAGCGCGAGCGCCGGTTGTAGCTCGGCTTGTGCTCGGCAATCAGGCGCAGCTCGCGCACCTCCGCCTCCAGCGGGGTGGCGCACTCGATCGCCTGGACGGTGGCGGCCAGCCGCACCATCTCGCCCATGCGCGAGCGGGTCTCGGAGGCGGTGAAGTAGGAGCGGACGCGCGTGCGCACGTCGCGGGAGGTGCCGATGTAGAGGACCCGGGCGTGCTCGTCCTTGAAGAGGTAGACGCCGGGGGAGTGCGGCAGCCCGTCGGCGAGGTGACGCTTGCGCCGCTGCGCCGCGGAGACCCGCGACGAGAACGTCTGCAGCTCCTCCAGCGTGTGGACGCCGAGCGCGCCGATGCGCTCCATGAGGCCGTGCAGCACATCGACGGTCGCGCGCGCGTCGGACAGCGCGCGGTGGTTGGGGGTGGTGCCGCTGCGGAAGACCCGGGCCAGCGAGGACAGCTTGCAGTTGGGCGCGTCGTCGCGGGTGATCACGCGGCGCGCCAGCTTGGCGGTGTCGACCACCTCGAACGCCGGCCAGGGGCGCCCTTGGCGCTCCGCGAAGTGGCGCAGGAAGCCGACGTCGAACGGCGCGTTGTGGGCCACCAGGACCGTGCCGGCCGCGAACTCCAGGAACGCCGGCAGCGCCGACTCGATGGCCGGGGCGTCGGCGACCATCGAGTTGCTGATGCCGGTGAGCACGGCGATGAACGCCGGGATCTGGCTCTGGGGGTTGACCAGCGTCTGGAACTCCCCGAGCACCTCGCCGCCGCGCACCTTGACCGCGCCGATCTCGGTGATCATCGATCCGGCGGTGGGGGAGCCGCCGGTGGTCTCGAGGTCGACCACGCAGAACGTGACGTCGCGCAGCGACCGGCCGAGCTCGTCGAAGCTGCGCTGTGACTCCCAGCGGCCGCCGGCCGGGGAGGTGACCAGAGGTGCGGAAGGGGCGGCCGGGCTCATGCCCCGACCGTAGGGCGGGCCGCCGACAATCCCCGGACGGCGCGCCCCGGCGCCCGGTCACTAGGCTGGCCGCGTGAGCCAGACACCCGCCCTGCCCGATCCCGCCCACCGCTGGCGCTGCGGCGGCTGCGGCAACCTGACCCGCTTCGACGTGACCCGGACCCGGCGCACCCAGGAGTTCTGGCACCTCGACCTGGCGGGCGAGCACGCCGTCGAGAGCGTCGAGGTGCTCGGGGAGGACGTCGAGTCGGTGTCGTGCCGGTGGTGCGGCCGCAGCGACGCGATCGAGACGGTCGCGCGCAGCGACGCGGACCTGGCCTCCGACCCGTCCTGACCCCGATCAGAGCCGCCCTGGGGTCGATGTCGGTGGCGGCTGTCAGCCTGCTCACATGACGACGAGAATCGACTGCGACACCTGCGTGGTGCGCGGGCTGGCCTGCCACGACTGCGTGGTGACCGTGCTCCTGGGCCCGCCGCCGGAGCTCACCTTCGACGATGCCGAGTGCGACGCGCTCGACGTGCTCGCGGCCTCCGGCCTGGTGCCGCCGCTGCGTCTGGTGCGTCCGGTCTCGGGCCCCGAGGTCGAGTCCGCGTGACCGGCGTCCACAAACTCGGCTCGGGAGTTGGCCAGCGCCCCTCCTGGCCATTAGCCTGAGCGCTTCAAGCACCCGTGGAAGTGGTCCACCAGGTCCGCGCGGGGGCTGCGTCGAGTTCGGGACCGTCTTCGGGGGCGGTCCGGGAGCCGGGGAACCAACTCTTCTGGGGTGTATCCCTCGCAAGGCGTCGCGCGCAGGTGGCGGCGAGGAGCGGGGGTAGGGCAAGTCGTGCCCGAACCCGTCAGCTCACCCGGTAGGCGTACGACACGCAAGGGAGACCGCCCGCTCGTGCGGAAGCGACTCATCACGGCCTTCACCGGCCTGGCTCTGGCCACCACCATCGGGCTCGTCCCGTCCACCACGGCATACGCCGAGCCCGACATCGACACCGTGCAGGCGCGCGTCGACCGGCTCTACCACGAGGCCGAGCAGGCCTCGGAGCGCTACAACGACGCCAAGATCGAGCTGGAGGCGCTGCAGGGCGACGTCGCCTCGCTGCGCGCCGACCAGCGACGCCAGGACGCCGCGCTCGACACCGTCCGCGAGCAGGTCGCCGACGCCATGGTCAGCCAGTACCAGGGCCAGGGCATCTCCGCGGTCGGCGAGATCTTCGTCTCCGATGACCCCGGCGCCTTCTTGTCCCAGCTGACGACGATGTCGTCCTACCAGGACCGGCAGGACGCGCTCCTGGCCGACTACACCGACGAGGTCGAGGCGCTCGACATCCGCGAGACCGCGACCTCGCGCCGTCTCGCCCAGGTCACCGCGCTCAAGGACCGCCTGGCCGACGAGAAGGCCACGGTCGACAAGAAGCACGAGGAGGCCGAGGGCCTCCTCGGCCGGCTCAAGGAGGAGGAGCGCGCGGAGATGCTCTCGCGCGGGTCCAAGACCGTCCCCTCCGACGTGCCGGCGACCGGCCGCGCCTCCGCCGCCGTCGCGTACGCGATGGCTCAGGTCGGCGACTCCTACGTCTACGGCGCCGCCGGCCCCAGCGCGTTCGACTGCTCCGGCCTGACGATGATGGCGTGGGCGCAGGCCGGGGTCGCGCTGCCGCACTCCTCGAGCGCCCAGTACTCCTCCGGCCCCCGGGTCTCGCTGAGCGCACTGCAGCCCGGCGACCTGGTCTTCTACTACAGCCCGATCAGCCACGTCGGGATGTACATCGGCAACGGCCTGATCGTGCACGCAGCCAACCCGGGCGCCGGCGTCAAGGTCTCCGACATGAACGAGATGCCGGTCGTCGGCGCGGTCCGCCCTGGCTGACCGACCGAGCACCGAGGCCGGTCGCCCACGTCTGTGGGTGGCCGGCCTTTCGCTGTCCCTGCTGGTCGTGGTCGGGTTGGCGACCTGGGTCCTGCTGCGGGAGGAGCCGTACGTCGCTCCTCGCCCCGACCCGGGTGCCGAGGTGGTCCGGCCGGCCGCCGCGGCCCGGTCGCTGCAGCTCTTCGCCCGAGCCGTCGAGTCCTCCGACCCGGAGATCGCGGCCGACGCGGCCCCCGAGGGCGACCAGCGGGCGGCGGACCTGCTGCGCACGCTCGTCGGCAACGCCGACGCCCTGCGGGTCCGGGACTTCTCCCTGCGCTACCTCGACGAGTCGGGGGCGGCTGACGGTGACACCTGGTCGGCCGCGGTCGACGCGACCTGGCGCTTCGCCGGCTACGACGAGACGTCAGCGCGGGCCGAGGTCGAGGTGCGCTTCGCGGGGCCGGACGCCGGCATCGTCGGGGTCGGCGGCGTCGAGGGCGTCTCGCCGGTGTGGCTAGCCGGTCCGGTGACCGTGCGCCGTACCTCCGACGTGCTGGTGGTGGCCGCCGGGAGGGGGGCCGCGGTGGGCACCGCGGCCGCCGGCTACCTCGACCGCGGTCGGGCCGCGCTCCCGGTGGTGGCCCGGGTGCTCCCCGCGTGGCGCGGGCCGCTGGTGCTCGAGGTCCCCGCGACCCCTGACGCCCTCGACCGAGCCCTGGATGCCGAGCCGGGGGACTACGCCGGCGTCGCCGCGGTCACGTCGTCGCCCGATGCCACCCAGGCGCCGGGCGCGCCGGTGCACGTGTTCCTCAACCAGGCCGAGTTCGAGCGCCTCCGGCCGCTGGGCGCCCAGGTCGTCGTCAGCCACGAGGCCGCCCACGTAGCCACGGACGCGACCGGCAGCCAGGCCATGCCGCAGTGGCTGGTCGAGGGCTTCGCCGACTACGTGTCGCTGCGCGACGTCCGGCTTCCGCTCTCGCGCACGGCCGCCCAGGTCATCGCCCAGGTGCGCGAGGACGGGCCGCCCGCGGCCCTGCCCGGCGCCGCGGAGTTCGACGCCTCGACCGGCCATGCCGGGGCGGCCTACGAGTCGGCCTGGCTCGCGTGCCGGGTGCTCGCACAACGGCGTGGCGAGGCGGCGCTCGTGGGCCTGTACGACGCCGTGCGCACCGGCAGCACGCTCGCCGACGCACTGGCCGACGGCTTCGGGTGGACCGAGCAGGAGCTGGTCCGGGCGTGGCAGGCCCGCCTGACAGACTTGGCGGCGTGACTGCCGAAGACCCAGAGGCGGAGCGCAGGGTCGCGCTCGTGACGACCCTGGTCGGGCTCGTCGCCTTCGTTGCGCTCGCGGCGTGGCTGGTGCCCTGGGACCCGGTCCCCGGTGGTCGGCTCGAACCGGCCGACCCGCTCTCGGTGTTCACCCCCGAGCAGGTGGAGCGGGCGGAGGCGTTCTCACGCCACGCCCGGACCTTGAGCTGGAGCTCGCTGGCCGTGTCGCTCGCGGTGGCCTGCTGGCTGGGCCTCACCCGGCGCGGGCGCGCGCTCTTCGGCCGGCTGCCCGGCCCGTGGTGGGTGCAGGTGCCCCTCGCGGTGGCCGTGGTGGACCTCCTGCGCCGCCTGATCACGCTGCCCTTCGCGGTGCTGCTGTGGCGCGCGCGCGTCGACGAGGGTCTGTCGACCCAGGACGCTGCCGCCTTCTTCTCCGACCTGGTCAAGGGCGAGCTGCTCGACATCGCCGTGACCTCGCTGGGGCTGCTGGCGGTGCTCGCCTGCGCCCGCCGGTGGCGGCGCGCCTGGCCGGCGATCGCGGGCGCCGGTCTGGGAGCGCTCGTCCTGGCCGGATCCTTCGTCTACCCGGTGGTGGTGGAGCCGCTGTTCAACGAGTTCGAGCCGCTGCCCGACGGCCCCCTGCGGGGCGCGATCATGCGGCTGGCCGACGAGGAGGGAGTGGCCGTCGACGACGTGCTCGTCGCCGACGCCTCGCGCCGTACGACGACGCTGAACGCGTACGTGTCGGGCTTCGGCGGCACCCGCCGCGTCGTCGTCTACGACACCCTGGTGGACGGCCTGCCGCAGGACCAGGCGCTCTCGGTGGTCGCCCACGAGCTCGCGCACGCCCGGCACGGCGACGTGGTGACGGGCTCGCTGCTGGGTGCCTCGGGCGCCCTCGTGGGGGTTGGGCTGCTGGCCCTCGTGCTCGGCCGCGTGCGTCGGCGCGGGGGACCGGGCCTGTCGGACCCCGCGGTGGTCCCGCTGGTCCTCGCGCTGCTCGCCCTCGCGTCGCTGGTGACCTCGCCGGTGAGCAACACGATCAGCCGCCAGATCGAGACCCGGGCGGACGTCGACGCCCTGCGCGCGACCGACGACCCGTCGGCGTTCATCGCGATGCAGACCCAGCTGGCGCTGCGCTCCCTCTCGGACCCGACGCCCCCGGCCTGGAGCCAGCTCTGGTTCGGCAGCCACCCCACCGGTCTGACCCGCATCGCACTCGCGCAGCGGCTCGCGAACGACTAGCGGTCGTGGGGTCGCGTGATGCTGGAGAGCAGCCCGATCCGCATGGCGGTGACCAAGGCCTGGGCCCGGTTGGCGGCACCGAGCTTCTGGTAGATGCGCGCGATGTGCGCCTTCGCGGTCGACTCGCTGAGGTACAGCCGTTCCCCGATCGCGGCGGCGCCCAGCCCGTCGGCGAGGAGGAGCAGGACCTCGTGCTCGCGGCCGCTGAGCCGGGTCGCCCCCGGTGACTGGCGCCGCATCATCGCGCCGACCAGGCCGGTGCACACGAACGAGCGCGGCGACACCGCGGCGTGCCGGACCGTCCGCACCACCTCCGAGGCGGGGGCGTCCTTGCCGACGAAGCCCGAGGCGCCGGCCTCCATGGCCGCGAAGATCTGGTCGTCGCCGGAGTGCATGGTCAAGATCACCAGGCCCGCGGCGTCGTTGCGCCGCCGCACGGCCCGGACGATGTCGAGGCCGGTGCCGTCCTGCAGCTGCAGGTCGGCCACGACCACGTCGGGGGCCAAGTCGTCGTGAGCAGTGAGGGCCTCGGCGACCGTGGCCGCGACGCCCACGATCGTCATGTCGTCCTCGAGGTCGAGGACGCCGGCCAGGCCGTTGCGGATCAGCTCGTGGTCGTCGACCAGCAGGACCCGGAGCCCGCTCTCGCTCATGTCGCCACCCGGTCCTGCGCGCTCCGCCCCAGCCGGACCGCGATGCGCAGCCCGCCGTCGACGCCGTCGCCGATCGCCAGGTCGGCGCCGATCAGATCCGCCCGCTCACGCATGATCGCGAGGCCGTGGGAGTCGGGCCGGCGCTGCTGCAGCCCGCGGCCGTCGTCGGTCACGGTGATGAGCGCCTCGGGCGGGTAGACCTGGCAGACGACCTCGACCGAGCCCGCGCGGGCGTGCCGGACGGCGTTGGTCATCGCCTCCTGGGTGATCCGAAAGAGCTCGGCCTCCACCTCGGCCCGCAGCCGGGTGCTGTGCTCGTCGAGGGTGACGGCGATCGGGACCCCCGAGACCTCGCTGAGGTGACGGGCGAGCGTGCCCACCGCGGCGCCCAGGCTCTCGCTCTCGCCGACGCTGGTGCGCAGCGTGAGCACGGACTGGCGCACCTCGGAGACGATCGTGCTGATCCGCTCGCGCAGCGCCGCGAGCTGACCGGCCTGCCGGGGGTCCGCGGGCCGGGCTGCGAGGGCGTCGACCAGGTAGCCCAGGGAGGCGATGTCCTGGGCGATTCCGTCGTGCATCTCGCGCGAGAGCCGCCGGCGCTCGTCGGCGGTGGCGGCGTCGCGGAACGCCGAGAACAGCAGGGCGGTGTCGAGCTGCACGGCCGCCGAGCCCAGCGCGGTCCGGACCTCCTCCAGGCGCGGCTGGAGGTCGAGCTCGACCCGCTCGGAGAGCGTGCCGGCGACGATCGAGCCCTCGCCGAGGGGGAAGGCGAAGGCGCGGCCCTCGACCTGGATGCGGCGGGTGGCCCAGGCCGCCGCGGCCAGGCGCTCGGCCTCCGGGCCCACCGGCGGGTCCTCGAGCAGTGGCACCACGGTCTCGCCGCGGCGTACGTAGAGGGCGAGGGTCTGCGCCGGCGCGTGGTCGTGCACCTGGCTGAGCAGCGCACCCCCGAGGGAGCCGACGTCGAGACCGGAGCTGAGCCCGCCGGACAGGTCGATGAGCTGGCGGAGCAGCCCCTGCGCGTCGCGGTACGGCGCGTCGGCGTCAGGCGCGCCGTCGGGCACCGCGGCCCGGACGTACGCCGCCACGCCGCCGGCCCCGAGCCCGGTGACCGTCCAGGTGAACACGGCGAGGCCGGTCTCGACGGAGAGCGGGCCGTGGACGGCCAGGGCGCCGCCGAGGAGCCCCGCCAGCTGCGCGGCGCTCGCGACCGCCATGCCCGCGAAGCCGCGGAGCAGCCCGCCCACGAACGGCGCCAGGGTGAGGGCGGCCAGCACCCCGGTCGTCCACCCCAGCGAGAGGCCGCAGACCAGTCCCACGACCGCGGCCTCGAGCCACGCCACCCGCACGTGCGGCGCCCGCCAGGCGACGAGCTGCGCCACCGTCCAGGTGATCGCGACAGCGAGGAGCGCCCAGGCCGCCGGCACGTCGCGGCGCCACAGGACGTGCACCCCCATGGCGAGGAGGACGAACGCGCGCCCCGCGGTGGTCAGGCGGACCAGGCGCGCGTGGCGTCGAGCGTCGGTCATGCCCCGCCACCCCCCGCCGGTCGGAACGGGCGCGCGGTCGCGCCCGCCGATCCTCTGTCTGCCCCCGGCACCGAGACTCTCGTGCTAGGGAAGATACAGGGCCGCGATCGCGTCCTTGCACTGCCGCAGCACCACGTTGCGCTTGAGCTTCAGGCTGGGAGTGAGCTCGCCGCCCTCCTCGGTCCAGTCGCCGGGCAGGATCGTGAACTTGCGGATCGACTCGGCCTTGGACACCGTCTTGTTGGCGTCCTCGACCGCCGCCTCGATCTCGGCGCGCAGGTCGGGGTCGTCCACGTGGTCGGCGATCGAGCCGGTCTTCCCGTGGGCCTCCGCCCAAGCCGGGAACGACTCCGGGTCGATCGTGACGAGCGCGGCGATGAACGGCTGCCGGTCGCCCACCACCATGCACTGGCTGACCAGCAGGTGCCCGCGGATCCGGTCCTCGAGCGGGCCGGGGGCGACGTTCTTGCCTCCGGCCGTCACGAGGATCTCCTTCTTGCGCCCGGTGATGCGCACGAAGCCCTCGTCGTCGACCTCGCCGACGTCGCCGGTGTGGAACCAGCCGTCACGCTCGATCGCCTCCGCGCTGGCCTGCTCGTTGGCCCAGTAGCCCGCGAAGACCTGACCGCCGCGGAACAGCAGCTCGCCGTCGTCGGCGACGCGGACCGCCGTACCGGGCAGCGGACGGCCGACGGTGCCGATCTTGGTGGCCTCGGGGAGGTTGACGGTGAGCGCGGCGGTGGTCTCGGTGAGGCCGTAGCCCTCCAGGACCGTCAGGCCGATGCCGCGGTAGAAGTGGCCCAGCCGGTCGCCGAGGGGAGCGCCCCCGGAGACGGCGTACTCGCAGCTGCCGCCCAGGGCGTCGCGGAGCTTGCCGTAGACGAGGCGGTCGAAGAGTGCGTGCTGGGCGCGCACGGCGAGGGAGGCGCGGCCCTTGGCGGAGTCCAGGCCGCGCGAGTAGGCGATCGCGGCCTCGGCGGCGCGGGCGAAGATCGCGCCCCTGCCGTCGGCGGTGGCCTTCTGGGAGGCGGTGTTGAAGACCTTCTCGAAGACGCGGGGCACGGCGAGGATGAACGTCGGTCGGAACTGCTGCAGGTCCTCGACCAGATTCTTGATGTCCGCGCTGTGCCCCAGGCGGGTGCGCCGCTTGACCGACCCGATCTGGATGATCCGCGCGAAGACGTGGGCCAGCGGCAGGAACAGCAGGGTGGAGGACCCCTCGTGGAAGAGGTCGTGGAGCTCGTCGGTGGCCACCCCGAGCTCGAACATGAAGTTCCCGTGGGTGAGCATGCAGCCCTTGGGGCGCCCGGTCGTGCCGGAGGTGTAGATCAGGGTCGCCAGGTCGAGCGGGGTGCTCGACGTGCGGCGCTTCTCCAGCTCCTCGTCGACGACGTCGTGCCCGATCCGTCCGAGCACCGTCACCGCGTTGTCGCCGATCGACCAGACGTGGTTGAGGTCGTCCAGCCCGGCGCGGACCTCCGCGATGCGGGCCAGGTGGGCGGGGGTCTCCGCGACCACGGCCTTGGCGCCGGAGTCCTGCAGGATCCAGGAGATCTGGTCGGCCGCCGAGGTCTCGTAGATCGGCACCGTGACCGCGCCGGCGAACCAGATCGCGTAGTCCAGCAGCGTCCACTCATAACGGGTCTTGGAGATCAGGGCGACCCGGTCGCCGGGCTCGATGCCGGACGCGATCAGGCCCTTCGCGACTGCGGACACCTCGGCCAGGAACTCCGCCGCGGTGACATCGGTCCAGCCCGAGTCGACCGCACGGCTGAACACCACCGCGTCGGGGGCCTCACTTGCATTCGCCACCACGTCGTCGGTGAGGTTTCCCGTCGTCGGGATCTCGATCGTCATGGGCGTCGAGAACTCGCGCACGTCTCTCCTCCTCAGGCTCGCCCATCGGGCCGTTGCGGGCAGGTTACCGCCGAGGGTCGAGAGGCCGACCATCCGGTAGCATCGCGGTTCCGATCCACCCGCCTCCCGGGGCGCCAGCTAGGGGTTCACGATGGCCGAACAGACCACCTCCTCGATCGTCGTCGACGCCGCGCCCGGCGACGTGATGGGCGTGATCGCCGACTTCGAGGCCTACCCCCAGTGGGCCAAGGGCGTCACCGTGGCCGACGTCGTGGCCACCTACGGCCCGGAGCAGGACGGGCGCGCCGAGCAGGTCTTCTTCGCGCTCGACGTCTCACCGATCAAGGACGAGTACACGCTGGCCTACCAGTGGGACGGCGACGCCGAGGTCACCTGGACCCTGGTCGAGGGCAAGATGCTCCGGGCCCTGGACGGCGCCTACGTGCTGCGCGACCTGGGCAACGGGTCCACGGAGGTCACCTACCGCCTCGCCCTCGACGTCAGCATCCCCCTGATCGGCATGCTGAAGCGCAAGGGCGAGAAGATCCTCATCGACACCGCGCTGAAGGGGCTGAAGAAGCGCGTCGAGTCTCTCTGAGACCGCCGTGCGCCTACTCCTGTTCACCGGCAAGGGCGGTGTCGGCAAGTCGACCGTGGCCGCCGGGACGGCCGCCCTCGCGGCCGACGCCGGCCACCGCACGCTGGTGCTGTCGACCGATGCGGCACACTCCCTGGCCGACGCGTTCGGCGCGCCGGTGGGGGCGGAGCCGACCGAGGTGGCCGAGCGACTGTTCGTGCAGCAGGTCGACGCCCAGCTGAGGTTCGAGCAGTCGTGGGCGGAGATCCAGCGCTATCTGCTGAGCGTGCTGGAGGGCGTCGGCGTGGATCCGGTCGCGGCGGAGGAGCTGACGGTGATCCCCGGGGCCGAGGAGGTCCTGGCCCTGCTGGAGCTGCGCCTGCACGCGCTGTCGGGGGAGTGGGACGTCATCGTCGTCGACTGCGCCCCGACCGCCGAGACGCTGCGCCTCCTCGCCCTGCCGGAGGCCCTCGGCTGGTACATGGACCGGGTGCTGCCGACCCAGCGCCGCGTCGTCAAGGCCCTCAAGCCGGTCCTGTCGCGGGCCGCGGGCGTGCCGATGCCCGGCGACGGGATCTTCGACGCGGTCGAGCGCCTGCACGCCGAGCTCGACGAGGTGCACGGGCTGCTGTCGGGCCCAGAGGCGAGCGTGCGGCTGGTGCTGACGCCGGAGAGCGTCGTGCTCGCCGAGGCGCGCCGCTCCTACACGAGCCTCTCGCTGTTCGGCTACCGCGTCGACGGGGTCGTCGCCAACCGGGTCTTCCCCGCCGAGGGCGCCGACGACTGGCGCGCCGGCTGGGTGCTCGCCCAGGACGCCGTGCTCGCGGAGGTGGCGCAGTCCTTCGCCGACCTGCCGGTATGGCGCTCGGTGTACCGCGCCACCGAGCCGGTCGGCGTCGACGCGCTGCGGACGCTCGCCGCACAGGTGTACGGCGACTCGGACCCGCTCGCCGTGCCGGCCGGGACCGGGCCCTACCGCGTCGACCGCACCGCCGACGGCGCCGAGCTGCACCTGTCGCTGCCGTTCGTCACCCGGGCAGAGGTCGGTCTCGCCCGCCACGGCGACGAGCTGGTCGTGACCCTGCGCGACGACGCCTCCCTCGGCTCCTCGGGACAGGCCGTGGGGTCGTATCGTCGCCTTCTCACCCTCCCGGCCGGCCTCGCGCGCCTGCGCGTCGCGGGAGCCCGGGTGGACCAGGGTGAGCTGCGGGTCCGGTTCACGGACCCGGCCCAGGACGACGTACGGGAGAAGGCGACGTGAGCGATCCCCAGGACCGGCCCGGCGCCGCCGACGAGCCCGTCGGCAGCGTCGGCGACGAGGCGGCCAAGCTGCTCGGCGCCCTCTCCGAGTGGGCCAGGGACCACGGCGCCGACCTGGGCCAGGGCCTCGGCGGGCTGGCCGGGCAGGCCGCCTCGCTGCTGGAGGACGTCGACGAGCACGTCGCGACCGGGGGCCCCGAGTGCACCTACTGCCCGGTGTGCCGCACGATGCACGCCGTGCGCCAGACCAACCCGGAGGTGCGGGCCCAGCTCAAGGTCGCCGCGTCGGCCCTGCTCCAGGCGGCCGCCGGGCTCCTGGCCACCCCCGTTCCCCCCGACGCCACCGGGCGCGGGCACCAGGTCGAGCGCATCGACCTGGACGATGATCTCGGGTCGGAGAAAGAGTCATGAGCCTGTCGTGCGGCATCGACGTCGGAGGCACCAAGATCGCGGGCGCCGTGGTCGACGCGAAGGGCGCCATCCTCGAGGAGGCGCGCGTCGAGTCGCCCGCGACCGATCGCGAGGCCATCGAGGCCGCGATCGCGGGGCTGGTCGCCGACCTGCGCACGCGACACGAGGTCGACAGCGTCGGGATCGGCTTCGCCGGGTACGTCGACGCCGGCCGTGCCCGGGTGCTGTTCGCCCCCAACCTCGCCATGCGCGACCTCGACCTGAAGCGCGAGCTCGAGGAGCAGGTCGGCCTGCCCGTGGTCATCGAGAACGACGCCAACTCCGCGGCGTGGGGCGAGTTCGCGTTCGGTGCCGCCGAGGACGTGGACGACCTGCTGATGGTCACCGTCGGCACGGGGGTCGGCGGTGGTCTGGTGCTGAGAGGGGAGCTCTACCGCGGCGCCTACGGCGTCGCCGCCGAGATCGGGCACCTGCGGGTGGTGCCGGACGGCCACCTGTGCGGCTGCGGCAACCGCGGGTGCCTGGAGCAGTACGGAAGCGGGACGGCCCTCGTGCGGGAGGCCCGTACGGCGGCCGCGGGCGGCGCGGAGCAGGTGGAGTCGCTGCTGGCCCGCGCCGGCGGCGACCCGTCCGGGATCCACGGGGCGCTGATCACCGAGGCCGCGCGGGACGGCGACCCGTTCGCCGTCGACCTGCTGGCCTCGCTCGGGCGGTGGCTCGGCCACGGCATCGCCTCGCTGACGACCGTCCTCGACCCCGCCGCCGTCGTCATCGGCGGCGGCGTCAGCGAGGCCGGGGACCTCCTGCTCGACCCGCTGCGTGCCGCCTTCGAGTCGCAGCTCATCGCGCCCACCCACCGCCCCGTGGCCGAGATCCGCCTCGCGACGCTGGGCAACAAGGCCGGTGTCATCGGCGCGGCCGACCTGGCACGGCGGTGAGCGCCCTCCACATCGGCGTCGACGTCGGGGGCACCAAGGTGCTGGCCGGCGAGGTCTCGGACCACGGTCGCGTGCTCCGGACCGCGCGGCGGCGCACTCCCGGGCGGCAGGCGGAGCCCCGCGCCCTGGACGACGCGGTCACCGAGGCGGTCCTCGAGGTGGCCGACCGGCGCACCGTCGCCGCCGTGGGCCTCTCGGTCGCCGGCCTGGTGGACCTGACCCGGGGCCGGGTGCGCTTCTCCACCCACCTGCCGTGGCAGGAGGACGACACCGCCGCCCGGCTGTCGGCGCGCTGGGGCGTGCCGGTGCTGCTCGACAACGATGTCTCCTGCGCGGCCGTGGCGGAGCTGGCCCACGGCCGCGGCCTGGCGCACCCCGACTTCCTGCTGGTCACCATCGGGACCGGCATCGGCGGCGCGATCGTGCACCGCGGTGAGCTGTGGCGCGGCGCCAACGGCATGGCGGGGGAGTTCGGGCACGTCCGGGTGGTGCCCGACGGCCGTGTCTGCGAGTGCGGCCTGCGCGGCTGCCTGGAGGAGTACGCCAGCGGCAACGCGCTGACGCGCCTCGCCGGAGACGCCTACGAGGACGGCGCGGCGATCACGGCGGCCGCCACGGGCGGTGACCCGGCGGCGATCCAGGCCCTGGCCTCCGTCGGTGACTGGTTCGGCGTCGGGCTGGCCGGGCTCGTCGGCTCGTTCGACCCGCCCGTGGTCGTGGTCGGGGGCGGGGTGTCGGACGCGGGTGAGCTGCTCCTCGGGCCGACCCGTGCCGCCCTGGAGCGCACCCTGGTCGGCGCCGGCCACCGAGACCTGCCGCAGGTCCTCGTCGGGTCCTGCGGCTCGGCCGCCGGCATGGTCGGGGCTGCGCGCATCGCGCGGACCGGCTAGACGACCGCGCCGTCGTCGTCGGGGTCGCGGGGGCCGCGGGGCATGAGCAGCACGAGGTAGAGGAAGCCGCCGACGAACGCCGCCACGAGCAGGTAGGCCAGCAGCGGCGGCAGGTCGATGCCGGCGACCAGGCACACGAGCAGGATGGCCGGAGCCCCGAAGAGGCCGGCCCAGGCGAGCATCCGGTCGGGAGTGGTCGCGGGGACCGGCGGTGGCGGTGGGGGCACGAAGCGGTCCGAGGACCAGTCGGCGTCCGGGTACGGGTCGTCCCAGCTGGCCTCGCCCGCCACCGGCTCCTCGGGTGCGGCGGCCGGCTCCGGCGCAGGCTCGGGGTCCAGGTCGGCCCGGTCTCCGTAGTTCTCGACGATCGCGCGCCAGGCATCGTCGTCGTTGTCGCGCTGCACGACTCGAGGTTACGCCGCGGTCGTCCTCGCCACGAACGCGGCGGACTCGTCGAAGATGCGCGGCGCGTCGTTGTCGAGCGTCGCCACGTGGTAGCTGTCGGTGAGCGGTACGACGGTCACGTCGCGCGAGGACACCTTGCCGGTGATCAGTGGCTGCGAGGCCTCGTCGACGACGTGGTCGACGGTGGAGCGCAGGTACAGGATCGGGCAGGTGACCTTGGGCAGGTCGGCCACCAGCGGCGGCCAGGCGCGCATGAGGGAGTGGATGGCCTTGAGCGGCGTGCGGTCGTAGCCGTGCTCGTCGGCCCCGGCCCTCTTGATGTCGTTGGCCAGCCCGGGGAAGGACGGCACGACGTGCTTGAGCACCGGCAGGAGCTTGACGTCGAGGCGCCTCGTGGCCACGGCCGGGTTGACGAGCACCAGCCCCGAGACCCGCTCGGCGTGGTCGGCGGCCAGGCGCAGCGCGAGGGCGCCACCCATCGACAGCCCGCCGACCACGACCGCGTCGTTGTCCAGGCAGAGCGCGTCGAAGGCGCGGGCCAGCTCGCCGTACCAGTCGTCCCAGGTCGTGGTGTTGCACTCCTGCCAGGTGGTGCCGTGGCCCGGCAGCCGGGGCACCGACACGGCGTACCCGAGCGCCCCGAAGTGCTCGCCCCACGGCTTGATCGACGCGGGCTGGCCGGTGAACCCGTGGCTGAGCAGCACGCCGACGCGGCGCCCGCCGGTCAGCTCCGGCTGCGCCGCGATCGTCAGTGGTGCGGCGAGGGCCTCGGTCGTCATGGCGCCGATTGTGCACCACCTCGGGGCGTCGCGGCTGTAGGTCACAGCCGCCGGCAGGGACTACGCTGCCCCCAGGTCCAGGCCAGCCGCCGGGTCGGCGATGAAGAAGGGTGCTTCGTTGTTCTACTGGTTCCTCAAGTGGGTCGCGCTGGGCCCCATGCTGCGCGTCGTGTTCCGCCCGCAGGTGGAGGGCGCCGAGCACGTGCCCGAGGTGGGCCCGGCGATCCTCGCGAGCAACCACCTCTCCTATGCCGACTGGCTGTTCATGCCGCTCACGCTCCCGCGCCGGGTGACGTTCGTGGCCAAGGCGGAGTACTTCACGAGCCCGGGCATCAAGGGCTGGTTCCAGAAGCTGTTCTTCTCCGGTGCGGGGCAGGTCCCCATCGACCGCTCCAGCGCCTCCGCGGCCGAGGGCGCCCTGTCGTCGGCGAAGCGGATCCTCGAGGAGGGCGACCTGTTCGGGATCTATCCCGAGGGCACCCGCTCCCACGACGGCCGGCTCTACCGTGGAAAGACCGGGGTCGCCCGGCTCGCCCTGGAGACCGGGGTCCCCGTGATCCCCGTCGCCGTGGTCGGCACCAACGTGGTGGCGCCCCCGGGCAAGACGTTCGGGTCGTTCACGCGACCGGTCGTGCGCTTCGGCCGGCCGCTCGACTTCTCCCGCTACGCGGGCCTGGAGAACGACCGCTACATCCTGCGCTCGATCACCGACGAGATCATGTACGAGATCATGCGGCTCTCCGGCCAGGAGTACGTCGACATGTACGCCAGCCGCGCCAAGGAGGAGTCCAAGCGGCTCGAGGCCGAGGCGAAGGCGAAGGCGGACTCGATCGCGCCCCGGGACGGCGACGAGCAGAAGAAGGCGTCCTGACCCAGCTGCGGCTCTGGAGCCGGCCGGCGCTGGACGTCGAGGACCGGCTGTTCCGGGCCCTGGGCATCCTGCGGGTGGTGCTGCTGGTCTACGCCCTCGCGCTGAACCTCTACCGGGCCGACGGCTTCGACCACCCGCGTTGGGCGTTGGTCTGCGCTGCGGTCATGGTGGTCTGGACGGGCGTGACGCTGAGGGCCTACGCGGACCCGGCGCGCCGTACCCGCCGGCTCCTGGGCGCCGACCTCGCGGTGACCCTGGCGCTGCTCGCGGTGACGCCACTGGTGAAGGGGGAGTGGTTCAACGCCTCGATCCCCGGCTTCTGGGTCGTGTGCCCGATCTTCGCCTGGGCGATCCACCACCACTGGCGCGGCGGGCTGTTCGCCTCGGTCTGCGTGGCCGGGGTCGACGCCACGGTCCGCGACGACCTGACCCAGACCAACTACGCCAACATCTTCCTGCTGCTGGTCGCGGGGCCCATCGTGGGCTTCCTGTGCGAGTCGCTGCAGCTGATGGCGCGCGAGCGCGACGAGGCCCAGCGCGCCGTCCTCGCCGAGGCCGAGCGCGCCCGCCTGGCCCGGACCGTGCACGACGGGGTGCTCCAGGTGCTCGCGCTCGTCCAGCGCCGCGGAGCGGAGCTGGGCGGGGAGGCGGCCGACCTGGGACGGCTGGCCGGCGAGCAGGAGCAGGTGCTGCGCACCCTGATCCGCTCCCAGGACGCCGTGTCCTCCACGGCACCGGACGCGACGGCCGACCTGGCGGCGGCGCTGGCCGAGCTCGGGGCGCGCGGCCACGTCACCGTCGCCACCCCCGGTACGCCGGTCGAGCTGCCGGCCGCGGTGGTCGCCGAGCTGCGGGCGGTCGTCTCCGCCTGCCTGGACAACGTGGTCGCCCACGTCGGCGCCGACGCCCCGGCGTGGGTGCTCCTGGAGGCGCTGCCCGAGCGGATCGAGGTCTCGGTCCGCGACGAGGGGCCCGGCATCCCGGCCGGCCGCCTCGAGGACGCGGCCCGCCAGGGCCGGCTGGGGGTCCGTGAGTCGATCTGCGGACGCATGGCCGACCTCGGGGGCACCGCCGAGCTCAGCACCGGGTCGTTCGGCACCGAATGGCAGCTCGTCGTGCCGCTGTCGGGGCAGTCCGGCTAGCGCGCCTCGAGCACCCGACGCAGGAACTGCTGCGTGCGCTCGTGCTGGGGCTCGCTCAGCACCTCGGCGCCGCCGCGCTCGGCGACCACCCCGCCGTCGAGGAAGAGCACCTGGTCGGCGACGTCGCGGGCGAAGCGCACCTCGTGGGTGACGATCACCATCGTCCAGCCCTGCTCCGAGAGGTCGCGGATCACCCCGAGCACCTCGCCGACGAGCTCGGGGTCGAGGGCGGAGGTGGGCTCGTCGAGGAGCACCACGTCCGGCTTCAGCGCGAGCGCCCGGGCGATGCCGACCCGCTGCTGCTGGCCGCCGGAGAGGTCGGCCGGCCGGGCGTCCTCGCGGCCGGCGAGGCCGACCTGCTCCAGCAGCTGCCGGGCGTCGGCCACGGCCTCGGCCTCGGGGCGGCCCTGCACCTGCACGGGCCCTTCGATGAGGTTGCCGAGCACCGTCTTGTGGGGGAAAAGGTGGTGGGACTGGAAGACCATCCCGCTGCGCGAGCGCAGCGCCCGGATCGCGCGGCGCCGGGCGCCCTTGTCGCTGGGCAGCTCGCCGAAGTCGACCGCGGCGTCGCCGATGCGCACCAGGCCGGCGTCGGGGGTCTCCAGCACGTTGAGGGAGCGCAGCACGGTGGTCTTGCCGCAGCCGGACGGGCCGAGGAGCACGGTGGCGGTGCCGGAGTCGGCGGTGAAGTCCACCCCCTTCAGCACCGGGGTGTCCCCGAACGACTTGACGAGGCCGTGGACCTCGATCAGCGGGGCGCTCATACGGCATACCTTCCCAGTCGCCTCTCCAGCGCGCTCTGCCCGATCGACAGGACGAGGCAGATGACCCAGTAGTAGAGCGCGGCGAAGATGTACAGCGGCATGAACTCGCCGCTGAACGCCGCGGCGTTCTGCGCCTCGCGGAACAGGTCGGTCACCAGGACGACCGAGACCAGCGAGGTGTCCTTGACCAGCGAGAGCAGCGAGTTGGACAGCGGGGGGACCGCGATCCGCGCCGCCTGCGGCAGCACGATCCGGCGCAGCGCCTGCCAGCGCTCCATACCGATGGTGGTGGCGGCCTCGAGCTGGCCGCGCGGTACCGACAGGATCGCGGCGCGGATGATCTCGGCGGCGTACCCGGCGACGTTGAGGCTCAGCGCCAGGCAGGCCGCGAGGAAGCCGGGCAGCGTGAGCCCGACCTGGGGGAGGCCGAGAAGAAGATGAACAGCTGCACCAGCAGCGGGGTGCCGCGGATCAGCGAGATGTAGGCGCGGGCAGGGGCGCTCAGCAGTCGTGACGGGGACATCCGGGCGAGCGCCACGGCGAGCCCGATCAGGAGCCCGCCCGCGAAGCTGATGGCGGTCAGGGGGATGGTGCCCTGGATCGCGCCCCTCAGCATCGGCCAGGCGGCGTCCTGGAGGACCGCCACCCAGCTGCGGCTGTCACGGTCCTTCGGGGCGTCGATCTCCTCGGGATCGGCCACCGACACGTCGGCGCCGAAGTACTCCTCCGAGATCTCCGCGAGCGTGCCGTCGGCGCCGAGCCGCGCGAGCGCCTGATCGGCCTGGTCGCGCAGGGCGGCGTCGTCCTTGCGGAAGACCAGCGCCTGCTGGCTGATCTCGTCGCCGGCGTTGCCGACGATCTTGATGTCGTCGGACCCGGTCGACGCGAGGTAGTCGAGCACGGCGATGTTGTCGTTGACGATGACGTCGACGCGGCCCTGCACCAGCAGCTCGGCGGCCTGGGCGAAGCCCTCCACCGACTGCACCTTCGCACCCGCGTCGCGCGCGACCTGCGCCCAGTTGCTGGTCTCGGACTGGGCCGCGGTCAGGCCCTCGAGGTCGTCGAGCGTCTCGACGTCCTCGGTGCCGGCGGCGGTCACGATGACCCCGCGCGAGTAGGTGTAGGGACGCGTGAACAGGTAGCGCGCCTCGCGCTCGGGGTTGATCGTGACCTGGTTGGCGATGACGTCGATGCGACCGGCGTCCAGCGCCGGGAAGAGCGCGTCGAACGTCGACTGCACGTACTCCGGCTCGCCCCAACCCGCCTCCTCGGCGACCGCGTTCATCACCTCGATGTCGTAGCCGGTCAGCTCCTCGGTGCGCGGGTCGACGAACGTGAACGGCGGGTAGGTGCCCTCGGTGCCGACCCGCAGCACCCGGCCGTCGTCGTCCGCGGCCGCCTGGGGGAGAGGGAGCAGCGCGCCCAGCCCGAGCAGTACGCCCAGGATGGCCAGGACCCGGATCCTCGTCTCCACCACGGCAGCGTGCCACGAGCAGGTGGCCCGCCTCGACCTAGGCTCCACCTGTGACCATCCACAGCACGCACCCGTTCGCGGACGCCGACCCCGATCCGGTACGCCGGCTGCGGGGCCGCCTCGGCGGTGCGGTCAGCCTGTGGACGGCCGGGGCGGGCCGGGACCGCTCCGGGCTCACCGTGACCTCGCTGATGCTGGCCAACGGCGAGCCGGCCCACGTCCTCGCGCTGCTCGACCCGGACGCCGACCTCACCGATCGCCTGCTGGGGACCGGGCGCGGCGTCGTGCAGCTGCTGTCGTGGCCGGACCGCGACCTGGCCGACGCCTTCGCCGGCACCGCCCCCGCCCCGGGCGGCCCGTTCCGGATGGGCGCCTTCGAGGAGACCGAGTGGGGCCCGCGGCTCGTCTCCAGCGGGACCTGGTTCGCAGTGAGCCTGGTCGACAGCCGCGAGGTCGGCTGGTCGCTGGAGGTCACCTGCCGGCTCGACTCGCTTGCGGTGGGCGAGGACGACGCGCCGCTGCTGCACCGGCGCGGGCGCTACGTGCGGCCGTAGTCATCTAGGGTCCAGCCCATGACGCCGGAGACCGACCAGCCGCCGACCCGGGTGATGGTCGTCGACGACCACCCCATGTGGCGCGACGCCGTGGAGCGTGACCTGCAGGCCGCGGGCTTCGACGTGGTGGGCGTCGCGAGCAACGGCTCGGAGGCACTGGCCCGCTTCCCGGCCTGCCGGCCGCAGGTCGTCGTGCTCGACCTGCAGATCCCCGAGCCCAACGGCGTCGCGGTGACCGCCGAGGTGCTCAGGCAGGACCCGGCCGCGCGGGTGCTGATCCTCTCGGCGTCCGGGGAGCAGGCCGACGTGCTTGAGGCGGTCAAGGCGGGAGCGACCGGCTACCTGGTCAAGTCGGCCTCGCGCGAGGAGCTCGTGAGCGCCGTACGGCGGGTGGCCGCGGGCGACACGGTCTTCACCCCCGGGCTGGCCGGGCTGGTGCTCGGGGAGTTCCGGCGGCTGCTGGAGCCGGTCGAGGACCCGCTACGGCCGCGGCTGACCGAGCGGGAGACCGAGATCCTCAAGATGGTCGCCAAGGGCATGTCCTACAAGCAGATCGCCGAGCGCCTCGTGCTCTCGCACCGCACCGTCCAGAACCACGTCCAGAACACGCTGCGCAAGCTGCAGATGCACAACCGCGTCGAGCTCACCCGCTGGGCGATCGCGCAGGGGCTGGACGAGGACTGAGCGTGCTCGCGCTCAGGCGCCGCGGGCCGGGTGCGGCCGGCCTCCGGCCGGCGACTCGTCGACCAGGTCATGGCGCACGGAGTAGCGGTTGCGCAGCCGCTCGTCCTGCTGGAGCCGGTAGCGCTCGCCCAGGCGCCGTCGCGGCTCCAGGGTCCACGCCTGCCGGTCGAGCGCGGCGTTGACCTTCGCCAGCACCGGGCCCACGCGCTCGATGAGGCGCGTGGTGCGCGGCGCGGGGGCGATCCCGAGCTCGTCGGCGATCTCGTCGCCGAGGAAGACCCGCTCGAGCCCGTGCACCACGGGCGGCGCCAGGCGGCGCAGCCGGGCTGGGCGGGACGGCAGCAGCGCCTCGATCTCGGGGATCAGGAACTCGGAGTTGATGCTGCCGACGAGGTCGCGGCAGTAGGCGTCGACCGGAGGGCGGGTGAGCAGGTAGATCTCCTCCAGCCGCTCCTGCTCCTCCCGGTCGCGGGGCAGCAGCGCCGCGTCGATGCCGAGCAGGTGCCCGAGGTAGCGCCAGCGGGCGTAGGCCGCGTCCTCCTCGCCCGGCAGGTACGGCGCCCCGATCGCGCGCATGCCGCGCACCGGGATCAGGCAGAACTCGATCAGCGTGTAGGCGAGGAAGGCTTGGCAGATCGGCACCCCCCACGCTCGCAGGTCCCAGGCCGGGTCGTCGCGCAGGGCTCGGCGCACCAACGCGTGGATGACCCGCACCCGCACGGTCAGCTCGAAGCCCGACGCGTGCCGCTGGAGGCCACCACCGCGGCTGACCTCCACCAGCCAGGAGCCGACCTCGATGGTGCGCGCGCCGGCGCTCTCGATGTAGCGGCCGGTCATCTCCAGCGGCCGGGAGGCGGCCGAGTTGGCGTAGCCGCTGACCAGAGACGCGGCGCCGAGCACGATGCCGGACTGGCGCGTGTAGCGGCCGATGTGCGCGCTGTCGCGGTCGATCCGGTCCAGGTCGAGCCAGTCGGGGACCTCGTCGAGCTCCGCGAAGAGGGCGCGCAGCGAGGCGGGCGCCCCGTCGACGGCGGCGACACCGTGGCGGCATGCGGTCTTCAGCATCCGCATCGCGGGCCCGTGGCCCAGCTCGCCGAAGTCGGCGACGAACGCGTCGGCGAGCGGGTCACCGTGCCACATCGCCTCGAAGTACGTCGTCGCGAAGTCCCCGAACCGGCGCCTCGCCTCGTCCGCGTGACGCACGGTCGTCGGCAGACCGGTCGATGCGGTCTCGGCTCCCATGGCCAGAGCATAGGGCCGCGCGGCCCTATGCTCGTCGCGTGCCGATCCGCGCCTACCTCGGGCGCCTGGGTGTCGACCAGGCGCTGCCCCCGACGCTGGAGTCGCTGCGCCTGCTGCACCGCCGCCACCTGGAGCACGTGCCGTACGAGAACCTCGGCATCATGCTCGGCCAGGGCCCGTCGGTGGATCCGGACTCCAGCCTGCAGCGGGTCGTCGACCACGGCCGTGCCGGCTACTGCTTGCACCAGAACGCCGTGCTCGAGCTGGTCCTGACCAGCCTGGGGTTCACCGTCGAGCGACGCCACGGCCACGTGTGGACGCACGAGGAGTCGCGCGACGAGACCTTCCTCAACCACCTGGCGCTGGTGGTCTCCGGGCTGCCGACGCCGGACAACCCGGATGGTCTCTGGTGGCCCGACGTGGGGCTGGGCGAGGGTTTCTGGGAGCCGCTGCCGCTGGTGGTGGGCGAGTACGACGACGGGCCGTTCCGGTTCGCGATCACCGAGGTGCGCCCCGACGGCTGGTCCTTCCGCAACGACCCGTCCGGCAGCTTCGTCGGCCTCGAGGTGACCGACCGGGCCACGCACCCGGCGGCCGTGCTGGCCGCCCACGCCGTGCTGTCGACGCCCCCCGACGGCGCGTTCACCCGGATCCTCGTGGTCCAGCGGCGCGACGAGGCCGGCGGCGACACGCTGCGGGGCTGCGTCGCCACGCGGCAGGACGGGGACGGGCAGCACCAGAGAGACCTCATCACCTACGACGCCTGGGTCGGCGAGCTCCTGCGTCTGGGGGTCTCGCTGGACGGGTTCGCCGAGCAGGACCTGCGCGCGCTCTTCGACCGCACGCTGGCGGCCCACGAGGGCTGGGTCGCGGCGGGGCGGCCGTGAGCACCCGCGCCGGCCTGCTCGAGGTCGCCGACGAGCTCTACGCCCTCGGGCTGCCGGACTTCACGCCCACGCGAGACGCCCGCGCCAAGGCGCTCAAGGGCACCGACCTCGCCGGACCGGTCAAGGCGCTGAAGAAGCCGTCGGTGGCCGCCTGGGTGGTCAACCTGCTGGTGCGGCGCGAGGGCGAGCAGCTGCAGCGGATCCTCGAGGTCGGCGCGGCGCTGCGGGAGGCGCAGGCGTCGATGTCGGGCGAGGACCTGCGCGCGCTGACCCGCCAGCGGCGCCAGGTCACCGCCGCGATCACCCAGCAGGCGCGGTCGCTGGCGTCGGCCGCGGGGGTCAAGGTGACCTCGGCGGTGGGGGACCAGGTCGAGGCCACGCTCACCGCCGCGATGCTCGACGAGCGGTGCGCGGAGGCGGTGCGCAGCGGGCTGCTGGTGACGGCCCTCTCGACGACCGGCGTCGGCGAGACCGACCTGAGCGGGGCCGTGGCCGTGCCCGAGGCGCTGGGGTTCACCGCCACCCAGGTCGCGGAGACGCCCGCGGCCCGCCCCGAGCTGCACGTCGTACCCGACCCGGAGGCGGATGCGAAGGCCGTCGCGGCCGCCGAGGAGGCACTGGCCGCGGCCGAGGAGGAGCTCTCCGAGGCCCAGGCGGCCTACGACGAGGCCAACGGCGCCGTCGAGGAGCTCGAGGCCCGCTCGATGCAGGTGCAGGCCGAGATCGACGAGCTCAAGCGCCGCCTGGCCGAGCTGGAGACGACGTCTGAGGACGTCGACGACGAGCTCGACGAGGCCGAGGACGCCCGCACCGAGGCCAAGCAGACCCTCGACGAGGCGACCCGGGCCCGCGACGCGGCGGCCGGGTCGGTCGCCAAGCTGCGGTAGTCCCGGACGTGTGTGTCACGGATCGCCGACTTCGATGACACACACGTCCGGGACTACCCGTTCGGCTACCCGTGAGTCCAGCCCTTCGCGCGCTCGACGGCGTCCTGCCAGCGGGCGTAGGCGGCGTCGGCGGTGGGGCGGTCGGTGGCCGGCTCGAAGCGGCGGTCGAGCTGCCAGGTGTCGCGCAGGTCGTCGGTGGAGGACCAGACCCCGGTGCCGAGCCCAGCCAGGAACGCCGCGCCCAGGGCGGTGGTCTCCACCAGCTGCGGCCGCTCGACGGGGACGCCGAGCTGGTCGGCCTGGACCTGGCAGAGCAGGTCGTTGGCGCTGGCGCCGCCGTCGACGCGCAGCGAGGCACGCGTGGGCATCGTGTCCAGCACGTCGCGGACCTCGAAGGCGATGGCCTCCAGCGTGGCCCGCACCAGGTGGGCCCGGGTGGTGCCGCGGGTGATGCCGATGATCATGCCTCGCGCGTGGGGGTCCCAGTGCGGGGCGCCGAGGCCGGTGAGCGCCGGCACGAACACCACGCCCTCGGTGTCCTTGACGGTCGCCGCGATCGCCGCGGTCTCGGCGGCCGAGCCCACGATCTGCAGCCCGTCGCGCAGCCACTGCACGGCCGCGCCGGTCACGAAGATCGCGCCCTCCAGGGCGTAGGTGAGCTCGCCGTCGGGGGAGCGCCAGGCCGCGGTCGAGAGCAGCCCGGCGTCGGAGCGCTGCAAAGTGGTGCCGGTGTTGGTGAGGATGAACGACCCGGTGCCGTAGGTGCACTTGGAGTCGCCCTCGTCGAAGCAGGTCTGCCCGAAGAGCGCCGACTGCTGGTCGCCGGCGATGCCGGCGATCGGCAGCTCGAGATCGAGGAAGGAGCGCGGGTCGGTGGTCGCGATGTCACCCCAGTTGGGCACCAGCTCCGGCAACGCGTCGCGCGGGACCCCGAACAGCGAGCACAGCTCCTCGGACCAGTCGCCGGCGGTGAGGTCGAAGAGCAGGGTGCGGCACGCGTTGGAGACGTCGGTGACGTGCTCGAGGCCGCGGGTCATCCGCGCGATGAGGTAGGAGTCGACGGTGCCCACGGCGTAGCGGCCGGACTCGACCAGCCCCCAGGTCCGCGGCTCGTTCTCGGCCAGCCAGGTGAGCTTGGTGCCGGAGAAGTACGGGTCCAGGCGCAGCCCGGTCAGCTCGGTGACGCGGTCCTCGTGGCCGGCGTCGCGCAGCCGCGCGCAGATGTCCGCCGTACGGCGGTCCTGCCACACGATGGCGCGCCGCGGGGAGCCGAGCGTCTCGCGGTCCCAGAGCAGGATCGTCTCGCGCTGGTTGGTGATCCCGATGCCGGTCAGCTCCGCGGCGTCGACCTGCTTGAGGGCGTCGCGCGTCGCCTGCAGCGTCGCCTGCCAGATCTCCTCGGGCGCGTGCTCGACCCACCCCGGCTGGGGGAAGTGCTGCGCGAACTCCTGGTAGCCCTTGGCGGCGACCCGTCCGTCCGGAGTCACGACCACGGCGGTGACCCCGGTCGTGCCGGCGTCGATCGCGAGCACGCTCACCGGGTCTCGTCCCGCACGATGGCGAGCACCCGCCGGTCGACCCAGGCGAGGTCGGGGGCGACCCGCATCTCGTAGTTCTCCGTGCCGACCCAGGCCAGGAACCCGGGGTGGCCGGCCGCGCGGGCGAAGGCCTCGAGCTCGGCCTCGAGCTCGGGCGTCACCGGCACCCGCTCCTCCTCGGTGGAGGCGGTCAGGTAGAGCTCGTTGAGCTCCAGCAGCCGAGCGAGCTCGTCGATGGGCGCCGGGTGGTCGTCCACGCGCAGGTCCGCGACGATGTCGTCGCCACCGCCGTACCCGGCGCCCTCGCTCACCACGAGCAGCGCCGCCGACTGCCGTCCACGCTTGTCGCCCCCCGCCGCGTCACCGGCGGCGAGCGCCATCAGCAGCCGGTCGGCGAGCGGGGCGCCGTCGTCCGAGGCGTGCCAGGCCTGCTCCATCGCCTCGACCACCTCAGGCCCGGCAAGGCAGTTGCCCTGGATCGCGTAGCCCGCGCCGATCACGCCACCGGCCCAGTCGATGCAGGCCTGCCCGGTGTGGGACGCGGCGTTTCCGTCGACGTCGACGATCCCCACCTGGCGCTCCTCGCGCCGCTCGTCCTCCTCCAGCAGGCGCTGGAGGGCGACGGGAGCCGTGGCGCCCTCGTCGAGATGCGCGAGCGCGATGCCCTTGTAGGCGACGTTGGCGTCCGCCTGCGTGGCGATGGCTCCGACCTGGGCCACGGCGGCGGGGACGACGGCACCCACCGCCAGGAACTTCGAGGCCACCGCGACCCCCCAGGACTCACCGTCATCGGAGCGGGCCACGATCGAGAACGTCATGCGCGCGACTGTAGCCACCGTCCGCTGGTGATGTCCGGTAACCGCTTGCCCTCGACCCCTCCCGAGCCCGCAGGATGGTCGCGTGCTGCAACGACTGGGGTTCCCCGCCGTCGGCGACCACCGGCGCTTCGTCACCGCGCTGGCCATCGACGCGATGGGCAGCGGGGTCTTCATGCCGGTCTCGATGCTCTACTTCCTGGTCACCACGGACCTCACCCTGGTGCAGGTCGGCGGCGCCATCTCCCTGGCGAGCCTGGTGGCGCTGCCCGCCGGTCCGCTGATCGGATCGGTCGTCGACCGCATCGGGGCCAAGCGCGTCCTGCTGGCCGGCAACGCCCTGCAGGCGGTCGGCTTCGCGGCCTACCTGGTCTCCGACTCGTTCGCCGTCGTCACCCTCTGGACCGTCGTGGTGACCCTCGGCCGCACCGCCTTCTGGGGATCCTTCGGCAACATCGTCACAGCGATCTCCGCGCCGGGGGAGCGCGAGAAGTGGTTCGGCTTCCTCGGCGCCCTGCGCAACGTCGGGTTCGCCGTCGGGGGGCTGGTCGCCGGCGTGGCCATCACCGTCGGCACCCCCGGCGCCTACGCCGCCGTGGTCGTCGCCAACGCCGCGTCGTACGCCGTCGCGCTCGCCCTGCTGCTCGCCGTGCCCGCCACCCACTCCGGTACGGCGCTCCGGTCCGAGCCCGGCTCATGGGCGGTCGTGCTGGCCGACCGCCCCTACCGCGTGCTGTTCCTCGCGCAGCTGGCCTACTCGACCTCGATGATGGCGCTGAACTTCGCGATGCCGGTCTACGCCACCGAGGTGCTCGGGCTGGCGGGGTGGGTGACGGGCGCGATCTTCACGCTCAACACGATCATGGTCGGCTTCGGTCAGGGGCTGGTCGTGCGTGGTCTGACCGGACGGGTGCGCTGGCGGGTGCTGATGACCGCCAACGCCACCTTCGCGGCGTCGTTCGTGGTCCTGCTCGGGGCGAGCCGGCTGTCGGCGGTGCTGGCGACCGTCGTGGTGCTGGTCGGGTCGGTCGTCTACACGCTCGGCGAGCTGGTGGGCGGGCCGGTGCACGGGGCCTTGTCGGCCGAGGCCGCTCCCGAGCACCTGCGCGGTCGCTACCTCTCGCTCATCCAGCTGGCCTGGAACGGCGCGGGCGCGGCCGCGCCGGTCGGCATCGCCTGGCTGCTCGACCGCGGTCCGGAGCCGGTGTGGGTCGCCTTCGTCGCGGTCGCCGTGGCGGGGATGCTCTTCGCCGCCCGGCTGGGGACCGTCATGCCGCGCGCCGCCGAGCGGGTCACCAACCGGGTCGAGGACCCCCTGCCCGCCTGAGATCGCCACTGCGGTTGGAGCAGGTCCACCTGGGGCAGGATGCCCCCGTGCTCAACGACCTCACGTGGCAGACCCGCAGCATGCTGTTCACCCAGACGTTGGGGCCGGCGCTTGCCCTCGGCTCGCTCTTCGTCCTGGCCGGGGACAACTGGACGGTGGCCGCCGTGCTCTTCGGCCTCGGTCTGGCGGTGATGGTCGGGTGGTGCGTCGCGGTGGTGGTCTGGAACCGCCGCGTCGACCGGCGGTTCAAGGCGACGCTGGTCCGCGCCGGCGAGGAGATCGTCTCAGGCCGGGTCACCGCCACCCCGGCCATCGGCCGGGTCGTCCGCAGCCGGAGCGCGCGGCGGGAGCCTGCGTACCTGGCCGATACGCCGCACCCGCTGCCGAGCCCCTCGGTCGCTCTCGTCGTGACCGTGCTGGCCGAGGGCGGCCCGCGCCGGGTGGCTGCCCTGGTGCCCGCCATGGCCGGGCTAGAGGCACGCCGGGCCCCCGTCGCCGTCCTGCTGCACCCGCACGAGCGCGAGGCGGCGGTGCTGGACAACCGGGTCACCTCCGAGCAGCTGGCCGCCATCGCCGGCGACCCGCGGTGGGACACCGAGCGGCTGCCGACGGACAGCAGTGTCGCCGGCGGCTACCTGTCCGCGTTCGGATGCGCGGTCCTCGGTGTGCTGACCGGGGCCGGCATCGCCATGGTGGCAGGCGCCCTCGCCACGTGACGGACTTCCTCACTAGGGTGTGGGAGTCCAGTTGAACGTTCCAGCCAGGAGGTCCCATGCGCGTCGGAGTGCTCACCGGAGGTGGCGACTGTCCCGGACTGAACGCGGTGATCCGCGCAGTCGTCCGAAAGGGGGTCCGCACCCACGGATTCGAGTTCGTCGGCTTCCGCGATGGCTGGAAGGGCCCGCTGGAGGGCCTGACGATGGAGCTCGGCATCGACCAGTGCCGCGGCATCCTTCCGCGCGGCGGCACGATCCTCGGCTCCTCGCGCACCAACCCGTTCAAGATCGAGAACGGCGTGGAGCGGATCAAGGACAACCTCGAGCAGCACGGGGTCGACGCGCTCGTGGCCATCGGCGGCGAGGACACCCTGGGGGTGGCGACGAAGCTGGCCGACCTCGGCGTGCACGTGGTCGGCGTACCCAAGACCATCGACAACGACCTGTCGGGCACCGACTTCACCTTCGGCTTCGACACCGCGGTCAACATCGCCACTGAGGCCATCGACCGCCTGCACACGACCGCCGAGTCGCACCACCGTGTGCTGGTGGTCGAGGTGATGGGCCGTCACGCCGGCTGGATCGCACTGCACGCCGGCATCGCCGGCGGTGCCAGCGCCGTCCTGATCCCCGAGCAGCCCTTCGACATCGAGCGGCTCTGCGCCGACGTCGAGGCACGGTTCAAGACCAAGTACGCGCCGGTCATCGTCGTCTCGGAGGGCGCCGTGCCCGCCGAGGGCGGGTCCATGACGCTGGCCTCGGGGGAGCAGGACGCCTTCGGCCACGTGCGGCTCGGCGGCATCGGCGACCGGCTGGCCAGCGAGATCGAGCAGCGCACCGGCAAGGAGGCGCGCGCGGTGGTCCTCGGTCACATCCAGCGCGGCGGCACGCCCACGGCGTTCGACCGCTGGCTGGCCACCCGCTTCGGGCTTCAGGCGGCCGACGCCGTCGCCGACGGCGACTGGGGCACGATGATGGCGCTGCGCGGCACCAAGATCATCCGCGTCCCCCTCAGCGAGGGCACCGCCGAGCTCAAGCTGGTCAGCCCCGAGGAGTACGCCGAGGCCGAGGTCTTCTTCGGCTGAAGCTCTCAGTGCTCGACCGCGGCTAGGTCCAGCTCGCGCGGTGCCAGCAGCGCCACCAGGCCGGCGATCGCCAGCATCGCCAGCCCGCCGGCGAGCCCGACGCGGGCGAGCGCCTCACTGAGGGTGGCGGCGCCGAGGCCCGCGGTGGTCGCGATGCTGCCGAGGATCGCGACCCCGAGGACCGCGCCGATCTCGTAGCTCGACTCCTCGAGGACCGCAGCACTCCCGGCCTGGTCGAGCGGCGCGCCGGCCATGATCACCGCCGAGGCGACGGCGAGGGAGGCCAGGCCGAGGCCCACGAGGCTCAGCGCCACCGCCACCCCCGGGTAGGCCAAGGGCTGCGGCAGGACGGCGAGGAGCAGCAAGCCGGACGCGCCCACGACCAGCCCGCCGGCGAGCACCGTCCTGGCTCCGATGCGGGCGGCGAGAGCCGGGGCGAACGGCCCGGCGAGGATGCCGCCGGCTGCCATCGGCAGCAGGGCGACACCGGCGTCGAACGGCTCGTAGGCCTGGCTCAGCTGGAGCCACTGGGCGACCAGCAGGAGCAGCCCTGCCATCGCGAAGCTGCTGACCAGCGCGGTGAGCATGCCGGCGCTGAAGGCGCGTCCGCGGAACAGGCGCAGCTCCAGCATCGGCTCGGCGGCCGCGAGGCAGCGGCGTACGAACACCGTCAGCGCGACGACGGCGACGACGGCCGCCATGACGGCCTCGGGGTCCGGCCCGTCCTTGCCGAGCTGCTTGATCGCGTGGACCAGCGCCACCATGCCGAGCATCGACAGGGCCAGCGTCGAGACGTCGAGGCGGCCCGGCCGCGCGGAGCGGCTCTCGGGCAACAGCATCAGAGCGGCCACCACGGCGACCACCATCACGGGCACGTTGAAGAGGAACGCCGAGTGCCAGCTGAAGCGCTCCAGCAGCGCGCCACCCACGATCGGCCCGAGCGCGCTGCCGACGGCTGCGACCGAGCCCCAGACACCGAGCGCGGTCGCCCGCTCGCGGGGGTCGGAGAAGAGGGTCCGGATCAGCGACAGGGTGGAGGGCATGATCATCGCGCCGCCCACGCCCAGCAGGGCGCGTACGGCGATCACCTCACCGGCGCTGTCGGCGACGAGCACGACCAGCGAGGCCAGGCCGAACACGGTGAAGCCGCCCACCAGCATCCGGCGTCGGCCCCACCGGTCGCCCAGCGTGCCGGCGGCGACCAGCAGGCCCGCCAGCACGAGGGGGTAGGCGTCGACGATCCAGAGCAGCTCGACGGGGCCGGGGCGCAGGTCCGCGGACATGTCGGGGAGGGCGAGGTTCAAGATGGTCATGTCCATGACCACCACGAGCAGGCTTGCGGAGAGCACCGCGAGGCCGGCCCACCGGCGCGGGGTCGCCCGGTTCTGCTCCTGGTGGGTCGACGGAGCCGCGGTCATCGGCCCGCCACCCCCTGGAGGAAGGTCGAGACCACGAGGTCGGCCAGGCCGCGACGGGCCACGTCCCCGGCCTGCAGCGCGTCCCGGGACGCGATGAGCAGACCGTAGGTCGTGTGGCTGAGCCAGGCGGCGGGGACGTCGCGACGTAGGACCCCCGCCTCCTGGGCTGCGGCGAAGAAGGCGACTTCGAGCTCCTGGAGCGCGGACATCCGGGCGAGCAGGTCCGGCATCACGACCATGCACGGGTCGGTCAGCGCGTAGGAGAAGTCCTCCGCGTCCCGGACGAAGGTGGCGAGCATCCGACGCAGGCAGGCCTCGATGACCGCGGCGTCGCCGGAGTGGGTCGCGCCGGCCATGTCCGCCTCTGCCTGGCCGCGCTCCCAGCGGTCGAGCGCACGCTGACCGATCTCGTGCAGCAGGGCCTCGCGGCTGGCGAAGTGGCGGTGCAGTGTGGCGCGGCCGATGCCGATCGCGCCGGCGACCTCGCCCAGGGACGCTGTGGGGTCGGCGATGAGGCAGCGCAGGGCGGCGTCCAGCACCTCGTCGCGGGTCTGCACGGGATCCTCCTGAGACGGGTGTGGCGCTACTGAGACATCAGTGTCTCACGGCGCCCTTGCCGCACGCTGAGGCGCAACGACGAGGTTTGTGCGAACGTGAGTGGTGGAAGTGTGGTGGGGATCGTCGACGAGCGGGAGGCAGCCCATGACCGGACAGAGCGCGGAGCCCGCCGACGTCAACGGCCGGGAGGCCGACCTCAAGCGGGTCCTCGGACCGAAGCTGCTGCTCCTCTTCATCGTTGGCGACATCCTCGGCGCGGGGGTCTACGCCGTCACCGGCAGCCTCGCGGGCCAGGTGGGCGGCATCGCCTGGCTGCCGTTCCTCGTGGCGTTCGCCGTGGCCACGCTGACCGCCTTCTCCTACCTCGAGCTCGTGACCAAGTACCCCCAGGCCGCGGGAGCAGCGCTCTACACGCACAAGGCATTCGGGATCCACTTCATCACCTTCCTGGTGGCCTTCACGGTGGTCTGCTCGGGAATCACCAGCGCCTCCACGTCCTCGGGGCTGCTCGCGTCCAACCTGCTGATCGGCCTCGATGAGATCCTGCCGGGCATCCCGACGGGGGACACCGCCTCGCTCCTCGTCGCGCTGGCGTTCATGCTGCTGCTGGCCGGCGTGAATCTGCGCGGAGTCGGCGAGAGCGTGAAGTTCAACATCATCTTGACCCTTGTCGAGGTCACCGCGCTCGCGATCGTCATCGGCATCGGCATCTTCGCCGTCAGCCGCGGCGACGGCGACCTGTCGCGGGTGACGGTCTTCGAGAACCCGGACGACAAGGGGCTCTTCGCGGCGGTCACGATCGCGACGGCGATCGCCTTCTTCTCCATGGTCGGCTTCGAGGACTCCGTCAACATGGTGGAGGAGGTCGACGAACCGGAGCGGATCTTCCCCAGGGTGATGCTGACCGGGCTCGGCATCGCGGTGCTGATCTACATGCTGGTCGCGATCTCGGTCGTCGCCGTCGTGCCCTCCGGCACGATCTCGAGCCCCACGAACCCCGAGGCCGGCGTTCTCATCGACGTGGTGAAGATCGGCGCTCCCGACGTGCCGATCGACAAGCTGTTCCCCTTCCTCACCGTCTTCGCCGTGGCCAACACCGCCCTGATCAACATGCTGATGGCCAGCCGGCTGATCTACGGCATGGCCCGCCAGGACGTGCTGCCGAGCAGCCTCGGCCGGGTCAGCCCCAACACCCGGTCCCCGTGGGCCGCGGTGGTCTTCACCACGGCCATCGCGCTGGGGCTGATCTTCGTGGTGCGCGTGGTCCTCTCCGCCTCCAGCGTCACGTCGCTCTCGGGCACCACCGCGCTGCTCCTGCTCGCGGTGTTCACGATCGTCAACGTCGCTTGCCTCGTGTTGCGCCGGGACCCTGCGGGGCGGTTCAAGGCGCCGACGGCCTTCCCGGTGCTGGGCGCCCTGTCGTGCGCCTACCTGCTCGGTCCTTGGGCCCGGCTGCCGGAGAACTACGTCCAGTACCGCATCGCCGGCGTCCTGCTCGCCATCGGCGTCGTGCTTTGGGTGATCACCTGGATGACCAACCGCGGCGTGCGCGCCAAGAAGACCGGCTTCCGCGACATCGAGCACCTCGAGGAGTAGGCCGAGTGTGAGCCGGCTCACATCGGGGTACGGCATGAGCGCGCCGGTCTCGGTGGCCGGTCAAGACGAGGAGCGATGAAATGCGCACACGGTTGGTGAAGCTGCTGGTGGCGACTCTCACGGCGGCCGGCCTCATGGTGGCGCCGGCCCCGGCCACCCAGGCCGATGTCCAGGGTGACGTGGTGATGGTGGGGGAGAAGCCCGTCGCGGGGACCTACGACATGGCCTACAACAACTACAGCGAGAAGATGAAGGTCTGCACGATGTCGCGAGAACGCAAGCGTGACTACTACTGCGAGTTCCACGGCTACCGCGTCGCTCGGGGAAAGATGCACGTCAAGCTGCACACCTACCGGGTCAGGGAGGGCATGCGGAAGTACGACTTCTACGTCCTCGACGTCGACGTCGACAACACCGACCGCTACGGAAAGTCCAAGAAGGGTTGGATGAAGGTGCATATCGAGAACGTCGGCGCGGTCAAGCTGGTCGACTTCTCCGACACGACCTCGGTCTCGGCGACCAAGGCCGAGTGTGCCGAGATCGGGCTCTCCATCGGGCACAGCGTCGGCCCGGCCTCGGCGTCGATGGACTGGGGCAGTGTGCGCTTCTGCGACAAGCAGGCCAAGTACTACATCGAGGGGCGCACCGGCGACCACACCGTCTACGAGGCTGAGCACACCCGGCAGATCTCGTCCCTCAGCAGCCAGCGGATCGTCAAGGTGCCGCGGGGCAAACGCCCCGTGTTCTCAGTGACCGTCCACCTCCCCAACGACGATTGCACCAAGACCGGCTACGGCAACTGCACCGCCTTCAAGAACTCCACCTACCTCAAGACGTGGAAGATCGGCACCCGCGGGTGAGAGCGAGTTCGGCCGTTGCCGCAGCGCTGCGTACGCTGGGCCGGTGAGCAGTGACATCCCCGACCTCGCCGCCCTGCACGCCCTGGGGCCGGCCCAGCAGCCGACGTACGCCGACCGTGACGCGGTCGACGCCGCCGTCGCCCGCCTCCGCACTGCGCCGCCGCTGGTCTTCGCGGGTGAGTGCGACGACCTCAAGGCCAAGCTCGCCGCGGTGACCCGCGGCGAGGCCTTCCTGCTCCAGGGCGGGGACTGCGCCGAGACCTTCTCCGGCGTCACCGCCGACAACGTCCGCAACAAGCTGCGGGTGCTGCTGCAGATGGCCGTCGTATTGACCTACGCCGCCTCGGTGCCGGTCGTGAAGCTGGGCCGCCTCGCCGGCCAGTACGCCAAGCCGCGCAGCTCCGACCTGGAGACCCGAGGTGACGTCACGCTGCCGGCGTACCGTGGGGACGCCGTCAACGGCTACGACTTCACCGCCGAGTCGCGCGTGCACGACCCGCAGCGGCTCGTCGACGTCTACAACGCGTCGGCGTCCACGCTCAACCTGGTGCGCGCCTTCGTCACCGGCGGCTACGCCGACCTGCGCCAGGTCCACACCTGGAACACCGACTTCGTGCGCGACTCGGTGGTCGGTCAGCAGTACGAGAAGCTCGCCCACGAGATCGACCGCGCGATGTCCTTCATGAAGGCGATCGGCGCGGACCCCGACGAGTTCCACCGGGTCGACTTCCACTCCTCGCACGAGGCCCTGGTGCTCGAGTACGAGCACGCGATGACCCGCATCGACTCGCGCACGCAGCTGCCCTACGACGTCTCCGCCCACTTCCTGTGGATCGGTGAGCGCACCCGGCAGCTCGACAACGCGCACGTCGAGCTGCTGCGTCACATCCAGAACCCGATCGGCGTCAAGCTCGGCCCCTCGACCACCCCCGACGACGCGCTCGCGCTCGCCGCGCGCCTCAACCCCGACAACGAGGCCGGGCGCCTGACGTTCATCACCCGCTTCGGCGCCGGCAAGATCCGCGACGGGCTGCCGCAGCTGGTCGAGAAGGTCACCGCGGAGGGCGTCAACGTCGCCTGGGTGTGCGACCCCATGCACGGCAACACCTTCGAGGCCAGCTCGGGCTACAAGACCCGCGCGTTCGGCGACGTGATCGACGAGGTCCAGGGCTTCTTCGACGTCCACCACGGCCTCGGCACCTGGCCCGGTGGCATCCACGTGGAGCTGACCGGCGACGACGTCACCGAGTGCGTCGGCGGCGGCGAGGCCCTGCTGGAGGCCGACCTGGGCGGGCGCTACGAGTCGGTCTGCGACCCGCGCCTCAACCGCGTCCAGTCGCTCGAGCTGGCCTTCCTGGTCGCCGAGATGCTCCGCCGCGCCTGATGATCGACCTGCGCAGCGACACGGTCACGCAGCCGACCGAGGCGATGCGTGCGGCGATGGCCCGCGCCGACGTCGGCGACGACGTCTACGGCGAGGACCCCACCGTCCTGGAGCTCCAGGAGCGCGTGGCCGGCCTGCTCGGCCACGAGGCGGCGCTGTTCACCCCGACCGGGTCGATGGCCAACGTCCTCGCGGTCCGCTCCCTCGTCGCTCCGGGCCAGGAGGTCCTCTGCGAGGCGAGCGCCCACATCGCGCGCGCCGAGCTCGGCGCCCACGGCGCCTACAACGGGGTCACCATGCGCACCTGGGTGCACCCCCGTGGGCAGGTCGACCTGCCGATGATCCAGGGCATGTTCGCCCCCGAGCTGGGCCCGTTCTTCGTGCGGACCGCGGCCATCTCGGTCGAGAACACCCACAACTTCGCCGGGGGAGCGGTGCTCCCGCTGGAGGACCTACGCGACCTGCGCGAGTACGCCGTCGGCGCCGGCGCCGCGGTCCATCTCGACGGCGCCCGGATCTGGAACGCGCACGTCGCGACCGGCACCCCTCTCGCCGAGTACGGCGCCGTGGTGGACGTCATCGCAGTGTGCCTGTCCAAGGGGCTGGGCGCCCCGGTGGGCTCGCTCATGGTCGGCAGCCGCGACGCCATCGACGAGGCCCGGATCTGGCGCAAGCGCATGGGCGGCGGGATGCGCCAGGTCGGCGTGCTCGCCGCGGCCGGGCTGCACGCCCTCGACCACCACGTCGAGCGGCTCGCCGACGACCACGCCCACGCCCGGCTCCTCGCCGAGGCGTGCGGGGTCGACCCCGCGACCGTGGACACCAACATCGTCGTCGTCGCGCGCCAGGACGCGGCCGACTTCGTGGTCCGCGCGGCCGAGGCCGGCGTGCGGGTCGCCGTCGTCGGCCCGACCGTCGTACGGCTGGTGACGCATCTGGGTGTCACCCGCGACGACGCCGAGCGCGCCGCGAAGGTGCTGAGCGCGCTGTAGTCCCCGGCGTCGCTCGTCGGGTGTGAAACTCTCGCGGCCGGTGTGGGAGCTTCGTTGGGGAGGCGTGAGTTTCACCGGGTGCCCGGTGAAACTTGATGCGGCCTGCGGCCGAGGTCGCCCGGGTGGCACCTGGTGGCTCGTCGGTCACGCTTGTCTCACCACCAGCATGAAACTCACGGCTTCCGCATGAAGTTTCGTCGGGGAGGCGTGAGTTTCACCGGGTGCCCGGTGAATCTCCTCCCGGCGCCGGACTACCTCACGCCGGCGTGCCGACCAGCGCGACGTCGCTGATCGCGGTGTAGTTGCGTGCGGAGCGGCCCGAGCCGGGGGCGGAGACCTCGACCAGGCGCAGGGTGACCGTGGAGGTGGTGACGGAGTCGACGTCGATGGTCTGCAGCCGGCGGGTCTGCTCGAGGTTCTGCGTGAGCGTCGTGCCGTCGTCGAAGCTCCACTCGGCGACCAGGACGCGGCGGTTTCCGCGGTACCAGTCGAGCGTGCGGTCGCCGTCCGGGGAGCTCTTCGCGTAGCCGTTGACCATGCCGACCTGCGTCAATGTGGTCTCGGCGCCGAGTCTCAAGGTGATCGTGGATCCGCTGCCGTCGCCCGGCATCCGCCAGCACGTGGACGCGACTCCGTCGAGCAGGTTGCGCGCCTCGTAGCGCACCAGGTTGCCGTCGACGTCGGTGTTGGGCGGGGCCGTGCGCGGGACCTCGGCCGTGGCCAGGCGGGCCACGTTCTCGGGCTCACTCGGCTCGGCGGTCGGCGTCGGCGTCGGCGTGGGGGTGGGGGTGGGCGTGGGCGTCGGCGCCTCGCTGGTCGGCGTCGGGGTGGGGGCAGGGTCCTTCGCCGACCCCTCGTCGTCACCGCCGCCGGTCACCAGTAGCACCACCCCGAGCGTGGCCACCAGCACCAGAGCGACGGCGCCGAGCGCCCACGGCAGCCACCCCGGCCGGCTGGATCCGGGCGCGCGGTGCCCCGAGGGGGCGTACGCCGGCGGCGGGCCGCTGGGCCTGGGGCCGCGGACCTCGTCGGCGTAGAGCGGGAAGCGCGGCTGCGCCGGTGCGTGCAGCACCGGCGGCGGCGGGACCGGGCCCTCGGCGGGGCGTGACGGGTCCACGACGGCCGGCCGTTCGGCCGTGTCGGTCGGCCCGGCGCCCGGCGCCGGATGCCCGCAGTCGAGGCAGTAGCGGCCCACCCCCAGCGGGTGCCCGCACCTCTCACACGTCTCCACGCGCGGAAGCCTAGGGCCTCTGCGCCCGGCCCTCCACGCGGATCCGCTCCCCGGCGTCCACGCGTCCCACCGCGGGGGGCAGCTTGCGCACGGCGCCGGCCAGGTCGCGCAGGTCCCTGCCGAGGAGGGCCTGCGGCCCGTCGCACAGCGCGGTCTCGGGACTCGGGTGGACGTCGACGATGATCCCGTCGGCACCGACGGCGATCGCGGCGCGGGAGAGCGGCACCACGAGGTCCTTGCGGCCGGCGGCGTGGGAGGGGTCGACGATGATCGGCAGGTGGCTGGTCGCCTGGACCACCGGCACCGCGGAGATGTCGAGGGTGTTGCGGGTGGCCGGCTCGAAGGTCCGGATGCCGCGCTCGCACAGCACGATGTCGAGGTTGCCGCGCTGGGCGATGTACTCGGCGGCCATCAGCCACTCCTCGATGGTCGCGGTCATGCCGCGCTTGAGGAGCACCGGCTTGCCGGCGTCGCCGACGGCCTGCAGTAGGCCGAAGTTGGCCATGTTGCGAGTGCCGACCTGCAGCATGTCGACATGCTCGGCGACCACGTGGACGTCGCGCGCGTCGACCACCTCGGTGACGACCGGCAGCCCGGTGGCGGCGCCCACCTCGGCGAGGATCTCCAGTCCGGCGAGGCCCAGGCCCTGGAAGGCGTACGGCGAGGTGCGCGGCTTGAACGCCCCGCCGCGCAGGATCGTGGCGCCCGCGGATCGCGCCATCTGCGCCGCGGCGAGCGTCTGCTCGGCCGTCTCGACGGCACACGGCCCGGCCATGAACGTGAACGTGTCGGGGCCGATCGGCACCTGGGCGCCCTGGGGGCCGACCCAGACGGTCGAGCGGCTCGCGTGGTGCTGGCGGCTCACCAGCTTGTAGGGGTCGCTGATCCGGTGCACGTCGGCGACGCCGCGCAGGGTGCGCAGGTTGAGATGGTGGAAGGACTCGATGTCCCCCACCAGGCCGATGATGGTGCGGACCACGCCCCTGGAGACGAAGGCCTCGCCGCCGACCGCCTCGACCTTCTCGACGACGTGCGCGACGTCCTCGTCGGTGGCATCCGGTGACATGACGACGACCATGGGGTTCCTCTTCTCGGTGCGTGCCCGACCCGGCCCGGACAGCACGACGCCCCGGTCGGTGGCCGGGGCGGTGGATGGAGTGTGAGCGCGTCTAGACGGCTCGCACGGGGATGCCCGGCGAGTGTCCAAAGAGATACGTGTGCGTCACGGGGGCGACTCTAGCCACCCGCGACGCCAGCCGACCGAGGGGGCTCACACCGCGAGACGCCGGGCGGCCACGCGTGAGCGCAGCTCCTTCAGCAGTGGGATGTCGCGGGTGTCGGCGCCGCGCGAGTCCGGGGTCTCGAGGATGAACGGCACGCCCTCGGTGGCGGGGTGCGCGAAGAGCTCCTCGAACGCACCGGTCCCGATGTGGCCCTCGCCGATGCGCTGGTGGCGGTCCTTGAAGGCGCCGCGGACGTCCATCGAGTCGTTGGCATGCACCAGCCGGAGCCGGCCGGGCCCCCCGATCTCGACGATCCGGTCGAGGGTGGCGGTGGTGCCGCCGGGCTCGTCGAGTGGAGCGCCCGCAGCGAAGACGTGGCAGGTGTCGAGGCAGATCCCGGCCTTGGGGTGGTGGTCGAGCGCGTCGAGGTAGCCGGTGAGGTCCCCCACGCCGGCGCACAGCGACCGGCCCTGGCCGGCGGTCGGCTCGAGGAGCAGCCACGGCGCCGCGTCGTCGGCGACCGCGTCGAGGATCGGCAGCAGCGCCTCGCGCACCTGGCGCATCGCGGCTGCGTGTCGCCCGGCGCCGCCGTCGGGGTCGACGTACGAGCCGGTGTGGACCACGACGCCCTCGGCGCCGATCTCGGCCGCACGGCGCAGGTTGTGTGCCACCAGTGCCACCGAGCTCTCGTACGTCGCGGGCGTGGGGGAGCCGAGGTTGACCAGGTACGGCGTGTGGATGAAGGTCCGCATCCCGCGGCGCTCGGTCTCCGCGCGGAAGCGCGCGTCGTCGGCGGGCTTGCCCGCCGAGCGCGCCCACCCGCGGGGGTTACCCACGAAGACCTGGATCGTCTCGGCGCCGACCACGTCGGCGTTGGCCAGCGCCCCCTCGGCCAGCCCCTTGCCGACGAGGACGTGGGTGCCGATCGGGTTGCGCATGCGACCAACGCTAGCCGTCGCCGGTTTGCCTAAGTGTCTTAGGTAGAGGCATGATGCTTATAGGGAACGAAGGAGGAGCCATGCGCGCCGGCATCACCAAGGACCGGCTCGCCCGGGCGGGGGCCGAGCTCGCCGACGAGGTCGGCTTCGACCAGGTCACGCTCACCGAGGTGGCGCGCCGCTTCGGCGTCAAGGTGGCCAGCCTGTACTCCCACGTCGCCGGCTCCGACGACCTGCGCCGGCGGATCGCCCTGCTCGCCCTCGAGGAGCTGGCCGACCGCGGCGACGCGGCCCTGGCCGGTCGCTCGGGTCGCGACGCGCTGGCCGCCCTGGGCGACGTCTACCGCGACTACGCACGCGAGCACCCCGGTCGCTACGCCGCGGCCCAGCTCCCGCTCGACACCGAGACGGCGCTGGCGAGCGCCGGGCCTCGGCACTCCGCGATGACGCGGGCCGTGCTGCGTGGCTACGACCTGGGCGAGCCAGAGGCCACGCACGCCGTACGGCTGCTCGGAAGTGTCTTCCGAGGCTTCGTAGACCTGGAGCTCGCCGGCGCCTTCGGTCACAGCGAGCCCGACTCCGCCACGTCCTGGCAGCGGGCGCTGGACGCGCTCGACGCACTGCTCCGCAGCTGGCCCACCACCACCGAGAGGTCCTGATGTCCCACCAGATCGCCGCGCTCCTGCGCGGTGCCGTCGAGACCGAGTCCACGCCCCGCGGCCTGCGCCCGCACCGGCTCCCTGCTCTCGCGCGCGAGCAGGCCGCCGACCCCCAGCTGAGTATGGCCGAGGAGCAGCCCTCCGGCGTCCGCCTCGCCTTCCGCACCTCCGCCTCGAGGATCGAGCTCGACGTGGTGCCGACCAAGCGCGACTACGCCGGCGCACCGCCGCGACCCGACGGTGTCTACGACTTGGTGGTCGACGGCCGGCTCGCCGCCCAGGCCACGGCCGAGGGTGGCGACGTGCTCTCGATCGACTTCGCGACCGGCGCGACCGAGCACCGACTCGGGGAGCCGGTGACGCTGCGCTTCGACGACCTCGGCGGTCAGGCCAAGGACGTCGAGATCTGGCTGCCGCACGACGAGGCGACGCTGCTGGTCGACCTGCGCGCCGACGCCGTCATCGAGTCCTCGCCCGCGGCCGGTCGGCGGGTCTGGGTCCATCACGGCAGCTCGATCAGCCACGGCTCCAACGCCGCCCACCCCACCGGCACCTGGCCCGCGCTCGCCGCGCGCCTCGCGGACGTCGAGCTGGTCAACCTCGGCTTCAGCGGCAGTGCCCTGCTCGACCCCTTCGCGGCCCGGACCATCCGGGACCTGCCGGCCGACGCCATCAGCCTCAAGATCGGCATCAACCTGGTCAACACCGACGTGATGCGGCTGCGCGCCTTCCGGGCCGCCGTCCACGGCTTCCTCGACACCGTCCGCGACGGGCACCCCACCACGCCGCTGCTGGTCGTCTCGTCCATCCTGTGCCCGATCCACGAGCGGACGCCGGGGCCGAGCGCCATGGACGTCAGCGGCCTGGCCGCGGGCGAGCTGCGGTTCAGCGCCGCGGGCGACCCCGCGGAGGTGGCCGCCGGCAAGCTGACGCTCGAGGTGATCCGCGCCGAGCTGGGCCGGATCGTCGCCCAGCGCGCGCCCTCGGACCCGCACCTGCACCTGCTCGACGGCCGCGAGCTCTACGGCGAGCAGGACCACGCCGAGCTGCCCCTGCCCGACGACCTGCACCCCGACGCCGCCGCCCACCAGCGCATGGGGGAGCGCTTCGCCAGCCTCGCGTTCGGCCCGGGCGGCCCGCTCGGAACCGAGACGGCCGCTCCCGCGTCCTAGAGCCAGGAGGCACCCTTGCTAGCTCGCTCTTGGCGCAGTTCCGTCGGCGTGGCCGCGGCCCTGCTGGTCGTGGCCTGCCCGTTCCCTGACGCGGCCCGCGCCAGCTGCGCGGCCCCCAGCCTGTCCGTCCTCGACGCGGCCGTGCCGGCCATGACACCCGGCGACGTGGTGATCGTCGAAGGCAGGGGCTTCGTGGACGGCTGCGACGACGGGGGCGGCGGCTGCACGGCGGACGAGACCGAGCCGGCCACGCCCTACGCCGACGTCACCCTCACGCTCCGCCAGGGACCGCGCGCCTGGACCCTCGGCACCGCCGACGCGAGCGAGGCGGGCGAGGTCGCCTGGGAGGTCACCGTGCCCGCCGGGGTCACCCCCGGCCGCGCGGTCCTCGTGCCCGATGTCGGCAGCCCGCTGGTGGTCCGGGTCCGTCGTTGAGCCGGTCAGCCGGTGTACTGCTCCAAGATGCCGGAGCGGTCCAGGAGGTGGCCCTCACCGTCGACGACGGCGGTGCCGATGGTGAACGGGGTGGGGGAGACCTGGAGGTGCTTGGGCATGCCCTGGGGACGGGTCTCCCACAGGCGGGTGCCGTCGGGGGCATCACGCCAGTGGGTGGCGTAGTCGCGCAGGTCCAGCTCCATGCGGTCCTCGTAGACGTCGACGAGCAGGTAGTTGGTGAGCCCGAACGCGAACAGCCCGCCGTGCGAGACCTGCAGGATGCCGTCGCGGTGGACGGCGGTGACGTCGTGCACCTCGCCGCTGAGGTAGAGGTCCACGCCGTAGCGCTTGAAGAGACGCCACAGCGGCGAGTGGGCCCCGCCCTCGTACGTCAGCTTGCTCGAGCCGTGCGAGCGCACCGGCCCGACGATCGGTGTGTGGCCCTGGGCGACGACCCACCTCACGCCGTCCTGGCGGGCCTCGCGCAGGACCCGCTCGACCCAGCGCAGCTGGGGCCGGTCGAGCCGGATCCGCATGCCGCCGGCCGTGGCGTCGAAGACGTTGAGGGTGAGGACCTGCACGTCGGGCCGAGGACGCCACGCGTACGCCGACAGCTCGTGCTTCGAGCCGCGCGGCCGGTCGGCGTAGCGCGGGCTCCCGTCGGCCCGTCGTCCGAAGCGCTTCGTGAACTCCTTCTCGAACAGCGGGGCGAGGCGGCGCTTCTCTGCTCTCCAGGGGTTGTCGCCGAACTCGTGGTCGCCCATCGCCGCGTGGACCTCCAGTCCCCGCTCGGCGAACCGCTCCTTCCACTGCGGGTAGTACGTCGCGGCGGCGCGGCGCAGCGCGGCCTTGCGCTGGGCCAGGGTCCGGTCGGGGCCGAAGTTGCCCGACCGGTCGACCTCGGTGCCCCACCAGCCCTCGACGAGGTCGCCGGCGACCAGGACGCTCTCCGGGCGCTCGGCCCGCCAGTCGTCGAGGATCGTGTCGAGAGCGCGCCGGTAGTCGGCGTTGGTCGAGTTCGCGGTGCGGCCGGGGCGCCAGAAGCCCGGACCGCGGACCAGGTCGCCGACGTCGGCGTTGAGGAAGTCGGGACTGGACAGCAGGCGCAGGTCCGGCTGCGGCACCGGGACCCCCGGCGTGACAAGGCGCGCCCCGAGGGGCGTGGCACGGCCGTCCACCATGACGGTGACGTCGACCTGCTGACCCGGCTCGCCGTCGACCAGCGCGTCGAGGGAGATCGTGCGTCTACTGCCGGTGGAGCGCACGAGACAGGTGAGCGCGCGTCCGTCGGCCGACACCGACGAGGCCCGCTCGCGCACCGTCACCGTGGACCGGCACGCGTCGGGGACCGAGGTGAGGCGGGCGTTGCTCAGCCACAGCTTGACGACCGTGTCCCTGCCGCGTCGGGCGGGGACGGTGACGGTGCCGCTCAGCTCGCTCCCGGCCGCGGCGAACGGCGACGCGGAGGACCAGCCGGCGTCGGCAGCAGCGGGTGCTCTTCCCTGAGCGGCGGGCCCGCCGAGGGCGGCGCTCAGCGCGAGCGCGACCGTGAGGCCCAGGGTCGAGATGGTGAGGACGTGGCGGGTTCGACCCGTACTGCGGGAAAGCACGCGGAGCAGTGTCACACGAGGTTGAGGGTGACCGTGCTTCCTCTGGGGATCATCGCGCCGGCGCCGGGGTCCATGCTGTAGACGAAGCCCAGTCCGATGTACGTCGAGCCCCGCACGACCTTCACCTCGAAGCCGAGCGCCTCGAGCTTGTCGACCGCGCTCTCGTAGCCCGACGCCGTCACGTTGGGCACCTCGACGAGCTCGGGCCCCTTCGAGACCACGAAGCTGACCGCGTCGCCGCGGAAGAGCGTGCCGGAGCGCGGCTCCTGGCTGATCACGTGGCCGTCGGGCACCGCGTCGTCGTAGACCTCGGAGGTCACCTCGGCCTCGAGGCCACGCCTCTCCAGCGCCCGCCGCACGTCGTCGATGTCCTTGCCGACCCAGCTGCCGACCTTGATGGGCCGGCGACCCTTGCTGACCACGAGGTCGACCGCCGCGCCGGGGCGCAGCGTGGTGCCCACCGCCGGCACGCTGCGCAGGACGGTGCCGGCGGGCACCGTCTCCGACCAGCGCTCGATGGTCTCGTCGTAGGCGAGCTTGACCCCGCGCAGGGCATCCTGAGCCTGGTCCTCGGTGAGGCCCTTGAGCTTGGGTACGTCGTAGCGCTCCTTGCCGAGCGACACCGTCAGGGTGACCGTGCCGTCCTGGAGGATGCGCGAGCCGGCCGTGGGGTCGGTGGCGATCACCATGCCGGCCGGGACGGTCTCAGAGTACGCCTCGTCGGCGTACTCCACGGCGAGCCCGGCGGAGTCGAGCTTGTCCTCGGCCGCGGCCTGGGCCAGACCGATCACGCCGGGCGTCGAGGTGTAGCGGGCCCAGCCGAGCCAGTAGGCGGCGCCGCCTCCGGCCGTGGTGAGAAGCAGGGCGAGCACCAGCAGCAGCGGGCCCCTGCGGGAGCGTCGCGGCCGCTGGGACCGGGGCCGCCGGGGCCTGGGGGGTCCCGGCTCGCGGGTCGGTGCGGCCGTGGACGCGGAGTCGGGCGGCGCCATCGGCGGCGGCTTGGCCGCCGGGTAGGTCGCCGTGTCCTCGCGGACCGCGGCGGCGGGCTCCATGAGCGCGGCCATCTCCGCGTCGTCCCACATGTCCGGGGAGGTGTCACCCTCGCGGGCGGGCGCCAGGAGGGCGAGGTCGGCGGTCAGCTCGGCGTCGTCGGGAACGCCGTCGGCCAGGGCGTGGGCGACCCGGTGCACCTGGTGCAGCAGCACGGACGCGTCGGCCGGTCGCTGGCCCGGGTCGCGGGCGGTGGCGCGGGCCACCAGCGCGTCGACGTACGGCGGCAGGTCCGGCACGAGGGCTGAGGGCGGCGGCACGTCGTGGTGGACGTGCTTGTAGGCGACCTGAATCGGCGACTCGCCCTCATGCGGCTTGGAGCCGGTGAGCAGCTCGTAGAGCACCACGCCCGCGGCGTACACGTCGGCGCGGGCGTCGGCGCGGCCCTCGACGACGAGCTCGGGCGCGAGGTAACTGACGGTCCCGATCAGGACGCCCTTGGTGGCGGTGTGCTGGGTGTCGGCGCTGACGGCCTTGGCGAGCCCGAAGTCGGCGACCTTGACCCGGCCGTCGTCGGCGATCAGAACGTTCTCGGGCTTCACATCGCGGTGGACCAGCCCGGCGCGGTGAGCCGAGGCGAGCGCGGACAGCACCGGCTCGAGCAGTGCGAGCGCCCGCGCGGGCGGCATCGGGCTCTCCTTGGCGATGGTGTCGCGCAGCGTGTGGCCCTGGACGAGCTCCATCGCGAGGAAGACGATGCCGTCGTCGTTGCCCTGGTCGAAGACGGACACGACGTGGGGGTGCGAGAGTCGGGCGGCGGCCCTCGCCTCGCGCACGAAGCGGGCCGCGAACTCCTCGTCGTCGCCCAGACCCGCGTGCATGACCTTGACGGCGACCGTGCGGTCGAGGCGGGTGTCGGTGGCCTCGTAGACGCTGGCCATGCCGCCGCGGGCGATGCGGGCCCCGACCAGGTAGCGGTTGTCGAGCAGTCGGCCGCTCACAGGGTCGGGCAGGCCGGAGCTCGGCACGTGCCGATCAGCGCTCACAGCGACCCTCCTGCGGCCGGACGGGGAAGGATCCGGTGGGGCAATCGTACGGTCGCCGGGCGTCCGGGCGGGTTTGAGGCCACCCCGGCGTGGCGCGGACCACGAGCGGCCCGACGGGGGACGCCCATTTCGGCGGCGGACCCCCTGGTGGAACCATGGGCCCATGAGCGAGACGCGACTGGCCGACCACGACCTGGCGGCCCTGGTGCCCGAGTGGATCGACTGGGCGGAGGCCGCCCAGCAGCTGGGCGTCACCGTGGGCAAGGTGAAGACGATGATCCGCGACCACGACCTCGCCGCGGCCGTCCCCGTCCCCGGTGAGGGGCAGAAGGTCCCCGCGGCGTTCGTCCAGGACGGCCTCGTCGTCAAGGGCCTGCCCGGCCTGCTGACGCTGATGCACGACAACCGCTACGACGACCGCGAGATCATCGCCTGGCTGTTCCTGGAGCAGGAGGACCTGCCGGGCCGCCCCATCGACGCGCTGCGCGAGAACCGCGGCACCGAGGTCAAGCGCCGCGCCCAGGCCATGGCCTTCTAGACGGCGCGCTGGGTCGCCGCTGCGGCGAGCTGGCGCAGCACCTGGCCGGCCCGCTCCTGCACGCCCGCCTGCGCCAGCCCGGTCACCGCGTGCTCGGCGAGCGCGGCGATGACCTCCTCGACCTGCGCGTGGGCGCCGCTGGCGTCGATGATGCCGCGCAGCCGCGCCACCTCCGCGTCGTCGAGCGGTCGGCCGAGCGCCCGGTCCAACAGGGCGGCGTCGTCGTCGGGCGCGGAGTCCAGTGCCAGGGCCACGAGCACGGTGCGCTTGCCCTCGACCAGGTCGTCGCCGGCGGGCTTGCCGGTCGCGACGGGGTCGCCGAAGACGCCGAGGAGATCGTCGCGGAGCTGGAACGCCTCGCCCAGCGGCAGCCCGAACGCCGAGAGCCGCTCGAGCATCGCCGCGTCGGCGCCGGCCAGGGCGGCGCCGATGTGGAGCGGGCGCTCGATCGAGTACTTCGCGGACTTGTAGCGCAGGACGGTCATCGCGGTGTCGACGTCGGCGCGGCCGCGGGCCTGGACGGAGACGTCGAGGAACTGCCCGGCGATCACCTCGCTGCGGCAGGCGTCGAAGACCTCCAGCGCCGCGGTCACCCGCTCGGCGGGCAGGCCGCAGCGGCGCAGCAGCTCCTCGGACCAGCTCAGCAGCAGGTCTCCGAGCAGGATGGCCGCGGCGGCGCCGTACTGCTCGGGGTCGCCGCGCCAGCCGTCGTCGCGGTGCTCGGCCTCGAAGGCGCGGTGCGTGGCCGGCCGGCCACGACGGGTGTCGGAGGCGTCCATGAGGTCGTCGTGCACCAGCGCGCTCGCGTGCAGCATCTCCAGCGACGCGCAGGCGCGCGCCAGGGCCGCCTCGTCCTCCACCTCGGAGCGGACCGCCTGGTAGCCCCAGTAGCAGAACGCCGCCCGGAACCGCTTGCCGCCCGAGACGGCGCGACGCGCCTCCGCGACCAGGCGCGCGGCGTCGGGACCGAGCGGAGCGAGGCCGGCCTGCTGCTGGTCGAGGAAGGCGTCGAGCGCCGCCTGGACCGCCGCGCGGAAGTCCTGGCCGTCCCACTGCTCCGGACCGGGCGTCTCGTCGCTCACCACCCGCAGCACCCTAGTGGTCACGATTCGGACAGCACCGTCCGGCTACCTACACTCTCGGCATGGACCGCAGACCTGGCCGCGGCGTGGCCGAGCTGATCGCCGAGGGTCAGCGCTCGTTCTCCTTCGAGTTCTTCCCGCCGCGCGACGAGGCCGGCGAGACCCAGCTGTGGAAGGCGATCCAGGACCTCGAGCCGTTCGAGCCGACCTTCGTCTCCGTGACGTACGGCGCCGGCGGCTCCAACCGCGACACGACGATCCGGGTCACCAGCCGGATCGCCCGCGAGACCTCGATGACCCCGGTCGCGCACCTCACCTGCGTCGGGCACACCCGCGCGGAGCTCGAGGCGATCCTGGACTCCTACCTCGCCGCCGGCGTCCACCACGTGATGGCCCTGCGCGGCGACCCGGAGGAGGGCCCGCGGGCCGCCTGGACCCCGACGCCCGGCGGGCTCGACTACGCGACCGAGCTGGTCGAGATGGCGCACGCGCGCGGGGAGTTCCGCATTGGCGTGGCCGCCTTCCCCGAGGGCCACCCGTCCGCGGAGTCGCTCGACGCGGACGCCGACGTGCTGGTCGCGAAGGCGCGGGCCGGTGCGGAGTTCGCGGTCACCCAGATGTTCTTCCGCGCCGAGGACTACTTCGGTCTCGTCGAGCGCGTGCGCGACCGCGGGGTCGACATCCCGATCCTGCCCGGCATCATGCCGATCCTGAACCTCGCCGCGATCCGCCGCCAGGGCGAGCTGATCGGGACCGACGTGCCCGCCGACGTCGTGGCCCGCATCAGCGCCAAGGACGGAGACCCGGTGGCCATGCGCGCCGAGGGCATCACGCTCGCCGCCGAGCTGTGCGCGGACCTGCTGGCCGGCGGCGCCCCGGGCCTGCACTTCTACACGCTCAACCGCTCCAAGGCGACGCTCGAGATCTTCCAGGCGCTGCAGATCACCGTCTGAGGGGACTAACCTCGCGCGTATGCGCACGGTCACCGTCTCCGGCCATGGGGTCGCGACCGCGCACCCCGACTCGGCGGTCGTCCGCGTCGCCGCGGTCCACCGCGGCGCGACCCTCGCCGACGCGCTCGCCGGCGCGGCGCGGGCGGCGTACGCCGACGCCCGCGCCCGGGCCGAGCACCTCGCCGGCCTCGCCGGGGTGACGCTCGGCGACGTGCAGGCGATCGTGGAGGGTGCGGCCGCTGGGCTCTCGGCGCAGAGGGGCGAGGTGGGCGCCGCCTACTCGTCCACGCTGGACCTGACCCTCGAGCCGGGCCGGTCGTCCCTCGCCCAGGCGCTCACCGTGGCCTGGGCTGTTGTGTGATCCATCCACGACCTGAGGAGGTCGCCCCATGAACCACTCGCAGGCATTCGACCCGTCACTGCACGAGCCCGGATCCGCCGCCGCGCAAGGGCGCTGCTCGCACCATGCCGGTGGCGACGCTGACTGCGCGGGCGACGCCGTGGTGTCGTTCCAGGCCGGGGAGGGGCGCTGGGAGTCCGGGTGCTCCCTGGCCCTGGAGCAGCTGGTCGAGAGCGGTGACATCGAGCCGCTCGGCCAGGGCGCCTGAGGCGGTCAGGCGCCGTTCGGCGTCTCGTGCCAGGCCCAGTGCGCCTGGGCGTACTCGCCCGCACGGGACACCAGCGCGCCGCACACCCGGCAGACCAGGGCGGCCTCGGCGTCGGTGTCGAAAATGCCCATGACATCCGGGTCGGCTTCCTCTGTGGCCATGCGCCCACGATAGTGGTGTCGCGTGACGAGCCCCACCCATCTGGCACGTCCCGTCGCGGGCAACGGCACGGGCGTGCTCGTCCTCGCCGGCTCCAGCGGGCGGCTGGACGTCGGGCGCGCCGAGATGCTCGCCTCGCACGGCGTGACGGCGCTGGCGCTGAGCTGGTTCGGTGGGGAGGGCCAGCCGTCGGTGCCGCGAGAGGTGCCGCTGGAGACGTTCACCGACGGGATCGACCGGCTGCTTGCCGAGTGCTCGCGCCTCGTGCTGCTGGGGCTCTCCTACGGCGCCGAGGCCGCGCTGCTCAGCGCGACGATCGACCACCGCGTGGACGCGGTCGTGGCGCTGGCGCCCACCGACGTCGCGTGGGAGGGCCAGCACGAGCTCCCCGACGACCCGCGGCGCAGCAAGTGGACGCATCGCGGGGCGCCTGTCCCGTTCGTGCCGCTCGACCGGGCCTGGGAGCCACCGTCCGCGCTGCCGGCGTACGTCGAGCTGTATGAGCGCAGCCGTGAGCTGGCCGGCCACGAGGTAGTGGAGGCGGCCACGATCCCCGTGGAGCGGATCCGCGGCGAGGTGGTCCTGGCCGCGGGCGGTGACGACCGCGTGTGGCCGAGCACTGCTGCCGCCGCGCGCATCGCGGCGCGACGTCGTGCGCGCGGGCTGGAGACGACCGTCGTGGTCGATCCCGCAGCCGGTCATCCCGTCGTGCTGCCGGGGGAGGTGGTGCCTGACCTGTCGCGGCGCCCCTACGCGGTCGGCGGCGATGAGGGCGCGCCGCAGCGGCTGGGAGCGCTCGCTTGGCCGGAGATCCGGCTGGACCTGCGGATCGAGGACGCGGTGGAGATGCCACGGATGCCGCCGACACGCATTGCGGCGCCGAGGGAGACAGGCGAGCATGAGGAATGACCAGGCCCGTCCTCAGGAGGCTCAGGCGTGGCCTGCTGGTGGTGCTGCTGGTCATCGGGACGGGGGTAGCGATGCTGTGGGCGCTGCAGCGGCAGCTGATCTACTTCCCCGACTCGTCGCCGGTGCCACCCGCCGCCGAGGTCATCGACGGCGCGCGTGACGTCACCCTGCACACCGACGACGGGCTGGAGCTGAGCGCCTGGTTCGTGCCCCCGGCGGGCCCGGACGACACCGAGATGGCGGTGCTGATCGCGCCCGGCAACGGCGGCAACCGCGCGGGCCGGGCCCGGTTCGCCGAGGAGCTGAGCCGCCGCGGTCTCGCCGTACTGCTCATGGACTACCGCGGCTACGGCGGCAACCCCGGCAGTCCCAGCGAGAGCGGCCTCGCCGCGGACGCGGACGCCGCGGTAGCGGCCCTGGAGGAGCTCGGCTATCCGCCGCGGCGCACCGTCTACTTCGGCGAGTCCCTGGGCTCCGGGGTCGTGGCGGCACTCCAGGCCCGGCAGCCGCCGGCGGGGGTCGTGCTGCGCTCGCCGTTCACCGCGCTGGCCGACGTGGGCGCGCACCACTACCCGTGGCTGCCCGTGCGTGCGCTCCTGCGCGACCGGTTCCCGGTCGTGGAGCACCTCGCCACCAGCGACGTGCCGGTGGTGGTCATCTACGGCGACCGCGACTCCGTGGTCCCGACCGCGCTCAGCGAGCAGGTCGCGGACCAGGCACCCTCACTCGACGAGCGGGTGGTGATCGCGGGTGCCGACCACAACGACGCCGTGATGTTCGGGTCTCGGGTGGCCGCCCTGGTCGCGCGGCTGGCGCGCGGCGTCGCGTAAGCCCGTGTCGGTCGCATCGACGCCGACTTGAACCTCTTGCGTTCGAACGTATGTTCGCATAGAATCAAGTATGCGTGACGTTCACCCCTCCGAGCTCGACGCACGCGCCACCCTCGCCGCGATCGAGGGGCGTGCGCTGCCGGCGGGAGGTCGAGCTGGCCCAGGCTTTCCTGGCGCTCCACTGGTGCGACCTGCACTCCTCCGACCCCGCCGAGGAGCCGGGCCCGCGTCCGCCGGGATCGGACCGGCTGGACCGGCTCGGCGGTGACGGGACGCCCGGCGTACGGGAGCTCGCGCTCTGCGAGCTCGCGGTCGCGTGTCAGATCCACGCGCTGAGCGCGCGCTCGCTGGTGGGGGACCTGCTCGACCTGCGCCACCGGCTGCCGCGCACGTTCGAGCGGGTCGTCGCGCTCGACGCGGAGCTGTGGCTGGCGCGCCGGATGGCATCGATGACCCGGGACCTGCCGTTCGAGGTGATGCACCTGGTCGACGACGCGGTCGCTGCCGCGATCGGCTCCCAGGCGCCCTCGCGGGTGATCGAGCTCTGCGAGGCGAAGAGGATCGAGGTCGACCTGGCGGCGCACGAGGCGCGCCTCGAGGCCGAGCGCAAGCGGCGCTACGTCGGACTCTCCCGTCGCGACGGCACCGGACTGCGCAAGGTCATCGCCCGGGTCAGCGAGGCCGACGCCCACGACATCGCCACGATGGTCGACACCGTCGCCGACCTCCTGGCCGACCGCCCCGAGCACGCCGGCCTGGCCCGCGACGAGCTCCGCGCCATCGCCTTCGGCTGGCTGGCGCGCCCCTTCGACGTCCTGCGGCTCCTCGCCGAGCACGACCGGGTCCCCGACAGCGCGGCGCTGCTCGAGAAGCTTGACGGCCTCGACCTCACCCGGCTCCGGCCCAAGGCCGTCGTCTACGTCCACGTCCACGAGGCCGCCCTCGCCGGGATGCCGGGCGTGGCCCGGGTGGAGGACCTCGGCCCCCAGCTGCTCTCCCGGCTCGCCGACCTCCTCGGTCACCGCCACATCCGGCTGTCGCCGGTCATCGACCTCAACGACCACGTCTCGGTCTCGAGCTACGAGCACCCCGAGGCTGTCAAGGAGCGGATCCACCTGCTGCGGCCAGGCGACCAGTTCCCGCACGCCTCGAGCATGTCGCGCAGGCTCGACCTCGACCACCCCGTGCCCTACTCGCCGCACGGCCCGCCGGGCCAGACCTCGACGAGGACGAGTCAGCCCCTGACCCGCACGAACCACCGGGCCAAGACCCACCTCGGCCACCGCGCCACTCCGCTGGAGACCGGCGAGGTCGTCTGGCGCACCCGCCACGGCCTGACCCGCCTGGTCGACACCGCGGGCACCCACGTGATCGACGCCTCCGAGGCCGATGCCCTCACCGGCGACGACCCGCTCGACCGCGCCCTCGCGCGCCTGGTCGTCCGGCACCGGACCGGACAGCTGGAGGACGTGATCGAGCGGCACCGGATGGACGGCGGCGAGGAGGGCTGATCAGCCGCCGTCCTCGGTGAGGATCGTGGACGGCAGCCAGTCGGCCCCGAGGAGCTGCGCGACGTCGGCGAGGGCGGTGGTGTCGCTTCCGACCGTGTCGGAGGCCGCGGCGATCCGCTCCACCATCACCCGGCCGACCTGCTCCTCGACGGTGCCCTCGGCGTAGGCGATGTGCCACGGCGAGACCTGGTGGTCGCGGTGGGTGCGACCGGTCACCTGCCGTGCGGCGATGCCCGAGAAGCGGGCCTGGTGGAAGACGCCGACCCGCGGCTCGGTGCTCGCCCGGCGGCCGTCGGCGAGGATCTCGCCGGCGTGCAGGCTGATCGAGGCGACCGTGGTGAAGACGCAGACCTTCGCCCGGCCGGTCTGGAACCGCAGCCGCTCGGCCTCGGCATCGAACCGGTCGGTGCCGTAGATGGTGGCCACCTCGATGCCGGAGTCCCGCAGCCGGTCGGCGATCGGGTCCGCGGCGGTGGTGACGAACTCGACCGAGCACGCGACCTGTCGCTCGGACTCGACCTGCTGGGCGATCCAGGCGACCGTCGAGTCGACCCGGATCAGCCCGGCCTTCTGCCGAAAGCGCAGCAGCGCGGCCCTGCCCTTGGCGGTGTTGCGGCCGCGTCGGGCAAGGTCCATCTCCCGACAGAACTCGCCCCACTCGGCCTCGTACGCGCTCCGCTCGGCCGGGCTGAGCGCCACCGGCATGCCGGAGATCGGCACCGGCCCCCACGGGGCGGCGCGGTGCAGCATCGCCGCAGGCCGCTCGTCGGCGAGCCAGCCGCGGACCAGCTTGAGGTCCGCGGCGCGTCGTGCTGCATCAGTGGTCCACGTGGCGCCGTAGCGGCCCTGCTCGACCCCGACGCCGTGGCGCTCGAGCGCGGTGGCGAACGCGGCGCCGGGCTGCGTCGCGGTGGTCCACTCCTTCATCGGCTCGCCGAGCACCTGCGCGTAGGCGGGAGCGAGGTACGCCAGCTCGAGCGGGGTGTGTCCGGGCGTCGCGGTGGTCGCGATGACGAACGGCGCCTTGTCATGCGGCCGTCCGTGCCCTGAGATCCTCGCCCAGAGCTTCCACCGCTTCGTCGTCGTACGGCGCAGCGCGTGGGCCTCGTCGGCGATGATCACGTCCCACTCGTGGTCCTTGACCTTCTCCAGCCGGTCCCACGTGATCACGACCCATTCCAGACCCCCGTCGCCCAGCGCCGTGATCGTGCGGCACCAGTGGCCGATGGTGATCGTGGCGGGCCGGTCGGCCACGACGAGCACCCGTCGGCCGCCGCGGAGGTCGCCCACCGCCGTCGCCCCGAGGATCGCGGAGATCGTCTTGCCCACGCCCGGCTCGTCGGCCAGCAGGAACTGCCTTCCGCCCGCCGCAGCCCGCGCCGCGATCGCGTCGGCGGCCTCGAACTGGATCCTCCGGGGCTCGAGCGCGTCGGTCGGCTCGGGTGCCGGCGTCGGATCGTCGGTGTTGAGGGTGTTCTCGACGAACCGACCGAGCGTGTACGGCCCCGGGGAGTACGGCGCGAGGTGCGCGGGCAGCTCGCGCCCGACGTACAGGTGGGTCCTGACCGCTGGGTGCCAGGTGGCGCCGTCGACCTGGGTCCCGTACGGGACGTCGAGCACCCACAGCCGCTCGTCCGGCCCGGCGGACGGCAGCGGCCGTGCGCCGGGCCGGCGGGTACTGGATCGGCGAGCTCTGGACACCCCCGGACGCTACCGGTGCCGGGGCAGGACGTCGGCGGCGACGGTCTCGAGCACCGACTCGTCGCCGACGTACGTCGTGTCCGCGCGCGGCCAGTGCGTGACCAGGTCGGTGAAGCCCAGGTCGGCGACCCGGCCGGCGACCTCCTCGAAGAAGGCGACGCTGGACAGCGCGAAGCGCCCCTGCCCTGAGAGGTGCGGGGCGGCGTCGGTGAGGACGTAGCGGGGGAGGGAGGCCAGGTCGCGGCCCGCGGCGGCCGCAGCGTCGGAGAAGATCGCCGCGGACTGCGCCAGCCCCGCGCACCAGCCGTCGAGCGAGTCCGTGGCGTGCGGGCCGGTCGTCACCCAGCCGTCGCCGTGCGCGGCGGCGAACCGAAGCGAGCGCGGCCCGTTGGCCGCGACGAGGTACGGCGTGCGGTGCAGCCCCGGCCGCGTGCGGGCGTCCGCGGTGGAGAACCAGCGCCCCTGACTGCTGACGTGGTCGCCGTCGCGCAGCGACTCCAGCACGTGGACGAACTCCTGGAACCGGTCGACCCGCTCGCGCACGGACAGCTCGCCGGCGCCGAGGACCTGCGAGTCGAGGTCACCCCCGGTGCCGAGGCCGAGCAGGAACCGCCCGCCGGAGATGTCCTCGAGCGCCTGGGCGTCGCGGAAGAGCAGGTAGGGGTGGCGGAAATTCGGGGCGGACACCAGCGTGCCGAGCCCGATCCGCTCGGTGACCCCGGCCGCGGCCGCCAGTGTCGGAGTCGCTCCGGCCCACGGCGAGTCGGGCAGCCCGCCCCAGACCAGGTGGTCGTAGGTCCAGGCGTGGTCGAAGCCCATCTCCTCGGCGGCCCGCCACCGAGGAGCCGCCTCGGCCCAGGGCTGGTCGGTCAGGAGGGTCAGGCCGAAGCGCATGCCACGAGCCTAGGGCCCGGCCCTATCCGCGGACCGTGCCGCCGTGATAGGCCGAGACATGGACACCGCGATGCTGCTCAAGGAGCTCGAGCCCACGGTCGAGGCAAACCTCAACCGGCACCTGGATGTGGCGCAGGAGTGGATGCCGCACGAGTACGTCCCGTGGGCCGAGGGCCGCAACTTCGCGCTCCTCGACGGCGAGCCGTGGTCGCTGGAGCAGTCGACGCTCTCGCCGATCGCCCGGACCGCGCTGGAGGTCAACCTCCTCACCGAGGACAACCTGCCCAGCTACCACCGTGAGGTCGAGCGTGCGTTCGGCCGGGAGAGCGCGTGGGGGGAGTGGGTGAACCGGTGGACGGCCGAGGAGGGCCGGCATGCGTTCTGCATCCGCGACTACCTCCTGGTCACCCGCGGCGTCGACCCCGACGAGCTGGAGCGGGCGCGGATGCAGACCATGGAGGCCGGCTTCGACTCCGGCGACAAGCCGCTGCTGCACGTGTGCGCCTACGTGTCCTTCCAGGAGCTGGCGACCCGGGTATCGCACCGCAACACCGGGCGGATCACCGAGGACCCGGTCGCCGAGCGACTCCTCACCCGCGTCGCCAAGGACGAGAACCTGCACATGATCTTCTACCGCAACATCATCGAGGCCGCCCTGCAGGTCGCGCCGGGGCCCACGATGCGCGCGATCACCGACGAGGTCCTCGACTTCCAGATGCCGGGCTCGGTGATCCCCGGCTTCGCGCGCAAGGCGGTCCAGATGGCCCGGGCCGGGATCTACGACCTGCGGATCCACCATGACGACATCGTCCAGCCGCTGGTGCGGCAGTGGCGGCTCCTCGAGCTCGAGGGCCTCGACGAGGAGGGCGAGCGCGCCCGCGACGAGCTCGTCGCCGCGATGGCCGCGCTGGACGAGCAGGCCACGCGCTTCGTCGAGCAGCGTGAGGCCGCCGAGGCCAAGCGGGCGGCGCGCCGCGCCGGTTCGGGCGCGGAGTGAGCGGAGCCCGGGCTAGGCTCCGGGCGTGAGCAAGCAGATCGAGATGTGGCTGCTCACGGTGATGTCGGGGTGCGCCGTCGTGTTGTTCGTCGCCGACGTGGCCGACGACCGCGCGGTGAGGTCGCTGCTCTGGCTGGCGGTCGCCCTCTTCTTCGCGGTCCTCGCCGTTCGCGCCGGACGGTCGGCGGCCCGGCGTCGCCGCAGAACGTAGGCTCGGCCCTGCCCGCCGTACCCAGGCAGACCAGGAGGCGCCGTGCCCCACCCCGCAGCCCGACTCCGCACGATCCTGCCCGGCCCGAGCCGTGCCGCCGTCGGCGCCACGATCGCGGGCGGCGTGCTGACCGGTCTCGCGTCGGCGCCCGAGCGGGTGGGGCGGCTGTTCCGCAGGCGCTTCCCGACCGTGGCAGTCACCGGGATGACCGGGGTCGGCAAGACCCAGCTCGCCGACCGGCTCGCGCGTCGTACGTCGGGCACCGGCGCGGGCGAGGTCGGCTCCGCGGTGATGGAGCGCCGGACCCGACGCTCCGCGCGGCTGCACGGCTTCCGCTTCCTGGTGGTGCCCGGCGACAACGCGGCGACCCGGCTCGGCGCGCTCGACGAGGTGTTCCACGATGAGCCGGTCGATGGCGTCATCCACGTCGTCGCCAACGGCTACGCCACCCCGCGGCGTACGGCGGGCACCACCGGCTCGGCCACCGCCAGCCGCGAGGAGCAGCTCGCCGCGGAGCTCGAGGACTGGACGATCACCGCGCACCGGATCGCCTCGATGGCCGTGCGCCGCGGCAAGCCCGTGTGGCTGGTCATCGCCGTGACCAAGGTCGACCTGTACGCCGACGACCTCGACCGGGTCCTGGACTACTACTCGCCGGGCAGCGGCTCGCCGTTCGGCGACAAGATCGACGAGCTCCGCGCGCTGGCCGGCGGCGCGCGGCTCTCGGTCGACGTGCTCCCCGTGTCCAGCCAGGGCGGCGAGCGCAGCTCGGCCGTCTCGGCCAAGAGGGCCTCCGCGATGGTCGACGCGCTCGCGACCCGTCTGGCCCAGCTCAGCGGTCACGTCTGACCTAGGCCGGGCCGACCGCCTGGGCGACGAGCGCGGCGGACAGGCCGACGTACGGCAGGCCGGCGCCGGGCGTGGCATGGGCTCCAGCGGTGTAGACGCCGGGGATCGGCGTGTCCGGGCCGAGCCGCTGGTGGACCGTGGCGCGGCCCTGCCACAGCACGCCGAGCGGCGAGCCGCCCCACTCGTCGACGAGCTGGCGCGGCGAGCGGTCCACGCGGGCGACGACGTGCTCTCGCACGTCCAGCCGGTGACGGGCCAGCGCGCGCAGCAGGTCCTCGGCCAGCCGGCCGCGACCGTGCACCGTCCATGCGGTGCCCCCGGGAGGCGCCGTGCCGCCGGGCCGGACCACCAGCATCGGGTCGCCGTGGAGCACCAGCTCGTGGGGGACGTCGGGCACGTCGCCGTCCAGGCCGAGGTGGGAGACGACCGGCGGGATCGCCGGCATCGTGCGCTCGACGTACGGCGCGAGGGCGGGCAGCCGCCGGGGGTCGATGGCGACGACGACCACGTCGGCCGCGACCTCGCCGAGCTCGGTGCCGACCGCGGCGACGCGCCCCTCGCGCACGACCAGGTCGAGGGCTCGGGCGGGGCGCAGCACGGTCACGCCGCGGGTGGCGAGCCGGGCCTCCAGCGCGGTGGCGAGACGGGCCATGCCGCCGGTGATGGTCCAGGCGTCGAAGCGCTGCTCGAGGTAGGCGTGCAGCCCGGCCCAGGCCGGCACGTTGCGCAGGTCGTGACCTGCGGCGACGAACGGGTGCCCGGCGACCAGCGCGAGCCGGTCGTCGCGGAACGAGCGGCGCAACCGCTTGTGCAGGGTCTCGCGGCTGTGCAGCCGCGCCGTGACCTCCTTCGGCAGACGGTCGCGGTCCCACGGGACCTCGAAGTAGCCGCGGCGCAGGACCTCCCAGTCGTCTGCGTAGGACGCGACGTGGTCGACCCAGGCCTGCCCGAGCCCGGGCCCGAGCTCGTCGAACGCGGCGAGCTGGGCACCACGGGTGCCCCCGGGCAGCCGCACCGACGTGCCGTCCACGAAGCGGTGCTCGCGGATCACGTCCAGCGGGACCAGGTCGAGCTCCCGCTCGACGGGCCGCCCGGACTTGCGGAACAGGTCGCGGATCACCGCGGGCAGCAGGGTCGCGGTGGCCGCGGCGTCCCAGGTGTAGCCGGCCTCCGACTCGGTCCCGAGCGCGCCGCCCAGGGTGTCGGTGGCCTCGAGCAGGGTCACCTCGTGGCCGAGCTTGGCGAGCCGCGCGGCCGAGGCGAGCCCGCCGTAGCCACCCCCGACCACCACCACCCGCGCCATGCGGCCAACCTACCGACCTAGCGGCGCACCTCGGGCGCGGGCTCGACCGCGCCGAAGCCGGTGCCGTACTCGCGGTCCATCAGGCGCAGCAGCCCGGCCGTCACCGTCGCCAGGCGCTGCCCGCGGACGAGGGCGGCACACGGGTCGACCTTGGCGAACAGCCCGGTCACGGTGTCGGCCGCGACCAGGGTGTGGCCGGTCTCGCCCTCGCCGACCGAGAAGTCCTGGCCGTCCCAGTCGAGGGGTCGGGTGACGCTACCGCCCACCGTGGCCGGGCCTTCGTGCACCGCGACCGCCTTGCCGGCTCGTGACTCGTCCATCAGCGACACCAGCGACTCGAGGTCCTCGGGCGTGAGTCCGGTGTCGAGGCCGAGCACCAGGTGCGACTGCAGCAGCGTGAAGAAGCCGCGGTCCACCTCGGCGACCAGCGTCGCGCCCGCCGACATTCGGGTGTTGAGCTCGGTGGGCAGGAAGCCGTCGGCGGTGAGCACGCCGTCGACCCCGAACGCGCCGCGGTAGCCGTGGGCCTGCGCGAGGTGCGCGCCCACCCGGCGTACGACGTCGCGCATGGCCTCGCGGTCGTCGTCCGGCGGGTCCCACGTGGTGCCGATGCCGCCGTAGACGAAGCGCCGCGTCGTGGGGTCGCGCAGCGTCGCGATCTCGACCGGCCGGAACGCCGCGGTCCCGCCGGGGAGCACGACGCCGTGGATCGAGCACGGCACGCCCTCGAGGAACGGCATCACCCGCACCCGGTCGCAGCGCGGCCGGAAGAAACCCAGCGCCGCCTCCCGGTCACGCTCGTCGCGCACCCACCGCACGTAGTTGCCCGAGCCGTTGAACCCGTCGCGCGCGTCGCCGGACCACACCGCTCCGAGCGGACCGGCGAGCGCGTCGGTCGCCGCGGTGAGCGCGGCAGGCTCGTTGGCCGCCACCGTGTACGGCGCCCGGTCGACGCCGGCCGCGTCCCAGAGGTCGTCGGCCAGCATCTTGTCCTCGAGAGCGAGGTAGGCCGCCGGGCGGCCGTAGAGCACCGGGCGGCCGTCGATCGGCTCGTCGGTCGTGACGAACGGGTTGGCGAACCAGCCCCCGCGTCGCTCCGGGTCGAAGCGCTCGACGGCGCTCCGGGCGCGCGGGGGCAGCTCGCGGGCCATCCGGTCCATGAGGCGCAGCTCGTCGGTGACCGAGTCGGCGGCGGGGGCGAGGATCTCCACGAGCCGCGACCCCTCGGGCTCGGGCACTCGGCCGGCGCCGGTGCCGGTGGAGACGATCAGCACCGGGCAGCCAAGCCCACGCAGCCAATCGACCGTGGCGGCGACGCCCGCCAGGACGGCCGGGCCCACGACCATCGGCCGGCCGGCGTACAGCGCGGCGAGCCGCTCGGTCACCGCGGCGCGCGTCCGGGGGTCGGCGAGATCCGGCATGCGAGGACGCTAGGCGACCGCGCGCGGGCTCGCGACCTGTTTGCCGCGCAGCCGCCGCCACCCGCGGCGGATGAGCCGGGCGGCGAGGAGGAGCGCGACCAGCCCGACGGCCAGCAGCACCCCGGCGATCGCGGCGGCCGCGGCGGGGTGCTCGATCGCGAACCACACCAGCGCCAGCACCACCACGTCCTCGGTGATGCTGGCGCCGATGTTGGTGACCGGCTCGGGGGAGGAGTTGATCGCCAGCCGGCTGCCGGCCTTGACCAGGTGCGAGAGGAGCGCCGTGCCGCCGCCGACCGCGCCGTTGACCGCCTGGGCGAGCGAGTCGGCGTCTCCGGCGAGGAGCACCCCGATCACGGCACCGGCTGTCGGGCGGATCACCGTGGACACGACGTCCCAGCCGGAGTCGACGAACGGGATCTTGTCGGCCACGAACTCCATCGCGTAGAGGAAGCCCGCGACCGCCAGCACCTCCCAGCGCCCCAGCACGTCCGGGATGTCGCTCGACCCGCTCACCCTCTCGGCGATGCCGAGCACCAGCACGACCAGGTAGGCGTTGACGCCGCTGGCCCAGCCGCTCGAGAACGCCAGGGGGAGGGACTCCATCCCGGGAGGCTAGCCCGTCGCGGACGGCTCCACCCCGGGTGCCAAGGACTCGTCGGTGCCCTGCCAGCCCTCGCCGTCGACCGGGTCGGGGACGTCGGCCGTGCCGCAGACGGCGGTGTCGGGGATCACGAAGCCGGGGCAGCCACTGGCGGGGTCCGGCTCGGGAGCCGGGATCACCACCTGCGGGTCCGTGCCCAGCTCGACCAGGTCCGCCTCGGGCACCTGGAGGGCCGCCCGCGCCGCCTGCACCGAGGGCGCCTTGACCTTCTCGCTGACGTAGGTCACGAAGGTATCGGACTTGATCACCTTGACCCGGCGCTCGAACCACAGCCGGTCGGGGTCGATCGTCTCCAGCTGGTCGGAGGGGACGGCCATGAAGCCGCCGGCCCGGTACGGCCGCATCGCCCACAGGTTGCTGAGGACGACGCTGCCGTCGTCGCGCACCTCGACGGTGCACTCCAGGTAGGTGCCCTGCTCGAGCCCGCTCTCGCAGTCGCGTCGCGCGCTGCCCTCGGCCTTGCCGCGCGCGTGCGCGAGGTCGACGGAGAGCCGGTGCTCGGAGGTGCCGCCGTAGGAGAGCGACATCCCGCTCGCGCGGTCCCACCACTTCGGCGGGAGGGCGGCGCCCTGGTCGTCGCCGGCGCGGAACGACGCCTCGCCGAGGTCCTCGACGCTGCGCTCGAACACCGCCCGCGACTCCTCCTCGAGGATCCGCGGCATCTCCGCGGCGTCGTAGGTCTCCAGGAAGGCCGCGGTGGCGGGGTCGACGGCGGTCGAGTGCCCGCTCGGCGCGTCGCCGTCCAGGACCTGCGGCGCGGTGATCGCGCCGACGGCGAGGACGGCGAGCGCGGCGCCGCCCATGGCGAGGCGACGGCGGCGGACGGTGCGGCGCCCGCCCCGGATGGCGGCGGCGGGGGAGAGACCGAAGGGCGGCTCGTCGGAGTCGACGTGGTCGCGGACGAGGGTGGTCAGGTCGTGCTCGGTCATCGGGGCTCCTCGGTGAGGACGAGATCGGGAAGGTGGGCGCGCAGGGTGTCGAGGGCGCGCGAGGTCTGGCTCTTCACGGTGCCCTCGGCGATGGACAGGGTCTGGGCCACGTCGGCGACCGAGAGGTCGTCGAGGAAGCGCAGCGCGACGATCGCGCGCTGCCGCGGCGGCAGCAGCGCCAGCGCCCGGCCGACGTCCAGGGGGGCGTCGGCCGCCGGCTGGACCGGCTCCGGCAGGACGTCGGTGGGGCGCTCCGGGGCGTGGCGGCGCAGGTGGCTCAGGCACTGGTTCACCACGGTCCTGCGGGCGTAGGCCTCGGCCGACTCCCGCCGGATGCGCGGCCAGGCGGCGTACAGCTTCACGAACGCCTGCTGGGTGAGGTCCTCGGCCGTATGCCAGTCGCGCACGATGAGGTAGGCGGTCCGCCTCAGGGCGGGCCCGCGGGCGAGGAAGAACTCCGAGAAGTCCTGCTCGCGTCGGTCACGTCGCATCGCTGCTCCGTCGGGTCGGTGTCAGGTCACCCTGTCTACGCCGCGCGGGACCTGCGGGGTTCGCACGGCGGCGGAACTTCTCACTCCGCGGCGATGACCCGCGCCAGCGACTCGGGGTCGCGGCCGACGACGGTGGTGCCGTCGGCGGCGGTGACGATGGGGCGCTGCAGGGCGCGTGGATGGGCGGCGAGCGCCTCGAACCAGGCGTCGCGGTATGCCGCCTCGCGCGGCAGGTCGATGCCCTCCTCAGCCGCCTCCTTCTGCCGCGCCACGTCCCAGGGCTCCAGGCCGAGCCGGCCCACGACGGCGGCGAGCTCCGCGGCGCTCGGCGGGTCCTCGAGGTAGCGGCGCACCGTGTAGCCGACGCCGGCGGCGTCCAGCTCGGCGACGGCGGTGCGGCACTTCGAGCACGCCGGGTTGAGCCAGATCTCCATCACTCCACCTCCACGGCCGTCGCGCCGGTGAGCGCGACGAGCTCGTCGTAGGTGGTCGAGAAGACCGCGGCCGGGTGGCCGGCGGCGGCCCAGACGACGTCGTAGCGCCGCAGCCAGGGGTCGAGGTACGTCGGCACCGGCGCCGGGTGGGCGAGGGGGGACACCCCGCCGATCACCTGGCCGGTGTGCTCGAGGACGAAGTTCGGCTTCGCCCGCGTCAGCTCGGGCACGCCGATGCGCTCGGCGACCAGCGCGGTGTCCACCCGGTGGGCGCCCGAGGTGAGGATCAGGACCGGGGCGCCGCCCGCCTCGAAGAGCAGGCTGTTGGCGATCGCGCCCACCTCGCAGCCCAGCGCCTCGGCGGCGAGTGCGGCGGTGTGCACGGAGTCGGGCAGAATGACGATGTTTCCCGTCCCGCCGCGGTTGGCATGCTCCGTGCGGAACCGGGCGATGCTCGGGTGCTCCGTCGTCATGTCCGCGACCCTAGCGACCACCACCGCCACAGAGAGACCAGGTTTCCCATGGACCACCAGCTGGACGAGCTGCCGGCCGCGCCGCGCTCGGTGAACCTCGCCGTCTGGCTCGTCGTGGTCCTCGTCGTGGTCGGGGCCGCGGTGACCGTGCTGACGGCGCTCGAGCGCGACGCGCTGATCGAGGCCTGGTCCGTCGGTCACCCTGAGGACAGCGCGATCCAGCCGCCGGCGTTCGTGCCGGTGGCGGTCGTCCTGTACGTCGTGTTCGCCGGCCTGCTCCTGGTGCTGCTGCCGTTCCTCAAGACCGCGCACAACTGGGCCCGGTGGTCGCTGGTGTCGCTGGTCGTCGTGATCGTGCTGGCCACCGTGGCCAGCCTGCGCACGGACCCGCCGATGCTGTTCGTTCTGTGCGCCTTGGCCTCGCTGCCGCTCAACGCGGCGATCCTCTACGCCTTGCTGCACCGTGACACGGGCGCGTTCGTGCACGCCGACACCCACGCCCCCGCCCGCCTCTGACGCGGTTCGAGACGTCTCCGGCCGCGCTCTTGACGCGCTGTCGGTGGGCGGGTGTACCTTGAGCGTGTTCGAACATCTGTTCGAACACGTCGGCGGGGACGACCTCGACCCCCGTCCCCGCCGGCACCCGGGGTCGCGGTGCGAGGAGGACGAGCGTGAGGCGCTACGACGACCCGGTCGAGGTTCGCAGGGGCGGGGACGGTCCCGAGCAGTTCCTCTGGCGCGGCCGGCTCTGGAAGGTCCGTGCGGTGCTCGCGCACTGGGTGGAGACCGGGCCGTGGTGGCAGGGCTCCGTGGCGCGGGCCGCGATCGGCTCTGACGAGCCCGCATCCGAGCCGGCGCCGGTGGGCGACCTCCTGGGCGAGCGTGAGCTGTGGCGGGTCGAGGCGGGGCGCGGTGCGGACGGCGGCGGGGTCTTCGACCTCTCCTTCGACTGGGCCGACGGCCGCTGGCAGCTCGTCGGCTGCGAGGACTGAGATGAGCCTCAACCCCTACGCCCTCCCGGCCACCACCCACTCCTACCTCGCCCGCGCCGCCGAGTCGCTGAGCGAGGCGGTCGCCGCCACCGACGTCCCCACCCGCTACGCCACCGCCCACGTCGCGGCGCTGCGGGCCGCGGCCGCGCTGCTCGCCGCGCGGGCGCGTCCGGCGCCGGCCCGGCGCCGCCCTCAGAAGAACGCCTGGGTCCTGCTCGCCGAGGTGGCGCCCGAGCTGGGGGAGTGGGCCACGTTCTTCGCCGCCGGCGCGGCCAAGCGCGCCGCGGCCGAGGCCGGCTCCACCCGCGCGGTCACCGAGCGCGACGCCGACGACCTGGTGCGCGACGCCGACCGGTTCCTCGGCGTCGTGGAGCAGTCCCTCGGCCTGGTGCCCCATGCGCCGCTGGGCCAGACCCTCGCCCAGGCAAGGGTCATCCACCGGGGGGGCCTTGACGGACCTGCGAGCGAGGTGCCTACACTGAACCCGTTCGAACGTATGTTCGAACATCCAGTCAGGGGTCGAGCCGGCTGAGGAGGCTTCGACCGTGTCCGATCCGTTCGTCCATCTGCAGGTGGCCTCGGGCTACTCGCTGCAGTACGGCGCCTCCCACCCGCACGTGCTCGTGGAGCGCGCGGCCGAGCAGGAGATGGACACCCTCGCACTGACCGACCGCGACGGCACCTACGGGGCGGTCAAGTTCGCCCGGGCCTGCGGGCAGGCCGGGATCCGCCCGGTGCTGGGGGTCAACCTCGCCTACCGCGCCGGCGGTGCGCCGCCGTCGGTGCGGGCCAAGACGCCGGTGCGCGGCGGCGCGTTCCGCGACCTCCCGGCCGAGCGGGGCGGGCTGCCCCGGGTGAGCGTGCTGGCGAGCGCCGACACCCACGGTGGCCGGGCCGGCTGGGCGGCGTTGTGCCGGCTGGTCTCCGCGACCCACCTCTCGGGCGAGCGCGGCAGCCCGGTGCTCGACCTGGACGACCTGCCCGACGAGGTGGTCGGGCTGCTCGGCAGCGGCGACCTGACCGTGCTGCTCGGCCCCGGCTCGGCGCTCGGGGTGGCGGCCACCCGCCGCCGCGACGACCTGGCGCTGGCCGCGCTGGCGCCGTGGCGCGCGCTGGTGCCGCGCTCGCACCTCGTGGTGGAGCTGGTCTCGCACCGGCTGCCCGGCGGCGGCCAGGGCTGGGGTCCCGGCACCACCCCCCACGCCGCCCGCCTGGCCGGGCTCGCCCGGCAGGCCGGGCTGACGGCCGTGCTCAGCAACGCCGTGCGCTACGCCGAGCGCCGCGACGCGGTCACCGTCGACGTGCTCGACGCCGCGCGCCGGCTGGTCGCGCTCGACCGGCGCCACCTCGACCGCCGCAACGCCGAGGGCTTCCTCAAGTCCGGCAAGCAGATGGCCGAGATCGCCGAGGAGATCAGCCGCGCCGCCGGGATGAGCGAGCGCGACGCGGCCCGGCTGCTGGCCGACACCCGCAAGGTCGCCGACCGCTGCGCCCTCGACCCGCGCGCGGACCTCGGGCTCGGCGAGGTGCACTTCCCGGAGTTCGAGCTCTCCACCCAGCACGCCAGCGCCGACATCGCCCTGCGTCAGCGCTGCGAGGGCGCGATCGGCGATCGCTACGGCTCCGCCCCGCGGCAGGTGATCTGGAAGCGGCTCGACGACGAGCTGGAGACCGTCCGCAGCCTGGGCTACGCGCCGTACTTCCTGACGGTGGGCGACGTCACCGACCTGATCCGGGAGATGGGGGTGCGCTGCGCGGCGCGCGGGTCCGGCGCCGGCAGCCTGGTCAACTACCTGCTCGGGATCTCCGGGGTCGACCCGATCCGCCACGGGCTGCTCATGGAGCGCTTCCTCTCGCCGCTGCGCGGCGCCCTGCCCGACATCGACGTCGACGTGGAGTCCGCGCGCCGGCTCGAGGTCTACGAGGCGATCCTCGACAAGTACGGCGGCGAGCGCTGCGTGTGCGTCTCGATGATGGACACCTACCGGGTGCGCCACGCCGTGCGCGACGTCGGCGCCGCGCTCGGGATGCCGCCCGGCGAGACCGACGCGATCGCCAAGGCGTTCCCGCACATCCGCGCCCGCGACGCGCGGATCGCTCTGCGCGACCTGCCCGAGCTGCGCGCCAGCGGGCTGACCGACGCCCGGCTGGACCTGATGTTCCAGCTCGTGGAGCGCCTCGACGGGCTGCCGCGCCACGTCGCGGTCCACCCCTGCGGGGTGCTGCTCTCCGACGCCACCCTGCTGGACCGCACCCCGGTGGAGGCCAGCTTCGCGGGGTTCCCGATGAGCCAGTTCGACAAGGACGACGTCGAGGACCTCGGCCTGCTCAAGCTCGACGTGCTCGGCATCCGCATGCAGTCCTCGATGGCCCACGCGGTCGCCGAGATCGCCCGGGTCGACGGCGTCGACGTCGACCTCGACGACGAGGCGCAGGTGCCCTTCGACGACTCGGCGACCTTCGACCTGATCAGCAGCGCCAAGACGCTGGGCGTCTTCCAGATCGAGTCGCCCGGCCAGCGCGAGCTGGTCGGCAAGTCCGGCATCGAGACCTTCGGCGACATCATCACCGACATCTCGCTGTTCCGCCCCGGACCGGTCAAGAGCGACATGATCACGCCCTACCTCGAGGCCAAGCAGGGCTGGAAGGAGCCGACCTACCTGCACCCCGACCTGCGCCCCATCCTCGAGGACACCCGCGGCGTGGTCGTCTTCCACGAGCAGGTGATCCAGATGATCGCGGAGTTCACCGGCATCTCCTACGCCGAGGCCGACGAGAGGCGCCGTGCCCTCGGCGACGTCGAGGGCATGGCCGAGACCAAGGTCTGGTTCTTCCCCCGCGCGCTCGCCCGGGGCTACCCGCTCTCGGTCGTAGACCGGCTGTGGCAGGTGATCGAGTCCTTCGCGTCGTTCGGGTTCTGCAAGGCCCACGCCGCGGCGTTCGCGCTGCCGACCTACCAGTCGGCCTGGCTCAAGACGCACTGGCCGGCCCACTTCCTCGCCGGAGTGCTCACCCACGACCCCGGCATGTACCCCAAACGGCTGATCCTCGACGACGTCCGACAGCTCGGCATCGAGGTGCTCGGCCTGGACGTCAACGCCTCCGAGAAGGAGTACGTCGTGGAGCGCGCGGAGGACGGCGGCTACGGCATCCGGCTGTCCCTGGCGGAGGTCAAGGGGATCAACGAGGCCGAGGTGGAGCGCATCGTCGCCGCTCGACCGTATGCGTCCCTGAGCGACTTCTGGCAGCGCGCGCGGGTCTCGCGCCCGGTCGTGGAGCGCCTGGTCCTGACCGGTGGGTTCGACGCCGTCTACGGCATCGGCGCGTCCGGCGGGGTGCGCCAGCGTGGCCGGGTCACCCGCCGCGACCTGCTGCTCCAGGTGGCCCAGCTCGAGCGCCACGGCAAGGCCCTCGAGAAGGCGTCGCGCGGCCGGGGCCTGGCCTCCCGGCGGCCGGCCGCGACCGCGCGGGCGCGCGCCGACGACGCCGTGGTCCGCAACAGCACCGACCCGCGGGCGCGCGAGCAGGTGGCGCCGCTGGAGCGACACCCGCTGGGCGAGCAGGGGGTCTGGGCCAAGGCCGCGGCGCAGAGCCGGGCCACCCCGGCGCCGCCGCCGGTCACCTCGGTGCAGCTCGCCCTCGACCTGGGCGACGGCCCCCGCGAGGGCGAGGTGTCCGGGCTGCCGGAGATGACGGCGGCCGAGTCGATGGCCGCCGAGCTGGAGATCCTCGGCCTCGATGTCAGCCGTCACGTCGTGGACGACTACGCCGACTTCCTCGACGAGCTCGGGGTGGTCCGGAGCAAGGACCTGCTGGCGCAGCGCAGCCGCTCCGAGCTGCTGGTCGCCGGGGTCAAGGTCGCCACCCAGACCCCGCCGATCCGGTCGGGGCGTCGGGTGGTCTTCCTGACCCTGGACGACGCGACCGGCCCCGTCGACGCGACGTTCTTCGAGGACGCGCAGGGGCCCTACGCCGAGACGGTCTTCCACTCCTGGCTGCTGGTCGTGCGCGGCGAGCTGCGCCGCACCGGCTACCGCGGCGCCTCGCTGCGCGCCACCGGCTGCTGGGAGCTGCCGCTGCTGCACGCGGTCTGGCAGCGCGAGGGCATCGACGCCGTACGCCGCCACCTCGCGACCGTCCCCGACGGGTTCGCCCCGCCGGAGCAGCGCCGCGTGCTGGTGCACACGAGCGGCTTCCAGATGTCGCCCTACGCCGACATCAAGCCCGCCGGAGAGGACACCAAGGGCGTGGCCCGCAAGCTGTGGCACCGCTCCCCGGGGAGCGCGGGATGACCCGACTAGGGTGGGCGCCATGTCAGCCAGCGAGCGCCGAGGCGCCACCCGGACCGCCGTGGTGTGGGACGTCCTGCGCCCGATCCTGGGCGCCGGCTCCCGCGACGTCCTCGACATCGGCGGCGGCACCGGCGGCTTCGCGGTCAAGGTGGCCCAGCTCGGCCACCGGGTCTCGGTCGTCGACCCCAGTCCCGACGCGCTCGCCGCGCTGTCCCGCCGGGCTCGCGAGGTCGGTGTCGAGGTCGGCGGCCAGCAGGGCGACCTGTCCAGCCTGGTCGAGGCCGTGGGGCCCGACAGCGCCGACGTCGTGCTCTGCCACGGCGTGCTCGAGGTCGTCGAGGACCCCGCCGCCGCCCTGGCCACGATCCGCGAGGTACTCCGGCCCGGTGGCACCCTCAGCCTGCTCGTCGCCCAGCGGCACGCCGCGGTGCTGGCCCGCGCCATGGCCGGCCACTTCGGCCAGGCGCTGGCGCTGCTCGACCCCGCACAGGCCCCGACCGGGCGCTCCGGCCACCGGTTCACCGCCGAGGAGACCACCGAGCTGCTCACCGGGGCCGGCTTCGAGATCGCCTCGGTCCACGGCATCCGGGTCTTCGCCGACCTGGTCCCCGGGTCCCTGCTCGAGCTGGAGCCCGGTGCCACCTCCGCCCTCGTCGAGCTCGAGCGCGCCGTCGCCGAGCGACCCGAGTACCTCCCCCTCGCCACGCAGCTGCACGTCATCGCGACCTGACCTCGGGAGCCGGCCGTGAGCGCCGCTCCCACCACCACCACGCCGATCCTGCACGTCGACATGGACGCCTTCTACGCGTCGGTGGCCACGCGCGAGCGACCGGACCTGCAGGGTGTTCCGGCGATCGTCGGCGGCGGTCACCGCGGAGTGGTGCTGTCGGCCAACTACGTCGCCCGCCAGTACGGCGTGCGGTCGGCGATGACCGCGACGCGGGCCCGGCGGCTGTGCCCGCATGCGGTGGTGCTCGCGCCCGACTACGACACCTTCGCCACGGTGTCGACGGCGGTGATGGAGACCTTCCGCCGGGTCACCCCGCTGGTGGAGGCGCTGTCGCTGGACGAGGCGTTCCTCGATGTCCGCGGCTCGATGCGCCGGCTCGGCCCGCCCGTGCGGATCGCCGAGGAGCTGCGCGCGCGGATCCACGACGAGCAGGGGATCACCTGCTCGGTCGGGGTGGCCGCGTCGGTGTCGGTGGCCAAGCTGGCCAGTCGCCGGGCCAAGCCCGACGGGGTGGTCGTCGTCCCGCCCGAGCAGATCACCTCCTTCCTGCACCCGCTCGACGTGGGCGAGCTCTACGGCGTGGGGGAGAAGACCCAGGCGATGTTGCACCGGCTGGGACTGATCCGCGTCGGCGACGTCGCGCACACGCCGCTGCGCACCCTGCAGCGCGCGGTCGGCGACGCGCTCGGCCGGCAGCTGCACGACCTGGCCTGGGGGACCGACCGGCGCGAGATCGTGGCCCGCACCGCGTCGGCGTTCGGCCTCGGCGGCGGGGAGCCTGACAAGTCGATGGGCGCCCAGGAGACGTTCGGCCGCGACACCGACGACCGTGAGGTGGTGCTGCGCGAGGTGCTGAAGCTGACCGCGAAGGTCACCGGACGGATGCGAGTGGCCAAGGTGGCCGGGCGCACCGTCTCGATCACCGTCCGCTTCGCCGACTTCACGACGATCACCCGCGCCCGCACCCTGGCCGAGGCGACCGACGTGACCCAGGAGGTCTACCGCGCCGCGGTAGGGCTCTACGACGCCCTCGGGCTGCAGCGCGCGCGGATCCGGCTGGTGGGGGTCCGGGTGGAGGGCCTGATGCCGCGCGAGCGGGTCCATCGCCAGCTGGTGCTGGGCGAACGGGAGCGCGGCTGGGCCGACGCCGACCGGGCCGTCGACCTGGCCACGCGCCGGTTCGGGGCGGCCGCCGTACGACCCGCCAGCCTGCTCACCTGAGGAAATGTCGAGTGCGCCTACCGCGATCAGGAAGGGCTGCCTAGACTTGGCCCAGGACGACCAGGTTGGAGGGACAAGGTGCCACTCTCGGAAGAGGAGTTGCGACTGCTCGAGCAGATGGAACGCGCCCTGGTCGAAGAGGATCCGAAGTTCGCGTCGACTCTGCGCGGCACGTCCCTGCGCCGCAGCGCCCGACGTCGCGCGATCCTCGCCGGCGTCGTGTTCGTGGCCGGGATCGTCGTCCTCATGACCGGCGTCATCAGCCAGGTCATCCCGCTCGGCATCGCCGGGTTCGTGATCATGCTCGTCTCCGCCACCGTCTCGCTGACCGCGATCCGCGGCCAGGCCGCGGTCGCCGCGGAGCCCCGCGCCACCGGCCACCCCTCCGGCTTCGCCGTCATCGACGGTGGCCGCGGCAGCCGTCTTCGCCGCCCCCGTCGCGCGAGCGCCGGCCGGCAGAGCCACGGCTCCTTCATGGAGCGCCTCGAGGAGCGGTGGCGCCGCCGCCGCGAGCAGAACGGCGGCTTCTAGGGCCGTCCAGCCCGTCTCGGGCCGTTCCCCCCGCGGAGCGGCTGCAGGGATACCCGGCTGACCGGGTATCCCTCCCGGCGCCGTCAGCCCACGTGCTCGACGACCCCGCCGCCGCCGAGGGACTCGGCGCGGCTGGACCCGGAGAGACGCAGCCGACGCGAGCGGCGCAGCAGCGAGCGTGGCCACCAGTGCGCGCTACGCCGCACGCGCGGCGTGGCGCCCTGCTCCAGAGCCGCCAGGCAGAGCGCGGCGTCCTCGGCGAGGGCCGGGTCGGTCGCGCCCTGGTCGCGGGCGTAGCGCAGCCGCTCGAGCCGCAGCACGATCCGGTCCAGGGCCGCGACGGACTCGGGGGCCTGGTCGGCGCCGCGGGCCGGACGCTCCACCTCGACCCGGTCACCCTTCGCCCCACCCATCCGGGCGACCAGCCAGTCGCGCGTCTCGCGCGGCGAGCGCGACCGTGGCCAGGCCAGGCCGAGGTCGACCGCGGTGGCGCGCAGCTCGGCCCACGCCTCCTCGGGCCCGCCCGCCAGGCGGCGCTCGCGCGCCCGGCCGCGCAGCACCCGGGGGCTCAGGGCGGCCGCGGCCAGGACCAGCAGAGCGGCGAGCCCGCCCCCGAGGCGCAGCCACGGGAACGCGGCTCCCTCGTCGTCGCCGTTGGCGTCGGCGTCCTCCTCGACCGGCGTCTCGGCGCTCGGCCGGTCCGTGGCGCGGTCGGGCAGGTCGTCGCTGGCGGTGGCCGACGGCTCCACGCTCGGGTCCGGCACGTCGGGGACGTTCTCGGTGGTGTAGCCGGGCGCCGAGCCGGCTCGGTCGGCGGGGGTGGGCTCGAAGCGCACCCATCCGGCGCCCGGGAAGTACAGCTCCGGCCAGGCGTGCAGGTCGTGCGAGCTGTACTCGTAGACCCCGTCGTCGATGCGGTCCGGCGAGAGGAATCCCAACGCGACGCGGGCCGGGATGTCGAGCACGCGGGCCATCGTGGCCATCGCCGCCGCGAACTGCTCGCAGTAGCCCACGCGCCCCTCGTCGGGGTCGAGGAAGGCGGCGAGCTCGTCGCCGCTGCTGCCTTCGTCGGCCTCCTCCAGGTCGTACTCGAAGCCGCCGGTCACGCGGAACCACTGCTGCAGCGCCTGCGCCTTCTCGAAGGTGGACGCGGCGTTCTCGGTCACGTCGACCGCCAGCTCGCGCACGAGCGGCGGGAGGTCCTCGGGCAGCTCGAGGAAGTCGAGGGTGTCGTTGGTGACGCCGGAGGGCGCCTGAGCCAGCTCCGTGGCCTCGACGCCCAGCTGGACCCCGGTCATCGAGTAGTCCATCCCCGCGGTGGTCAGGTCGTCGTTGCCGGCGTTCCCGGCCAGGAAGTCCATCGTCCGGGGGTCATAGCGCCAGTCGCCCTCCGCGCGGATGTCCGCGATCGGCGCCTGCGTCGGCAACCAGGTCGACTCGAAGTCGTCGTTGATGCTGACGTCGTACTCGAAGTAGCGGCGCGGCACCTCCGGCCAGACCCCCTCCAGCGGCGGCATCTGACCGTCGGGCACGTTCTCGGTCGGCACCTCGCGGTCACCGGAGCTCCACTCGTTCCCGCTGAAGCGGGTGAGGACGGAGATCCGCAGGTACGACGGGTCGGGATCGTCGGTCTCCACCTGGATCAGCGGCCGGTCGCTGCCGCGCTTGAGGTCGCGGCGCAGGTCGACCATCGGGTTCTGGATCGAGATCTCGTCGTCGCCGCCGGGGCCGGTGCCGAAGTCGAGCAGGTTCAGGCTCATCGTGGGGATCAGCAGCGGTACGACGATCGCGAGCGCCGTCGCGACCGTGCCGATGGTGCCGGCACTCGTTCGGATCGCGCCCGTGCGGACCCCGAACGTGTCCGCACCCTCGGCCTGTGGCTGGCCCAGCGGGCGCCCCCAGCGAGCGACGAGGTCGCTCTCGTGGAGGAAGAGCATCGTCATGAAGCCGGCCGCGGTGAGCGCGAAGACCCACCAGGAGATGCTGGAGTCCAGGAGGCTGACCGGCACGCTGTAGACGGTGAGCAGCGGCAGGCCGGCCAGGGGCACTCGGCGCAGCGTGCACGCCAGCGCGTCGACGAGCAGCAGGCACAGCAGCCCGCCGCCCACGAGCAGGGGATGCACGCCGGGAGCGGCATCGGGGACCGGTGCGGCGTACTGGTTGGCACTGTCCACGGCGTTGCGGAAGGCGCTCTCGAGCTCGACCCACGCCGTGCCCACCGGGAGCGGGGACCCGGTGAGCATCAGGCACGCGAACATCCCCGAGACCAGCACCTGCAAGGCGATGACGAGCACCGCAGGCACCCGCCACCAGCGGGCGAGGGCTCCGGTGAGCGCCACCGTGGCGCCGAGCAGGAGCAGGGGGACCAGGTAGGTCGCCGACGTCATGGTGAAGCCGCGCCAGCAGAAGGTCGCGATCCAGGTCGTGCCGGCCGCGACGAAGGCGAGCAGCATGCCGGTGCTGAGTCGAGTGCCCAGCCCGGCGCCCAGCCCGGTGCCCAGTCCGGTGGCCCCTCCGCTCCGCTGGGGGGTGCGCGTCATCGGACCACCATCCCCTCGGGTGCGGCGCCGCCGCCGGCGCGGGAGACCTGGGAGGCGCTGCGCCCGAGCTCCTGCCACACCGCGTCGAGCCGGTCGCGAGGCCGCAGGGGGACCGCGCGCCAGCCCTGTTGGGCGAGGACGGGAGAGGCGCCGCCGGTGCCGGAGGTGGGCGAGGCCCATGCGGCGACGTCCAACGCGATGGCCACCGCGGAGCTGGTGTGGTGCTGCATTCGGCGCAGGACCGGGATGTCGGTGGCCTCCACGCCGCCCAGGACGGCCACGGTGAGCCCGCCGTGCGACTGCTCGCCAAGCCAGCTGGCGTCCAGCCGAGGTGTGTGCACCGCCTCGATGACGGCGAGGGCCTCGAGCAGGGGCGCGGTGTCGAGGCCGGCGTCGCGGAAGTGCCAGGCGGCCGTCGGGTCCTCGCCGGTGGCGGTGACCAGCCGCACGGAGAAGCCGCGGTGGCTGAGGTGGACGGCCACCGACGCGGCCGCGGAGACCGCGGCCTCCAGGGACGAGGCGATGCCCTGGCCGCGGTGCGCCCGCGTCCGGTTGTCCAGGAACAGCGTGGCCCGTGACTGCCAGGGCTGCTCCTCACGCCGCACCATCAGCTCCCCGACGCGGGCCGAGCTGCGCCAGTGGACCCGGCGCAGGTCGTCACCGCGGCGGTACTCGCGCACCGTGACATCCTCTGCCGAGCCGGACGCGAACGCCCGGGGCCGGTTGTCTCCCGAGCCGGTCCAGCCGCCACCGAGCGGGATGGCCGGCAGGGGGACGGTGCGGGGGGTGACCGTGAGCGGGACCGTCGTACGGAACGAGCGGCCGAGCTCCACGAGCCCGAAGGGGTCGCTCACCCGCACCGACATCGGGCCGACCTCGAAGCGGCCGCGTACGTCGGAGCGCACCTGGTAGGTCACGTGGCGGCGCCAGCCGTGGCCGATGCCCTCGAGCACGAACCGCGGCCGGGTGCCGAGGACGTAGGGCACCTGGTCCTCCAGCAGCAGCACGCCGCTGGGGGTGCGCCCCTCGTTGGTGAGGGTGAGGCTGACCCGTGCCGGCTGCCCTGACGCCACGATCTGAGGGCTGACCGTGCGCACGAGCGCCAGGCGGTAGCGGCTGCGGCCGAGGACCACGACGGTGACCAGCGGGAGGGCGACGACCAGGATCCCGACGCGGGTCAGCGCCGGCTGTCCGAGGAGGACCGCGCAGACGACGGCCGTGACACCGGCAGCCAGGAACGCCCGTCCGCGGACGGTGAGACCGGCGAGCGCCTCACGCACGGCGCTGGGCGTCGGGCACCGGCACCGAGCCCAGGATGCCGTCGAGGATCACGCTCGTGGACCGCCCGCTCATCGCGGCCTCGACGCTGGGCAGCAGCCGGTGGGCCAGGACCGGGCGGGCAAGAGTACGGACATCGTCGGGAAGGACGTAGTCGCGGCCGTGGATGGCGGCGAACGCCTTGGCCGCGCGGACCAGGTGCAGCGTGGCGCGCGGAGAGGCGCCCAGCGTCAGCTCGTCGGTGCGGCGGGTGGCGCCGGTGAGGGCCACCGCGTAGCGCTGTACGGCGGGGGAGACGTAGACCGACGCGACGATCGCGGTCAGCTTGCGGATCTCCGCGGCGTCGGTCACCGCCTCCAGGTCGTCGAGGGGGTTGGACTCCGCGCGCGAGTCGAGCATGGCGATCTCGGCGGCCTCCACCGGGTAGCCGATCGAGACCCGGGCCATGAAGCGGTCTCGCTGTGCCTCGGGCAGGGCGTAGGTGCCCTCCATCTCGATGGGGTTCTGGGTCGCGATGACCATGAACGGCGTCTCGAGGTAGTAGGTCGCGTTGTCGACGGTGACCTGGCGCTCCTCCATGCACTCGAGCAGGGCCGACTGGGTCTTGGGGGAGGCGCGGTTGATCTCGTCGCCCACCACGATGTTGGCGAAGATGCCGCCCGGGCGGAACTCGAACTCGCGGGTGTTCTGGTTGAAGATCGAGACGCCCGTGACGTCGGAGGGCAGCAGGTCCGGCGTGAACTGGATCCGGCGCACCGAGCAGTCGATGCTGCGTGCCAGCGCCTTGCTGAGCATCGTCTTGCCGACGCCGGGCACGTCCTCGATCAAGAGGTGACCCTCGGCGAGCAGCACGACCAGCGCCGCCGAGACCACGTCGGGCTTGCCCTCGATGACCCGCTCGATGTTGTCCCGCACCCGCGCGACCACGCGCGACAGGGTCTCGAGGTCGGCGGCCCCCGTGGGCGTCATCGACGACGCGCTGGTCTCCACGTTCGGTCCTTCCGGTCAACAGGCTGCGTGCGAACACCCTAGAACGGCCCGCAAGCGGGCGCGGCCGCGTCGGGGTGGGGTGGCGTGGAAACGCGGGGGGCGATGTGGTTGACGGTGGAGCAAAGTGGGGTAATGTGGAGCGAAGTGGAGGAAGCGACCAGTGCGGTGGGTGTCGGTGGCTGATCTAGGAGGTGCTCCATGCGGTTCATGGGCACCTTCACGCCGAAGCTCGACGAGAAGGGTCGGCTGTTCCTCCCTGCAAAGTTCCGGGACCGACTGGCGGAGGGGGTTGTCGTGACGCAAGGTCAGGAGAACTGCCTCGTCGTGTGGCCGCCGGAGGTCTTCGACCGCGAGGCCGACCGTGCCGCCGAGCGACCGATGACCAGCAAGGCTGCTCGTGGCTACCAGCGCATGTTCTTCAGCGGCGGCGACGAGGTCGTCCCCGACAAGCAGGGCCGCATCGGCATCCCCGCGCCCCTGCGCGAGTACGCCGAGCTCGAGAAGGACGTCGTCGTGATCGGCGTCCGGGACCGGCTCGAGATCTGGAACCCCGCCAGGTGGCGGGAGTACCAGGAGGCCGAGGTCCTCAAGTTCGCCGACCTCGACGAGGACGACGACGAGTAGCTCCACCAACTTCACACGATCCGCAGGACGAGGTCTCGGGCCCGCTTCCTGTACTCGCCGAATTCTGGGCACCTTCCCCGGCACCAGAACGCGGCACTTCCCTCGGGAAGCGGGCAGGGACCTGGTCCTGCGGATCACCACTTCCTCTGCACCACACGCGCTTCTTTCCTAGCGGGGTCGAAACCGATGAGCGTCACACCTGTCACACCGGTCAGGCGGGTTCGCCACCAGGCGCGCGACGCCGCCGCCGTGATGACGTTCTCGGCACTCACCTCGGTGGCGTTCGCGACGGTGTTCCTGCTGCTCGCCCACCTGGGGCGCTGATGCCGTCGCCCACCCACGACCCCGTCCTCGTCGACCGGGTCGTCGCTCTGCTGGCCCCGGCCCTGGACCACGAGGGTGCGGTCCTGGTCGACGCCACGCTCGGCCTCGGCGGTCACACCGAGGCGGTGCTCGCCAGCTGCTCGCTGGCCCGCGTGGTGGGCATCGACCGCGACCCGGCGGCCCTCGAGCTGGCCGGGCGCCGCCTCGCGCCGTACGGCGAGCGGTTCACCGGGGTCCACGCCGTCTACGACGAGATCCCCGACGTGCTCGCCGACCTCGAGCTGAGCGAGGTCGACGGCGTCCTGTTCGACCTGGGTGTCTCCTCCATGCAGCTGGACGTGCGCGAACGCGGCTTCGCCTACGCGAGCGACGCGCCGCTCGACATGCGCATGGACGGCACCACCGGCCCCACGGCGGCCGACGTCCTCAACACCTACAGCGCCGCCGACCTGGCCCGGGTGCTGCGCGACTACGGCGAGGAGAAGTTCGCGCGCAAGATCGCCGCCGCCGTCGTGCGCCAGCGCGAGGCCCAGCCGTTCACCACGTCGGCCCGGCTCGTGGAGCTGCTCTACGCCGAGATCCCCGCGCCGGCTCGTCGCACCGGGGGACACCCGGCCAAGCGCACCTTCCAGGCCCTGCGCATGGAGGTCAACGACGAGCTCGCGGTCCTCCGCAGGGCGATCCCGGCGGCCATCGACGCACTCGCGGTCGGCGGGCGTGTCGTCGTCGAGTCCTACCACTCCCTGGAGGACCGGCTGGTCAAGCAGGCCTTCACCGCCGCGACCAGGTCGCACGTCCCGGTCGACATGCCGTTCGTCCCCGAGGGCCACGAGCCGGAGCTGCGGCTGGTGACCCGCCGCGCCGAGCGGGCCGACGCCGCCGAGATCGCCGCCAACCCCCGAGCCGCCTCCGTCCGGCTGCGCGCCGTCGAACGTGTCCTTCCCCGCACCGGCAAAGGAGCCGCATAGCCATGAGCAGCCCCACCGCCTCGGTCCGAAGCCGACTCTCGTCCCCCGCGCGCGGCCTCGCCGAGGCCGCGGTCCAGCGGGCCCGCTTGAGCGTCGTCCCGCGCCGCCGCACGCGCGCCCCTCGGGTGCCGTTCGTGACGCTGGTCAGCCTGCTGCTGCTCGCCGGCGTCGTGGGCCTGCTGCTCTTCAACACCTCGATGCAGCAGGCGGCGTTCACCACCACGGCCCTGGAGCAGCAGGCCACCACGCTCGCCGCGCGCGAGCAGGCGCTGGAGATGGAGCTGGAGAAGCTGCGTGACCCCCAGCGCCTCGGGGAGCGCGCCCAGCGCGCCGGCATGGTCCAGGGTTGCCCTCCGGTGTTCCTCGACCTGTCCACCGGTCGCGTGCGCGGCGAGGCCAAGCCCTGTGACGGCGCCCGGCTGCCGCTGGAGAAGCAGGGGCCCACGCGACCCGACTTCTTCGACCCGCCGGCCAGGCTCGCCCCGGGCGCCGGCTCCACCGACGGCGGCCGCCCCGTCGTCTCCCTCGGCCAGGGCCAGAACGCGGGCCGCGACACGGCCCGCGGCAACGGCGCGAATGCGACCACGGCCGGTAGAACTGAGAACCAGCCTTAACATCAGCCCCAACTGACCCAGGAGCCTCACCGGTGACCTCGCCCCGACCGCAGCGCCTCCGCTCACGCGGCTCCTCGGAGTTCCGCATGCGCGTCGGGTTCGTGGTGATCGCCATGGTGCTGTCCTTCTTCGGTGCCCGCCTGGTGCAGCTGCAGGGGCTGGACCCCGACCAGTACGCGGAGATGGCGGCCGCGGACGGCACCGTCCGGGTGATCCTGCCGGCCGAGCGTGGCGACATCCTCGACCGCAACGGCGAGCCGCTCGCCAACTCCGCGGACGGCCTCATGGTGGTGGCCGACCCGGCGGTGACCGCGGGGCTGGCCCCCGAGCTCGCCAAGTTCCTCTCCACCCGCCTGGCCGTCGACTACTTCTCGACGCTCGAGCGGCTCCGCGTGGCGGACAGCCGCTTCCAGTACATCGCCCGCCAGGTCCCGGCCCGCATCGCCTCCGATGTGCTGGACGAGGCCAAGCGCCGCGCCGCGGCCGCCAAGGAGGACGCCGAGCAGGCGAAGGAGGACGGAGACCGCGAGGCGCTCGACGAGTACGAGGCCATCGCCGACGCGTACGGCGGTCTGGCGACGCGCCGCGACCCCGTGCGGGTCTACCCGGGTCGCGACATCGCGGCCAACCTGGTGGGCTTCCTCGGCACCCCCAACCCCGACGGCACCGCCAAGCCCTCGGCCGGCTTCGAGGCGATGTTCAACGGCTACCTGGCCGGGAAGGACGGCGAGGCGCGCTACCAGGTGGGCGCCGGTCACAAGATCCCGCTCGGCGACAACACCGTCACCGAGGCCGTGGACGGACACGACCTGCGCACCACGATCGACCGGGACCTGCAGTGGTACACCCAGCGGGTCCTGCACCAGACCCGGCTGAGCTCCGGCGGCGAGTCGGCCATCGCGGTGGTCATGGACAGCCGCACCGGTGACGTCCTCGCGCTGGCCGACGACCCGACGTACGACGCCAGCGAGCCGCTGCAGGCCGACAAGGACGACTTCAAGTCGCGCGCCATGAGCGACGTCTACGAGCCCGGCTCGGTGCAGAAGGTGCTCACGATGGGCGCGCTGATCGATGCGGGCAAGGTCACCGCCCGCACGAAGCTGAAGGTGCCCGGCGTGCTGCGGCGCCAGGACCGGCCGATCGGCGACTGGTTCGACCACGGCCTGATCAAGCTGACCCTGGCCGGCGTCGTCGCCAAGTCCTCCAACATCGGCACGGTGCTGGCCGCCGACCGGTTCGAGGACGGCCAGCTGCGCGACTACCTCACCCGCTTCGGCATCGGCGAGCGCACCGACGTCGGCGTCGGCGGCGAGACCGCGGGCCTGCTGCCCGACGGCAGCATGTGGACCAGCCAGACCGAGGACCGGATCGCGTTCGGACAGTCGCTGTCGGTCAACGCGGTGCAGATGGCGGCGGCGGTCAACACCATCGCCAACGGCGGGGTGCGGGTCGACCCGAGCCTGGTCAAGGGCTCGGCCTCGACGGAGGTGGGCACCGAGGTCGGCACCGACCACACGACGACCCGCCGGGTCATCAGCGAGGACGCCGCCCACCAGACGATGCTGATGATGGAGCGCGTCCTCGACCCCGACGAGGGGGTCGCGCCGTCCGCGGCCGTGCCCGGCTACCGGGTCGCCGGCAAGACCGGCACCGCGCAGCGCGTGGACCCCGAGTGCAAGTGCTACCGCGGCACCACGGTCTCCTTTGCCGGCTTCGCCCCGGCCGACGACCCCCGTTTCACCATCTATGTAGTCGTCCAGAACCCCAAGACGGGTGGCGGCGGCTCGGTCGGCGGTCCGGCGTTCGCCAAGCTGATGAGCTTCGCGCTGCGCCGCTACGCCGTGCCCCCCACCGGCAGCGAGCCCTCCCGGCTGCCCGTCACGTGGCGATGAGCCATGATCGTCAGGTGGCCATGTCCTCGAGCCGACCCGAGCATCCCCACGTCGTCGCCCTCGCCGAGGTCGTCGGCTGGCTGAGCCGGACCCACCGGGTCGAGGTCGTCGGCGACCTGAGCGACGTCGAGGTCACGGGAGTCTCGCTGAGCTCGCAACGGGTCTGCCCCGGCGACCTGTACGCCGCCCTTCCGGGGGCCCGCGCCCACGGCATCGCGTTCGCGACGGCGGCGGTCGAGTCCGGAGCCGTCGCGGTGTTCACCGACGCCGGCGGGGCGGCCGCCGCGGACGTCGGCGTGCCGGTGGTGGTCGTCGCGCAGCCGCGCGAGGTGCTGGGCCGGCTGGCCGCGTTCGTGTACGGCGAGCCCGCCGCCGCCCTGCGGATGATCGGGGTCACCGGCACCCAGGGCAAGACCACCACGACCCGGCTGGCCGTCGACGGCCTGGAGCGGTCGGGGGTGCGGGCCGCCGTGGTCGGCACCGTCGGCACCCGCATCGACGGGGTCGACGTTCAGACCGATCTCACGACCCCGGAGGCGCCGGACCTGCACGGGCTGTTCGCCCTCATGCGCGAGCGGGGCGTCGAGGCCTGCGCCATGGAGGTCTCCAGCCACGCCCTCGTGCTGGGGCGTGTGGACGGCGTCGTCTTCGACGTGGCCGTCTTCCTCAACCTGGGCCGCGACCACCTCGACTTCCACGCCGACGTGGAGGACTACTACGCGGCGAAGGCCTCCCTGTTCACGCCGGACCACGCCCGGCTCGCGCTGGTCAACGTCGACGACGAGCACGGCCGCCGGCTGGCCGGCGAGGCCGGCGTCCCGGTCCGCACCATGTCCTCGACCGGTCGCGAGGCCGACTGGCGGGCGGTGGACGTGTCCCTGCGCGCCGACGGCTCGTCGTTCACGGTCACGGGACCGGGCGGGCTCCGGCTCGCCGCGGGTTGCCCCGTGCCCGGGGACTTCAACGTCGCCAACACGCTCGCGGCCGTGGCGTCCTGCGCTGAGGCCGGGCTGGACCCGGCCACCGTCGCCGACGGCATCCGTGCCGGCGCGGGGGTCCCGGGCCGCTTCGAGCGGGTGGACGAAGGACAGGACTTCGTGGTGGTGGTCGACTACGCCCACAAGCCGGACGCCGTCCGGGCCGCGATCACCACGCTGCGGCCGCTGACCGAGGGCCGGGTGATCGTGGTGCTCGGCGCCGGCGGCGACCGCGACCCCGGCAAGCGACCGATCATGGCCGGCATCGCCGCCCGCCTGGCCGACGTGCTCGTCGTCACCGACGACAACCCGCGCACCGAGGACCCCGCCGCCATCCGCGCCGCGATGCTCTCCGGTGTCGAGGCCGGGGGTGCGGAGGTGCTCGAGGTCGGGGACCGCCGGGCCGCGATCCACGAGGCCGTGCTCCGGGCCCGGCCCGGCGACATCGTGCTGGTCGCCGGCAAGGGGCACGAGACGGGTCAGGAGATCCAGCACGTGGTGCATCCCTTCGACGACCGGGTCGTGGTCCGCGAGGCGCTGGCGGCGCGCCGATGATCCCGCTCACGCTCGCCGAGCTCGCGGCCGTCGTGGGGGGCGAGGTCCACGGCGATCCAGCCCTCGTCGTCACCGGACCGGCGTACGTCGACACCCGCGAGGCGGTGCCCGGAGGGCTGTTCGTCGCGGTGGTGGGGGAGCGGGTCGACGGCCACGACTACGCCGAGCGGGCTCATGCCGTGCTCGGCAGCCGGCCCACCGCCGCTCCGACCGTGGTCGTGCCGGACCCGGTGGTGGCGCTCGGGCGGCTCGCCCGCCACGTCGTCGACACGCTCGGCACACCGGTGCTCGCACTCACCGGCTCGCAGGGCAAGACCGGCACGAAGGACTACCTCGCGCACGTGCTCGCGGCAGTGGGGCCGACGGTCGCCACGGCCGCGAACAACAACAACGAGCTGGGGGTCCCGCTCACGGTCCTGCGGGCCGGGCCCGAGACCGCCTACCTCGTCGTCGAGATGGGGGCCCGCGGGCTGGGCCACATCGCCTACCTCTGCGACATCGCGCCGCCGACCGTGGCCGCGGTGCTCAACGTCGGCACTGCCCACATCGGCGAGTTCGGCAGCCGCGAGGCCATCGCGCAGGCCAAGGGCGAGCTGGTCGAGGCCCTGTCGCCCGACGGCACCGCGGTGCTCAACGCCGACGACGCGCTCACCGCCGCCATGGCCGCACGCACCCGCGCCGCCACCCTGACCTTCGGGGTGTCCGGCGACGTCGCGTGGCGGGCGGTCGAGCTCGACGAGCTCGGCCGGCCCCGCTTCGAGCTGGGCTACGACGGCGCCTGGCTGCCGGTGACGCTGGCACAGACCGGGGCGCACCAGGTGGCCAACGCGGCCGCGGCGGTCGCCATGGCCGTGGCCGTGGGCATGCCGTTCGCGGAGGCGGCCGGCGCGCTGGGCTCGGCCCGGTCGGCCTCGCGCTGGCGGATGGAGCTGCACGAGCGCGCCGACGGGCTGCTGGTGGTCAACGACGCCTACAACGCCAACCCGGCCTCGATGGTCGCGGCGATCGAGGCTCTCGCCGCCATCGGCGCGCGCGCCGAGCGCCGTACCGTCGCGGTGCTGGGGGAGATGCGCGAGCTCGGTCCGGACGCCCAGGCCGCGCACCGCGAGGTGGGGCTGGCCGCCGCCGCCGCCGGGCTCGACGTGATCCTCGTCATCGGCGAGGCGGCCTCCGGCATTGCCGAGGGTGCTCGTCAGTCGGCGGGCTGGCAGGGTGACGTCGTCGTCACGGCGGGGCGGACCGAGGCCCTGGCCTGGTTGCGCGAGAATGTGGACGCCCGGGATGCCGTCCTGGTCAAGGCCTCTCGCGGGGCCGCGCTCGAGGTGGTGGCCGACGGACTGCTGGCCACCGCGGCCGGCGCAGCGGAGACAGCGGAGGGAGGGGCCACACCATGAGAGCGATCCTGCTCGGCGGCGGACTGTCCCTGCTGATCTCCCTGCTCGGCACCCGCGTGGCGATCACCTACTTCACCCGCTGGGGCTACGGCCAGGAGATCCGCGACGACGGGCCGACCAGCCACCACACCAAGCGCGGCACGCCCACGATGGGCGGGGTGGTCATCATCCTCGCCACGGTGCTCGCCTACTTCGCCGCGAAGCTGATCACGATGAGCGCGCCGTCGGCGTCCGCTCTGCTGCTGCTCTTCCTCTTCGTCGGGATGGGCCTCGTGGGCTTCGTCGACGACTACATCAAGATCTCGCGCCAGCGCAGCCTGGGGCTGCGCAGCAAGGCCAAGATGGCCGGGCAGACGGTGATCGCCGTGGTCTTCGGGGTGCTGGCGCTCTCGCCGTGGCTCGAGGACGCCAACGGGCGGACGCCGGCGTCGGAGAAGGTGTCGTTCCTGCGCGAGATCGACTGGCTGGCCCTGCCGATGATCGTGGCCATCGCCGTGATCTGGCTGATCGTCACCGCGACCAGCAACGGGGTCAACCTCACCGACGGCCTCGACGGCCTGGCCACCGGCGCGAGCGTGATGGTCTTCGGCGCCTACATGCTGGTCAACATCTGGCAGAACAACCAGTTCTGCCAGGAGGACCCGAGCGGGCAGTGCTACAACGTCCGCGACCCGTTGGACCTGGCGGTCATCGCGGCCGCCATCACCGGGGCCTGCTTCGGCTTCCTGTGGTGGAACGCCGCGCCCGCGGCGATCTTCATGGGCGACACCGGCTCCCTCGCGCTGGGCGGCGCCCTGGCCGGCTTCGCGATCCTGACCCGCACCGAGCTGCTGCTGGTCATCCTCGGCGGCATCTTCGTGCTCGAGACCCTCTCGGTGATGATGCAGGTGACGTGGTTCAAGACCACGAAGCGGCTCACCGGCACCGGGAGACGGATCTTCCGGATCGCCCCGATCCATCACCACTTCGAGATGATGGGCTGGGACCAGGTCACCGTCGTGATCCGGTTCTGGATCATCACCGGCCTGTTCGTGGCCACCGGCCTGGGCGTGTTCTACGCCGAGTGGGTGGCGCGGCTGTGAACGTGGACCGCCTCGGTCGGCTGGACTCCTGGGAGGGGGTCCGCGCCGTCGTCGCCGGCTTCGGGGTGTCCGGCTTCGCAGCGGCCGACAACCTCACGCACCTGGGTGCCAGCGTCACCGCGCTCGCCGAGGGCGCGCGCAACGCCGAGGAGCTGGAGAAGGCGGAGCTGCTGGAGATCCTCGGCGCGACGGTCCTGCTCCATGAGGGCGCGACCGCGACCCTGCCTGCCGACGTCGACCTGGTCGTGACCTCGCCAGGCTTCCGTCCCGACGCCCCGCTGCTCGTGCAGGCACAGGAGCGCGGCGTCCCGGTCTGGGGCGAGGTCGAGCTGGCCTGGCGTCTGCGCGACCCGGCCCACGACACGCCGTGGTTGTGCGTCACCGGCACCAACGGCAAGACCACGACCGTCCAGATGCTCGACGCGATCCTGCGCGCCGCCGGCCTGCGCAGCCGCGCCGTCGGCAACGTCGGCACCCCGATCGTCGAGGCCGTGATGGACCCCGAGCCCTACGACGTGCTCGCCGTCGAGCTGTCCAGCTTCCAGCTTCACTACACCTACACGATGAGCCCCCAGGCCGCCGCCGTGCTCAACGTCGCGGAGGACCACCTCGACTGGTACGAGTCGATGGAGGACTACGTCGCCGACAAGGGACGCATCTACCAGCGCACCCAGCTCGCGTGCGTCTACAACGTGGCCGACCCGGTCACCGAGCAGCTGGTGCGCGAGGCGGACGTCGTCGAGGGTGCCCGCGCAGTCGGGTTCACGCTGGGCACGCCCGCGGTGGGCATGCTCGGCCTGGTCGAGGACATCCTCGCCGACCGGGCGTTCGTCGCGCAGCGCGACAGCAGCGCCGCGGAGCTGTGCACGGTGGGAGACCTGGCCTCCGACGCGCCCCACTTCGTGCAGAACGCGCTGGCCGCGGCCGCGCTCGCTCGCGCCCACGGTGTGAGCCAGGCCGCCGTACGCGACGGGCTGCGGGACTTCCGCCCCGACGGTCACCGGATCGCGCTCGTCGCCGAGGCCGACGAGGTGGCCTGGGTCGACGACTCCAAGGCCACCAACCCGCACGCCGCGCAGTCCTCGCTGCAGGCCTACGACCGCGTCGTGTGGGTCGCCGGTGGGCTGGCCAAGGGCGCCCGCTTCGACGACCTCGTGGTGGCCGTGCGCGAGCGGCTCCGGGGGGTCGTGCTCATCGGCCGGGACCGCCAGGTCATCGCAGAGGCGCTTTCGCGACACGCACCCGATGTGCCGGTCTTGACCGTGGACGGCGGCGAGACTGGGGCGCAGGACGATGGACGGGCCCTGATGGGGCGTGTCGTGGACGCGGCGGCCGGCCTGGCCGAAGCCGGGGACACGGTGCTCCTCGCGCCGGGATGCGCCTCGATGGACCAGTTCACGAGCTATGCGGCGAGAGGCGACGCCTTCGCCGCGGCAGTCCGGGACCGGCTCGACGACCAGCGCTAGGAGGAGGTGGCACATGACCACCGCGAACCCGGAGCGCTCCTCCCGTCTGCGGCGCAGCCCGTGGCCCTCCGCCGTCGGCACCTGGCGTCGTGCCGTGAGCGACGCCCTCGCGCGACCGCTGACGTCGTACTACCTGCTGATGGGCGCGGCCGCGCTGCTGCTGACCATCGGGCTGATCATGGTGCTGAGCGCCTCCAGCGTCTTCTCCTTCCGCGCCACCGGCGACTCCTTCACGATCGTGCGCCGCCAGCTGATGTGGGTGATCCTCGGGCTGCCGGCGGCGTACGTCGTCAGCCGGCTGCCGCACCGCTGGGTGCGCCGGCTCGCCTACGTCGGCTTCTCCGTCTCGCTGCTGCTGCTCGCGCTGACCGCGAAGTTCGGCGTCGAGCGCAACGGCAACACCAACTGGCTGCCCCTCGGCCCGCTGGTCATCCAGCCCTCGGAGATCGCCAAGCTCGCCCTGGTCATCTGGGCCGCCCACATCTATGCCAACAAGGAGCGCCGCCTCGCGAGCTTCCACCAGATCCTGGTGCCGGTGGTGCCGGGCATGCTGCTCGCGACCGGCCTGGTGATCTTCGGTCGTGACCTCGGCACGGCGCTGATCCTGTTCGCGATCCTGCTCGGGATGCTCTGGGTGGTGGGCGCGCCGGCCCGCTTCTTCATCATGTCGACGCTCATCGTGGGCGTCGGCGTGTTCGCGATGGCGTCGACCAACCCCGAACGGTTCGCCCGCATCACCACGTTCATCGACCCGTTCAAGGACTTCCACGGCACGGGCTGGCAGCCTGCCCACGGCCTCTACGCCCTCTCGAGCGGTGGCACCTTCGGACAGGGCATCGGCGCCAGCCAGCAGAAGTGGGGGGACCTGCCCGAGGCCCACACCGACTTCATCTTCGCCGTGCTCGGCGAGGAGCTGGGCCTGGTCGGCACCCTCCTGGTCGTCGGGCTGTTCCTCACCATCGCCTACGCCGCGCTGCGGATCGCGCGCGAGACCGTCGACCCGTTCGTGCGCTACTGCAGCTTCGGGATCGTGGTGTGGCTGATCGGCCAGATGATCATCAACGTCGGCATGGTGCTCGCGCTGCTGCCGGTCATCGGCATCCCGCTCCCGCTCGTGTCCTACGGCGGCTCCAGCCTGTTGCCCACCCTGGTCGCCCTCGGTCTGCTCGTCGGGTTCGCCCGCCGGGAGCCGGAGGCCGCCCGGGCCCTGGCCCAGCGCAAGAGGGTCCGCTCCGCCGGCCTCTCCGCGCGATGAGACGATTCGGCTGATGCGCGTCCTGCTCGCCGGCGGTGGAACCGCCGGCCACACCTCACCCCTGCTCGCCACCGCCGACGCCCTGCGGCGGCTCGACCCGAGCGTGGAGATCACCTGCCTCGGCACGCCCCGCGGCCTGGAGAGCACGGTGGTCCCGGCTGCCGGCTACCCCCTCGAGCTGATCCCCCCGGTCCCGCTGCCACGGCGCCCCAACGCCGCCCTCCTGCGCGTGCCCGGGCGGCTGCGCGGCGCGGTGAAGGAGACCCTCGCGGTCTTCGACCGGGTCCGACCCGACGTGGTCGTCGGCTACGGCGGCTACGTGTCGATGCCCGCCTACCTCGCCGCCCGCCGGCGGAGGCTGCCGCTGGTCGTCCACGAGCAGAACACCGTCCCGGGCCTGGCCAACAAGGCGGGCGCACGGGTCGCCACGCGGGTCGCGGTCAGCTTCCCGGACACGCCGCTGCCCCGCGCCGAGTACGTCGGGCTGCCGATCCGCCGGATGATCTCCCAGCTCGACCGGGCCGCGCTGCGCGCCGAGGCCCGCGCGTTCTTCGGCCTGGACCCGGACCGGCCGACGCTCGTGGTCACCGGCGGGTCGCAGGGCGCGCGCCGGCTCAACCAGGCCGTCTCCGGCGCCGCCTGCGCCCTCCGCGACGCCGGGGTCCAGGTCCTGCACGTCGTCGGGCCGAAGGGCGAGGCCACCCCGGCGGCGCCGGCCTCGACGGGAGCGCCGTACGTCGTGGTGGGGTTCGTGGACCGCATGGACCTCGCCCTGGCCGCGGCCGATGTCATGGTGTGCCGGGCAGGCGCGTCCAGTGTCGTCGAGGCCGCCGCCACCGGCGTGCCCGCCATCTTCGTCCCGCTGCCGATCGGCAACGGCGAGCAGGTGCGCAACGCCCAGCCGGTGGTCGACGCCGGGGGAGCGCTGCTGGTCGCCGACGCCGACCTGACGCCTGAGTGGGTGGCCGGGCACGTGCCCGCCCTGGCCACCGACCCAGCGCGGCTCGCCGCCATGAGCGCGGCGGCGACCGCGCTCGTCCCACGCGACGCCGACGAGAGGCTGGCCGCGATCGTGCTCGAGGCGGCCGGCTCGTGAAGGTCCCCGTCCCCGACGTCATCACCCCCGCGGAGCGGCTCGGCCGCGTCCACTTCGTCGGCATCGGCGGCGCAGGCCTGTCGGGCATCGCCCGGATCATGCTCGCGCGCGAGATGACCGTCAGCGGCAGCGACGGCACCGACTCACCGACGCTCGAGGCCCTGCGTGGGCTCGGGGCCCGGGTCTGGCTCGGCCATGACGCCGCCCACGTCGCGGACGCCGACACCGTCGTGGTCTCGACCGCGGTGCGCGAGGACAACCCCGAGTACGTCGAGGCCGTGCGGCGCGGGCTCCCGGTGCTGCCGCGCTCGGCGGCGGTGGCCGCGGTCATGGCCGGGCGGCGCGTGGTGGCCGTCGCCGGCACGCACGGCAAGACGACCACCACCTCGCTGCTGACCGTGGCGCTCCAGGCCGCCGGGGCGGACCCGACGTACGCGATCGGCGGCGACCTGTCCCAGACCGGCACCAACGCGGCCGAGGGTGGCGGCGACCTGTTCGTCGCGGAGGCCGACGAGAGCGACGGCGCCTTCCTGGTCTACGAGCCGTACGCCGCGGTCGTCACCAACGTGGAGGCCGACCACCTCGACCAGTGGGGGACCGAGGAGGCCTATCGCGCCGCCTTCGACGAGTTCGCCGGGCGGGTCGACCGCGACGGGTTCCTGGTCTGCATCGTCGACGACCCGGGCGCCGCGCGGCTCGCGGACCTCGCGCGAGCGGGCGGCCTGCGCGTGGTCGGCGTCGGTGAGGGCGCCGGGGACCTGCAGGTGACCGACCTGGTCTTCGAGGGCACCACCTCGGCGTTCACCGTGGTGGATGAAGGGCGTGAGCTGGGCCGCGTCACGCTGCGCATCCCGGGTCGTCACTACGTCCTGGACGCCGCCGCTGCGCTGGCGGCCGGGCTGCGCCTGGGCTACGGCTTCGACGACCTTCGCCGGGGTCTGGAGGGCTTCGGCGGCACGCGCCGCCGTATGGAGGCCAAGGGCGAGGCCCGGGGAGTGCGGGTCTACGACAGCTACGCCCACCACCCCGCCGAGATCGCCGGCGACCTGGCCGCCGCCCGCGCGGTCGCGGGGGAGGGCCGCGTCGTCGTGGCCTACCAGCCGCACCTGGTCTCCCGCACCCGGATCTTCGGGGTCGCGATGGGCCAGGCTCTCGGTGCGGCCGACGAGGTCGTCGTCCTGGACGTCTACCTTGCGCGCGAGGAGGCCGACCCGGACGTCACCGGGGCGCTGGTGGCCGACGCCGTCCCACTGCCCCCGGAGCGCGTCGCGTTCGTGGCGGACCTGGACGAGGCTCCCGCCGAGGTCGTGCACCGCGCGCGGCCGGGCGACCTCGTGCTCACCCTCGGCGCCGGCACCGTGACCGAGCTCGGGCCCCGCATCCTGGCGCTTCTCGAGGGCACGGATGGCTAGGGGCGGCGGCGCCGGTCCCGACGACGAGGACCGCATCGCCCAGCAGACCCGTCGTCGCTTCGTGCGCCGCCAGTGGCGCCGCCGCTGGCTGGTGTGGAAGTACGTCGTCAGCGGGCTCGCGCTCGTGCTCCTGCTCGGCGGCGGGCTCTACACCGTCTACCTCTCCGACGCCCTCGCGGTCGACGGCGTCGAGGTCACCGGGGAGACGACGCTGAGCGACGACGACGTGCGCGCCGTGGCGCGCGTGCCGATGGGCGAGCCGCTCGCGCGCGTCGACCTGGACGCGATCCGGGCCCGGCTGGCGGGCCTGGCCGTCGTCCGCTCGGTCGAGGTGTCACGGCAGTGGCCGCACGAGGTACTGATCGCGATCGAGGAGCGCACCGCCGTCGCCGTGGTGGAGATCGCCGGGTCGCTGCGCGGCCTCGACCGAGACGGCGTGGTCTTCGGCACCCTCGCCAAGGCCCCCGCCGGCCTGCCGCGGGTGCAGACGTCGGCCGAGACCAGCGGGGAGGCGCTGCGTGAGGCCGCCCTGGTCGTCGCCGCCCTCCCCGAAGGCCTGGCCGGGCGGGTCGACCACGTCGAGGTGCGCACCGTGGACAGCATCACCCTGCAGCTCCAGGGCGGTCGCGAGGTGCGTTGGGGGAGCTCGGCCCAGTCCGAGGAGAAGGCGCGCGTGCTCGAGCAGCTCCTGGGCCAGGAGGCCGAGGAGTACTACGACGTCTCGGTTCCCGGCACCCCGACCCTGAAGTAGCGCAAGTCCATCTCCGGCGCGGCGTGTCTGCGCCGCGCCCGCCGCCTCGGTGCCTAGTGTCTTCTTCACGACGAGGTTGACATAACTATAACCCTCAGGCTGAGGGTCAGGGTTCTCGACCCGCCGACTTCCCCGAGCCGGACCCGTCCCACCCAAGAGCACACACAGAGCACGTACTTCCGAGAGGTGAAGCCGCCGTGGCAGCTGCACAGAACTACCTGGCCATCATCAAGGTCGTGGGCATCGGTGGGGGCGGTGTCAACGCCGTCAACCGGATGATCGAGGTCGGCCTGAAGGGCGTCGAGTTCATCGCGATCAACACCGACGCCCAGGCGCTGCTGATGAGCGACGCCGACGTCAAGCTCGACATCGGCCGCGAGCTGACCCGCGGTCTCGGCGCCGGCGCCAACCCCGACGTGGGCGCCCGCGCCGCCGAGGACCACGCCGACGAGATCGAAGAGGTCATCAAGGGCGCCGACATGGTCTTCGTGACCGCCGGCGAGGGTGGCGGCACCGGCACCGGTGGGGCGCCCGTCGTGGCCCGCATCGCGCGCTCGCTGGGCGCGCTGACCATCGGCGTGGTCACCCGCCCGTTCGCGTTCGAGGGGCGCCGCCGCGCCGGCTCGGCCGACGAGGGCATCGCGCAGCTGCGCGAGGAGGTCGACACCCTCATCGTCATCCCCAATGACCGGCTGCTCTCGATCAGCGACCGCAACGTGTCGGTGCTCGACGCGTTCAAGCAGGCCGACCAGGTCCTGCTCCAGGGCGTCTCGGGCATCACCGACCTGATCACCACCCCGGGCCTGATCAACCTCGACTTCGCCGACGTCAAGTCGGTCATGGCCAACGCCGGCTCCGCCCTCATGGGCATCGGCTCGGCTCGCGGCGAGGACCGTGCGGTCGCCGCCGCGGAGATGGCCGTGTCCAGCCCGCTGCTCGAGGCGTCCATCGACGGCGCCCACGGCGTGCTGCTCTCCATCGCCGGCGGCTCCGACCTCGGCCTCTTCGAGATCAACACCGCGGCGGCCCTCGTCGCCGACGCCGTCCACCCCGAGGCCAACATCATCTTCGGCGCCACGATCGACGACGCGCTCGGCGACGAGGTCCGCGTCACCGTGATCGCCGCGGGCTTCGACGGCGGCACGCCCAAGCGCAAGGAGGAGGGCAACGTCCTGCGCCGCGACGCCAAGCCGCAGCAGACGCAGGCCGAGACCCGCGCCGCGGCCGCCGCGGTCGCCACCCGCCGCAAGGACGAGCCCGTCGAGGCCGACCGGCCGCAGGAGACCGAGCGGGTGCTCGCCAGTGCGCGCACCACCCCGGCCGAGGCGACCACCCCGGCGCCCAAGGCGGCGCCGGCCCCGGTGGTCTACGACGACGACGACCTCGACATCCCGGACTTCCTGAAGTAGCCGCTTGTACGCCTTCCGCACTGCCTTCGGCCCCGTCGAGCTGTCGTTCACCGACCGGCTCGGCGGGGTCAGCGCCGCCCCGTTCGACTCGCTCAACCTGGCCCTCGAGGGGGACGACGACCCGCAGGCGTGTGCGCGAAACCTGCGGATCGTGCTCGACGACTTCGCGCCCGACGACCGGCTCGCCGACCTGCACCAGGTCCACGGCTGCGAGGTGGCGACCCCCGATGAGGGGGCCGGCGAGGGCGAGCGCCCCGACGCCGATGGCATCGTCACCGACGCCCCCGGCGTGACCCTGATGGTGCGCGCCGCCGACTGCGTGCCGGTGCTCCTGGCAGACCCGGTCGCCGGCGTCGTCGGTGCCGCCCACGCCGGGCGCCCCGGCCTGGCCGCCGGCGTCGTCTCGGCCACGCTCGCGCGGATGCGCGAGCTGGGGGCCCGCGGCGTCACCGCCTGGGTGGGCCCGCACGTGTGCGGCGCCTGCTACGAGGTACCGGCCGAGATGCGCGACGAGGTAGGCACCGTGGTCCCCGAGGCGGTCTCCACCACGTCGTGGGGCACGCCGTCGCTCGACCTCGGGGCCGGGGTCCGCGCCCAGCTCGAGGCCGGCGGGGTCACGGTCGTCGACGCCGCGCGGTGCACCCGCGAGAGCGCGGACCTCTACTCCTACCGCCGTGACGGCCGGAGGGCCGGGCGTCAGGCCGGCCTGGTCAGGCTGCGCCCATGAGCGCCCGCCGCGACCAGCTCGCCGCCAACCTGGCCGTGGTGCGGGGTCGCATCGCCGACGCCTGCGCCAACGCGGGCCGCGACGCCTCCGAGGTACGACTCACGGTCGTGACCAAGTTCTTCGGAGCCTCCGACGTCCGGTTGCTGGCCGAGCTGGGCGTCACGGACGTCGGCGAGAACCGCCACCAGGAGGCGGAGGCGAAGGCCGAGGAGTGCGCCGACCTCGACCTGCGCTGGCATTTCATTGGCGGGCTGCAGAGCAACAAGGCCGCCGCTGTCGCGCGCTACGCCGACGTCGTGGAGTCGGTGGACCGGCCCAAGCTCGTCGCCGGCCTCGACCGCGGCGCGGGGGAGCACGGCCGCGACGTCGACGTGCTCCTGCAGGTGAGCCTGGACCCGCCCGGCACCGCCCACCGCGCGGGCGCCGATCCGGCCGCGCTGGAGGACTTGGCCGACGCCGTCGAGGCTGCCGATCACCTGTCGCTGAAGGGGCTGATGGCCGTCGCGCCACTCGGCGCCGACCCGGCGGAGGCGTTCGCGCGGCTGGCGGAGGTGCGCGCCGACGTGCTCGTGCGCCACCCCTCCGCCACGTGGCTGTCGGCGGGCATGAGCGGCGACCTCGAGCAGGCCGTCGCGGCCGGCGCGACACACGTGCGCATAGGCTCCGCGGTGCTCGGAACCAGGCCGCAGTTCAAGTAGTGTCCAGATCAGAGATGGCGCGTCCCGACGGGGCGCCCGAGCTTCGGAGGCAAACGTCATGAGCGGTGCGATGCGCAGGATCGGTGAGTACCTCGGCCTGCTCGAGGACACCGGGCGGTACGACGAGTACGACGGCGACGACTACGACACGCAGCACACGGCGCCGGTCGCGGCCGCGCCCCGCACGCAGCGCCTCAAGGAGACCCGTCCCGCCCCCGTCGCCGACCTCTCCGAGCGTCGCCGTCACGCGCCCGGCCCCTCGGGCGTCTCCGGCGTGGTGGCCGAGCTGTCGCGGATCACGACCCTGCACCCGCGCACCTACAACGAGGCGCGCACGGTCGGGGAGAACTTCCGCGAGGGCGTGCCTGTGATCATGAACCTCTCGGAGATGGACGACGCCGACGCCAAGCGCCTGGTGGACTTCGCCGCCGGGCTCGTGTTTGCGACGCGTGGCACCATCGAGCGCGTCACCAGCAAGGTGTTCCTGCTCTCCCCGCCCAACGTCACGGTCGCCGCCGAGGACAAGCAGCGGATCGCCGAGGGTGGCTTCTTCAACCAGAGCTAGGTATTCGTGGAAACTGTCGGACGGGTCATCGATGTCGTCCTCTGGATCTTCATCGGCATGCTCTGGGTCCGCTTCGTCGTGGACTGGGTGCAGGTATTCGCACGCTCGTGGTCGCCTCGCGGGCCGGTCCTGGTGGTGCTCGAGGTCGTCTACTCCATCACGGACCCGCCCATCCAGGCGCTGCGTCGGGTGATCCCCCCGCTGCGGATCGGGAGCTTCGCGCTCGACCTCAGTTTCCTGATCGTGATGATCGGCGCCTACCTTCTGAGGTATCTCAACGCGGTGGTGTTCCTGCAGCCGTGACGCCACGTCACACCAGTCCCACGCAGGCGCTATTGTTTCGACGGACACATACTGCTCGAACCGAACAAGAATTGGGTGAGGTCATGCCGCTGACGCCTGAGGACGTGAGCAACAAGCGATTCACGCCTGTCCGGCTCCGTGAGGGCTACGACATGGGCGAGGTCGACCAGTTCCTCGACGAGGTGGAGGCCGAGCTCGCGCGTCTCACCAAGGAGAACGACGACCTGCGCGCCAAGCTCGCCTCGGCCCAGAGCGGGTCGTCGAGCGGTGCCTCGGCTCCGGCCGAGACCGCTCCGCAGCCGGTCGTGGTCGAGAAGGCGCCCGAGCCCGAGCCCGTCCGCGAGGCGCCGGCTCCCGCACCGGCCGCCGCGGCTCCCGCCCCGGAGACCATCCGGATCGAGACCGTCCCGCAGGCCTCCAACGCCGCCGCCCGGCTGCTGGAGATCGCCACGCGCAACGCCGACGAGCTCGTCGAGGACGCCAAGAACCAGGCCGACAAGATCGTCGGCGAGGCTCGCACCAAGGCCGAGCGCCTCGAGCACGAGTCGAAGAGCAAGGCCGACCGCCTCGAGGCCGACGCCCGCACCCGCTCGCAGATGCTCGACGCCGAGACCGCGGAGCGCCGCCAGCAGCTCTTCGGCGACCTCGAGAAGGAGCGCGACAAGCTCAGCCTGGACGTGGAGAACCTGCGCTCCTTCGAGCGCGAGTACCGCTCGCGGCTCAAGAGCTACTTCACCCAGCAGCTCGAGGCGCTCCAGGGCGGCTCCGACTCGGCCGCCCCCTCGGGCGACCAGCCGCCGGCCCCCAAGCGCCTGCGCTCGATCCTGGGCGAGGACGAGGGCTGAGGCTCCTCCCAGCGTGACGAGAACGGCCGGCCCCCGGGGGGCCGGCCGTTCTCTCGCATTTGCGGCGGGGCGGTTTGAGCGGCCTGCACGCAGCGGCTACCCTCCGTGCAGCCCGTGGCGTAGATCACGGCGTACCGGTCAGAGGAGGCGGCATCCCATGGCTCGCAGCACCAGGAAGTCCCTGGCCGGGCAGGCCGCTTCGGCGGCCCGCAAAGTGATCTCGCGGCGGCCCGCCAAGGCCGCCACCGCGCCCCCCGCGAAGAAGGCGGCGCCGGCGAAGAAGGCGGCGCCCGCCGCGAAGAAGACGGCGCCGGCGAAGAAGGCCGCGCCCGCCGCGAAGAAGGCGGCGCCGGCGAAGAAGGCCGCGCCCGCCGCGAAGAAGGCCGCGCCCGCCGCGAAGAAGGCCGCGCCCGCCGCGAAGAAGATGGCGCCCGCGAAGAAGGCCGCGCCCGCCGCGAAGAAGACGGCGCCCGCGAAGAAGGCCGCGCCCGCCGCGAAGAAGACGGTACCCGCGAAGAAGGCCGCGCCCGCCGCGAAGAAGGCCGCGCCCGCCAAGAGGGCCGCCGCCCTGGTGGTCAAGGAGGGCGAGGGCGCCTGGACCAAGGCGGAGCTGAAGGAGGTGCTCGACGAGCTGCATGCCCAGCGCACCCACAGCACCGCGATCGTCGCGACCCAGGAGGAGGAGCTCTCCGACCTGCTGCGCAACGCCGGTGACGGCGCCGGCCAGGACCAGGCCGACATGGGCGCGACCAGCTTCGAGCGCGACCACGAGCTCACCGTGCTCAACAACGAGCGCGACAAGCTCGCGCAGATCGAGCGAGCCGTGGGGCGCATCGACGACGGCACCTACGGCGTCTGCGAGTCGTGTGGGAGCCCCATCGGCAAGATGCGTCTCATGGCATTCCCCCGTGCGACACTGTGCATGCCATGCAAGCAGCGCGAGGAACGTCGCTGAGCGACGACACCACGTCCCAGCCAGCCCACCAGGACCCCCGGCGTCGACGGCGCCTCTGGGCCCGGTTCGCCGCCGTCGCCCTGGTGTTCTATGCCATCGACGTCGTCAGCAAGATCGTGGCCGTGGACCGGCTCACCGGCCGTGAGGACATCCCGGTCGTCGGTGACCTCCTGGTCCTGCACCTGACCCGCAACCCCGGAGCGGCGTTCAGCACCGGCACCGAGTTCACCGAGGTGCTCAGCTGCATCGCGATCGCGGCGGTCGGCATCGTGCTCTGGCTCAGCCGCCGCCTCGGCAGCGCCGGCTGGGCGTTCGGCCTGGGGCTGCTCCTGGCCGGGGTCGCCGGCAACCTGACCGACCGCCTGCTGCGCGAGCCGGGCCCGCTGCGCGGACACGTCATCGACTTCCTGATGCTGCCCAACTGGCCGGTCTTCAACATCGCCGACATGTGCATCAACGTCGCCGCCGGGGTGATCCTCATCCAGGCGTTCCGCGGGGTGCGCGTCGACGGCACCCGCGAGTCCCGAGAGCACGACGACCCCGAAACCCAGGAGCCCACCGAGTGAGCCAGACCGATCACCGCAGCCTGCAGGTTCCCGACGGGCTGGCCGGTGAGCGTGTGGACGCCGCGATCGCGCAGATGTTCGGGCTGTCGCGCACCCGCGCCGCCGACCTCATCTCGCAGGGCCTGGTCACCGTCGACGGGGGCCTGGTGGCCAAGAGCGACCGGGTGCTGCCCGGCGCGCTGCTGGACGTGACGATCCCGCACGAGCGCGACGCCCTCGCGGTCGTGCCCGAGATCGTCGAGGGCATCAAGATCATCCACGACGACGACTCCATCGTCGTGATCGACAAGCCCGTGGGCGTCGCGGTCCACCCCTCCCCGGGCTGGTCCGGCCCGACGGTCGTCGGGCACCTGGCCGGCGCCGGGTTCCGGATCGCGACCAGCGGTGCGCCCGAGCGCCAGGGGATCGTGCAGCGTCTGGATGTGGGGACGTCGGGAGTCATGGTCATCACCAAGTCCGAGCACGCGTACTCGCTGCTCAAGAACGCGTTCCGCCGGCGCACCGTCGACAAGACCTACCACGCGCTCGTCCAGGGCCACCCCGACCCGCACGAGGGCACGATCGACGCCCCGATCGGCCGGCACCCCAAGGCCGACTACAAGTTCGCCGTCATGGCCGACGGCCGAGCCAGTGTCACCCACTATTCGACGCTCGAGGCGCACCGCTTCGCCAGCCTGCTCGAGGTGCACCTCGAGACCGGCCGCACGCACCAGATCCGGGTGCACATGGCGGCGCTGAAGCACCCCTGCGTCGGCGACATCACCTACGGCGCCGACCCCTCGCTGTCGCGTCGGGTCGGCCTCGAGCGTCAGTGGCTGCACGCCGTGCGACTGGGCTTCGAGCACCCCGACAGCGGCGCCTACGTGGCGTACGAGTCCACCTATCCCGACGACCTCTCGCGCGCGCTCGAGGTCATCCGGAATGCCGACTGAGCTGGTCCTGCGACCGGGCGACGCGAGCGACGCGGCCGCTCTGGCCCTGGTGCAGCTCGAGGCCCGCGCCTCGGCGCCGATGCCGCCCTCGGTGCATCCGGAGAGCGAGGTCCGGGCCTGGCTCTCCGCACGCCTCACCACCGACGAGGTCTGGGTCGCCGAGTACGCCGGTCGGGTCGCCGGCTACGCACGGCTGAGCGACGCCTGGCTGGACGACCTGTACGTCGCGCCGGGCGACGCGCGCCGCGGCGTCGGCTCGGCGCTGCTCGACCTGGTGAAGTCGCGCCGGCCCGCAGGCTTCTGCCTGTGGGTCTTCGAGTCCAACGCCCCGGCGCGGGCGTTCTACGCCCGCCACGGGCTCGTGGAGCTGGAGCGCACGGACGGCTCGGCCAACGAGGAGAAGGCCCCCGACCTGCGGCTGGCCTGGCCGGGTGAGGACCCGGTGGCCTTCCTCCGCGGCCTCGCCGACGAGGTCGAGGAGCAGCTGGAGGGCCTGCTCGCGCGCCGTGCCGCGCTGGCCCGGGCGCTGCGAGCCGCCACGGGCCCGTGTTGACGGCGGTCGTCCTGACGCTGCTCGGCTCCGTCGCGCACGCGGCGTGGAACCTGCTCGCGAGCCGGGCGCACGCCGAGGACGCCCGGGTGTTCGTGTGGGTCTACTCGATGTTCTCGCTGGTGGCCCTGGCCCCGGCCGCCGCCGTGGCGCTGGCCCGCGGCGCGGACCTCTCGTGGACCCTGGTCGCCGCGAGCGCGCTGAGCGCCGTCTTCCACACCGCCTACGCGGTGTCGCTGCAGGCGGCGTACTCGCGCAGCGACCTCAACGTCACCTACCCGGTGGCGCGTGGGCTCGGCCCAGTGCTGGCCTCGGCCTTCGCCGTCCTGGTGCTGCAGGAGCGGCTGAGCCCGGTCGGGTGGGTCGGGATAGCCCTGATCACCGCGGGCGTGGGCGTGGTCTCGACCGGCGCGGCGCCGGCCCACCTGCAGGCGAGGCGGGCGGCCGGCGTGCGGTGGGGCGTCCTGATCGCCTGCGCGATCGCCACCTACACGCTCTGGGACGCGCACGCCGTCGCCGGGCTCGGCGTGGACCCGGTCCTGTACTACGCCGTCGGCGGGGTGTGGATGTGCGCGGTGCTCACGCTCTCGAGCGGCGCCCGGCTGCGCCTGGCCGGCGAGGTCGCCCGGCGGCACTGGCGCACGGGCGCAGCGGTGGCCGTGCTGTCGCCGCTGGCCTACGTCCTGGTGCTCGTGGCGCTGACGATGGCCCCGGTCTCGGTGGTCGCGCCGCTGCGCAGCACCAGCATCGTCATCGGCAGCCTGCTGGCCTGGTGGTGGCTCGGCGAGGCCCACGGCGCACGCCGACTGGTGGGTGCCGTGGTGGTCACCGCCGGGGTCGCGGCGCTGGTGCTCGGCTGAGCCCGCGATGTCGGTGCGGGGTGCCACCATGCTCGAAGCGGTTCGCGTAGGCTGACGGTCTTCCCCCAGCGAGACGACCGGAGCCTGGTGCCAGCGATGGTGCCGGGATGCCGAGGCCGCTGTCGCATGCCCGATCTCGACCGGCGAGGAGCGCCCCGCAGACCATGACCACCGGCTCCGACTCCTTCGTCCACCTCCACGTCCACACCGAGTACTCCATGCTCGACGGGGCGGCACGGCTGGGTGCGCTGACGGAGCGGGCGGCGGAGCTCGGGATGCCGGCCGTGGCGATGACCGACCACGGCAACGTGTTCGGCGCCTACGAGTTCTACTCCAAGGCGAAGAAGGCCGGCGTCAAGCCGATCATCGGCATCGAGGCCTACTTCACCCCCAACATCTCGCGCTTCGAGCGCAAGGGCGTCAACTTCTACGGCGGCGGACCCGACGACGTCTCTGCCCGCGGCGCCTACACGCACATGACGCTGCTCTCGGAGTCGACCGAGGGCATGCACAACCTGTTCCGGCTCTCGACCGGCGCCTGGCGCGACGGCTTCTTCAAGCACCCGCGCATGGACCGCGAGCTGCTCTCGCAGCACGGCAAGGGCATCATCGGCACCACCGGCTGCCCCTCGGGAGAGGTCCAGGTCCACCTGCGCCACGGCAATTACGACGCCGCCCGCACCGTCGCCGGGGAGTTCCAGGACATCCTGGGACGCGAGAACTACTTCCTCGAGCTGATGGACCACGGGCTCGACATCGAGACTCGGGTCAAGGACGGCCTGCTGCGCCTCGCCAAGGATCTCTCGATCCCGCTGTTGGCCACCAACGACTCCCACTACGTGATGCGGGAGGACGCCAAGAGCCAGGAGCACCTGCTCTGCATCAACTCCGGCTCGACGATGGACATCCCGGCCGGTGACGGCCCGGGCCAGCGGTTCGCATTCAGCGGGGACGGCTACTACCTCAAGTCCGCCGCCGAGATGCGCGACACCTGGCGCGACTTCCCCGAGGCCTGCGACAACACCCTGCTCATCGCGGAGCGCTGCGACGTGCAGTTCACCGAGGGCAACGGCACCTTCATGCCGCGCTTCCCCTGCCCGCCGGGGGAGAACGAGGACTCCTGGCTGGTCAAGGAGGTCGAGAAGGGGCTGCGCTTCCGCTACCCCGGCGGCATCCCCGACAAGGTCCGCAAGCAGGCCGACTTCGAGGTCGGCGTCATCACCCAGATGGGCTTCCCGGGCTACTTCCTCGTGGTCGCCGACTTCATCAACTGGGCCAAGGACAACGGCATCCGGGTCGGGCCGGGCCGTGGCTCCGGCGCCGGCTCGATGGTCGCCTACGCGATGCGCATCACCGACCTGGACCCCCTTGAGCACGGCCTGATCTTCGAGCGCTTCCTCAACCCCGACCGGGTCTCCATGCCCGACTTCGACATCGACTTCGACGAGCGCCGGCGCGGCGAGGTCATCCGCTACGTCTCCGACAAGTACGGCGACGACCGGGTCTCGATGATCGTCACCTACGGCACGATCAAGGCCAAGCAGGCGGTCAAGGACTCCAGCCGGATCCTCGGCTACCCCTTCGCCATGGGCGACCGCATCACCAAGGCCATGCCGGCCTCGGTGATGGGCAAGGACGTGCCGCTCAAGGAGATCTTCGACCCCGCCCACAAGCGCTACGGCGAGGGAGGGGAGTTCCGCAGCCTCTACGACGGTGACCCCGACGTGAAGAAGGTCGTCGACACCGCGATCGGGATCGAGGGGCTCAAGCGCCAGTGGGGCGTCCACGCCGCCGGCGTGATCATGTCCAGCGAGCCGCTGATCGACATCATCCCGATGCTCAAGCGCCCCGCCGACGGGGCGATGATCACCCAGTTCGACTACCCGACGTGCGAGGCGCTCGGGCTGATCAAGATGGACTTCCTGGGGCTGCGCAACCTCACGGTCCTCGACGACGCCATCAAGAACATCCAGGCCAACCGCGGCGAGAGGGTCGTGCTCGAGGACCTCCCGCTGACCGACGAGGCGACCTACGGCCTGCTCCAGCGCGGCGACACGCTCGGGGTCTTCCAGCTCGACGGCGGGCCGATGCGGGCGCTGCTGCGCTCGATGAAGCCCGACAGCTTCGAGGACATCTCGGCCGTGGGCGCGCTCTACCGCCCCGGCCCCATGGGTGCCGACTCGCACAACAAGTACGCCCGTCGCAAGACCGGTCGCGAGCCCGTCGACCCGCTGCACCCCGAGCTGGCCGAGGCGCTCCAGGACATCCTCGGTGAGACCTACGGCCTGATCGTGTACCAGGAGCAGGTCATGGCGATCGCCCAGCAGCTCGCGGGCTACACGCTGGGACAGGCCGACATCCTGCGCCGCGCGATGGGCAAGAAGAAGAAGGAGGAACTGGACAAGCAGTTCGCCGGCTTCTCCGCCGGCATGCAGGAGCGGGGATTCTCGGCCCACGCCATCAAGGCCCTGTGGGACACCCTGCTGCCGTTCTCCGACTACGCCTTCAACAAGGCGCACTCGGCGGCCTACGGGCTGGTGTCCTACTGGACGGCCTACCTGAAGGCCAACTACCCCGCCGAGTACATGGCGGCGCTGCTCACGTCCACCAAGGACGACAAGGACAAGTCGGCGATCTACCTCAACGAGTGCCGCCGGATGAAGATCCAGGTGCTGCCGCCCGACGTCAACGAGTCCGCGAGCGACTTCACGCCTGTCGGTCACGACATCCGGTTCGGCCTGACCGCCATCCGCAACGTCGGCGCCAACGTCGTCGACGGGATCGTCGCCGCCCGCGCCGAGCACGGGCGCTACGAGTCCTTCGACGACTTCTTGAGCAAGGTGCCGGCGGTCGTGTGCAACAAGCGGGTGATCGAGTCGCTGATCAAGGCCGGCGCCTTCGACGAGCTCAAGCACCGCCGGCGCGCCCTGGTCGCGATCCACGAGAACGCGATCGACCAGTACATCGACATCAAGAAGAACGAGGCGATCGGCCAGGACTCGCTCTTCGGCGGCATGGAGGACGAGGTCGGGGGAGGCTTCGCGATGACGGTCGCGATCCCGGACATCGACGAGTGGGACAAGACGACCCTGCTCGGCCACGAGCGCGACATGCTCGGGCTCTACGTCTCCGACCACCCGCTGCTCGGCCTCGAGCACGTGCTCTCCAACGGCACCGACTGCACGATCGGCCAACTGGTCCTCGACGAGGACCGAGCCGACGGGTCCACGGTCACCGTGAGCGGCCTGGTCACCTCCGTGCAGCGCAAGATCACCAAGCGCGGCGACGCCTGGGCGATGGTCAGCCTGGAGGACCTCGAGGGCGCGATCGACGTGCTGCTGTTCCCCAGCTCCTACCAGCTCGCCAGCCCCTACCTCGTCGAGGACGCCATCCTCACGGTCAAGGGCCGGCTCAGCCGCAGCAAGGACCAGCCCGAGCTGCACGGGCAGGAGGTGAGCGTCCCGGACCTGTCCGACGGCCCCTCGGGCCCGGTCGTGATCAAGCTGCCGCAGACCCGGGTCAACGGCGACACCGTCGACCGGCTCAAGGACGTGCTTCGCACCCACCCCGGGGTCACCGAGGTCCACCTGAAGGTGCTGATGCGCGAGAAGACGCTGGTGATGCGCATCGGCGACCACCACCGGGTCTCCCCGAGCCCGGCGCTCTTCGCCGACCTCAAGCAGCTGCTCGGGCCCGGATGCCTCGCGGGGTGAGCCACCCGCCCGCCCCGGCCGGTCACGACCGTGCCGCCTGGCGACCGGTCGCCCGGCAGGTCGGCCTGGTGGTGGTGCTGTACGCCGTCGTGGGCGCCGTGGCCGGGTGGGTCTGGTTCCGGCTCTGGGACCCGGTGAGCGGCGTCGTCTACGACGGCACGTGGTACCGCGACTCGGCCGGGCTGCGCGGCGAGTTCACCAGCACCGGCTGGTTCGTGCTGGTGTCGGCGGTCGTGGGGCTGGTCCTCGGCGCGGCCTGCGCCTGGCTGATCGACCGCTCCGAGCTCGCGACGCTGGTCGCGGTCCTCGCGGGCGCGGTGCTGGCGACGTACCTGATGTGGCGCGTCGGGCTGGCCCTGAGCCCGGCCGACCCCGAGGAGGTGGCGCGCACGGCCGCCGACGGCGACCGGGTCCCCTCGCGCATCGAGGTGTCTGGCTCCAGCCCGTTCCTGGTCCTGCCGCTGGCATCCCTGGCTGCCCTGGTGGTCATCTACGTGGGCCTGCCGAAACGCCGCGGCGAGCGCGGTTGAGCGGCCGGCGCCGAGGGTAGGCTCCCGCCGAACCACACGGCCGGGGGGCCCGTTCGGGCCCTCGCCGCGTGCCCACTGCCTGTCCGATTCCACCCTGGGGGTCCCCGTGTCCGACAACCTTCCGCCCGCCGGCCCGCCGTCCGGCCCCCCGTGGGGACAGCCCCCGAGCATGCAGCCCCCGCCGTACTCGCCCCCGCCCCCGCCCTACACCCCGCCCGCCGGCCAGCCCAGCGGGCCACCGGCCGGACCGCCCAGCGGCCCGCCGGCCGGGCCGCCGCCGCCCCCCGAGTACCTCGAGGCCGGTGGCGGCTACCCGCTGCCGCCGCAGCCCCGGTCGGGTGGCAGCAGGAAGAAGTACATCCTCGGCGGGGTCGGCGTCGTCGCCCTCGGCGCGGTGGGCGTGGGCGCCTGGGCCGCCCTGTCGTTCTTCAGCACCGGCGCACAGCCCGCCGAGGCGCTCCCCGCGGGCACGATCGGCTACGTCAGCATCGACCTGGACCCGAGTGGTGGGCAGAAGATCGAGGCCATGCGCACGCTGCGCAAGTTCCCCGCGTTCAAGGACACGGTCGGTCTCGACACCGACGACGACCTGCGCAAGAAGCTCTTCGAGCAGATGCAGGACGACGAGGTCTGCCCCGACATCGACTACGGCGAGGACATCGAGCCCTGGCTCGGCGACCGCGTGGCGATCGCCGCCGTCGACACCGGCAAGGGCGACGACGACGAGGCCACCCCCACCCCGGTCCTGGTGGTGCAGGTCAACGACCCCGACGCCGCCGAGGACGGGCTCGCCAAGCTCCGTGACTGCGCCACGGGCGACAGTGCCGAGGGCTCCTCCGAGGAGGGCGAGGAGACCGAGCAGATCGGCGGCTGGTCCATCGACGGCGACTGGGCCGTCGTCGCGGAGACGACCGAGATCGCCGAGCAGGTCGCCGACGACGCCGCCGAGAGCAGCCTGGCCGACGACGAGGACTTCCAGCGCTGGACCGGCGAGGCCGGTGACCCGGGCATCCTGACGGCGTACGCCGCTCCGGAGGCCGGCAAGGTGCTCGCCGACTCCGCGAACGGGCTCGGCGCGCTCGGCGCTTCGGTGGCCTGTGAGGCGAGCCCCATCCAGCCGGTCGAGCCCTACGACCCGAGCTCGACCGACCTGCCCGACTACGACGACTACGACTACGACACCGACTCCGAGTGCGAGGACGCCCTGCAGCCCGAGGCGACCGACGAGGCGACCGACGAGCTGCAGGCGATGTTCGAGGAGTTCGAGGGCGCGGCGCTGACCGTGCGGTTCGACGACGGCTCGCTGGAGATCGAGTCCGCCACCGACACCGGGTTCCTCGGCATTGACGCGCTCTACGGCAGCGACCAGGGCGGCGTCGCGATCTCGAGCCTGCCCGAGGACACCGCCGCCGCGTTCGGCGTCGGCTTCGAGGAGGGCTGGGCCGACGAGCTGATCGAGTACCTCGCTCGGTACGCCGGCGAGGAGCTGGACCTGGAGCAGCTGATCGAGCAGGCCGAACAGGAGACCGGGCTGACGCTGCCCGAGGACGCCGAGACGCTCGCCGGCGAGTCGGCCACGGTCGCGATCGGCAGTGACGTCGACCTCGAGGCCCTCTTCGATTCCGGCGACGCCAGCGACCTGCCGGTGGGCATCAAGATCAAGGGCGACCCCGAGGCGATCGAGGGCGTGCTGAACGACCTCACGGCCTCGCTGTCCAGCAGCGAGCCGGAGGCCGGCGAGGTGCTCGAGACCGACAGCAACGAGGAGTACCTCGTCCTCGGGCCCAGCGCCGACTACCGCGCCCGGATGCTCGACGAGGGCGGGCTCGGCGACACCGACACCTTCCAGGACGTCGTCCGCGAGGCGGACAAGTCAGGGTCGGTCGTGTTCGTCAACTTCGACGCCGGCGACGGCTGGCTGGTCAACGCGGTCAACGGCATGGGCGACGAGGACGAGCTCGTCGCCAACCTCGAGCCCCTCGAGGGCCTGGGGATCAGCGTCTGGCAGGAGGACGACGTCGACCACTCGGTGTTCCGCCTGACCACCAACTGACCGGGTCAGCCGGCGGGGCGTCCGATCCGGGCGGTCGACGCGTCGGTCAGTCGCACCAGGTCGGCGGGGGCGAGCTCGAGGTCGAGCCCCCGCCGGCCGGCGGAGACGTAGACCGTCGGGTGAGCCAGCGCCGACTCGTCGACCACGGTGGCGAGCCGGCGTCGCTGCCCGAGCGGGGACATCCCGCCGGCGACGTACCCGGTGGCGCGCTCCGCGTCGCCGCGGTCGGCCAGCTGCGCCCTGCTTCCCCCGACGACGCGGGCCAGCGCCTTGAGGTCGAGCTGGCCCGAGACCGGCACGACCGCCACCGTGAGCCGTCCGTCCACGCTGGCGATCAGCGTCTTGAGCACCCGCTCCGGTGCCAGCCCCAACGCCTCGGCGGCCTCGAGCCCGAAGGACTCCGCGCGCGGGTCGTGGTCGTAGGCGTGCAGCGTGAACTCGACGCCGGCGTCGCTCAGCGCGACGGTCGCCCGGGTGCCGCCGGGGCTCTTCTTGGCCATGTCGCCATTCTCGTGGGTCGGGCGGCGAGCCCGCGTCGAGATGGTGTGGTCGGTGCTCCGCGCCTCTCACTGGATCTCGACGCGCCCGTTCCGGCTTCGCGAGCTCAGCCGGAGGGCTTGCTCGATCTCCCCTCACACGGGACTGTGCTCGTGCCTCGCACCGTGCCTAGTTCGGCGACCACCGGGTTCTGGCGACCTCGGTGGCGGGCAGGGACGGGATGACGTTCATGGCGCGCAGCTCGGCGCGCAGGAGGTCGGTGACCAGGAGGAGGCGCTCCGTGGCGTCGTCGGCCTCCAGCAGCGATTGGCGCTCCGGCATCGGCAGGGGAGCGCACGCCGCGAGAGTCCACGACAGGTAGCCCGGGTCGCGGGGCAGGCTGCCCTCGTAGGGGTCGGCGCGGATGTCGGCCAGGGCCGTGCGGTAGGCCGTGAACGTGGCCCGGGCCCGCTCCAGCACGGCCTCGTCGACGCCGGCGTCGGGCTCGGGGAGGTCGACCACGTGGCCGACGGGGAACAGCCCGGTCGTGTCGAGGCGGTCCAGCTTGATCCGGTCCAGCCCCACCGCGACGATGTCGAAGCTGCCGTCGTCGTTGCTCTCGACCTCGCTGAGGTGCACCCGGCAGCCGACCCGGTAGAGCGACTGGGCGCCGTGGTCGCCGACCTCGTAGCCCTCGCGGATGCCCACGGAGCCGAACACCCGGTCGGCCGGGTCGGAGACCCGCAGCAGGTGGTGGACGAGCGCGCGGTAGCGGTCCTCGAACACCCGCAGCGGCACGCTGACCCCGGGGAACAGGACCGCGTTCAGGGGGAACATCGGCAGCGTGTCGGTCACCACGCCACCGTAACGGGTGTCCCGGCCGTCCCGACGACGTCCTCGCCGGGTGTGCCGCGTGCTGTCCACGGTGGGCCGTCGATGTGGGGTCGGCGTCGCGTCCTTCGTAGAATCGACCCATGATCCGCCGCATCGACCTGCGCGGGGCGGCCGACGCCGGCCCCGTGGACTACCGCGCCGCCGTGCCGCGCGCGGACTTCGACGTCGAGGCAGCGATCCCCGCCGTGCATGACATCTGCGAGGCGGTCCGCGTCCGCGGGGTCGAGGCGATCCTCGAGATGTCGCAGCAGTACGACGGCGTGACCCAGGACGACATCCGGGTGCCGCGCCAGGCGCTCACCGACGCCCTCGCCGCGCTCGACCCCGACATCCGGGCCGGGCTCGAGGAGTCGGTGCGCCGGCTGCGGGCGACGTGCGAGGCCGAGCTGGAGCACGACGTGGCTACCGACCTGGGCGAGGGAGCCCGCGTGACCCACCGCAAGGTGCCGGTCGGCCGGGTCGGCCTCTACGTGCCCGGCGGCCTCGCGCCCCTGGTCTCGAGCGTGCTCATGAACGTGGTGCCCGCCCAGGTCGCGGGCGTCCGATCGATCGCGCTCAGCTCGACGCCCCAGAAGGACTTCGGCGGCCTGCCGCACCCGACGATCCTGGCCGCCTGCGAGCTGCTCGGCGTCCACGAGGTGTACGCCGTCGGTGGCGCCCAGGCGATCGCGATGTTCGCCTACGGGGTCGGCCCGTGCGCCCGCGTCGATCTGGTCACCGGCCCCGGCAGCATCTGGACGGTCACCGCCAAGCGGCTGCTCAAGGGCCAGGTCGGCATCGACTCCGAGGCCGGCCCGACCGAGATCGCCATCCTGGCCGACGACACCGCCGAGGCGGCGTTCGTGGCGGCCGACCTGGTGAGCCAGGCCGAGCACGACCCGCTCGCCGCCGCCGTCCTGGTCACCACGTCCGAGCGACTCGCCGACGACGTCGACGCCGAGCTCGAGAAGCAGGTCTTCGCGACCAAGCACACCGAGCGCATCCGCACCGCCCTGGGCGGCGCCCAGTCGGCGACGGTCCTGGTCGACGACCTCGAGCAGGGTCTCGACGTGGTCAACGCCTACGGCGCCGAGCACCTGGAGATCCAGACCGCAGACGCAGCGTCCTACGCCGCCCGGGTGCAGAACGCCGGCGCGATCTTCGTCGGCCCGCACGCACCGGTGTCGCTGGGTGACTACTGCGCCGGCTCCAACCACGTGCTGCCCACCGGCGGCTGCTCGTGCCACTCCTCGGGGCTCTCGGTGCGGGCGTTCACCAAGTCGGTGCACGTCGTCGACTACAGCCGCGACGCGCTCGCCGAGGTGGCCGGTCACGTCGTCACCCTCGCGGAGGCGGAGGACCTGCCGGGCCACGGCGCCGCGGTCCGCGTGCGGTTCGGGCAGTAGCCATGACCTTTCCGCCGCTGCGGGAGGAGCTGCGCGGCCTCGAGCCGTACGGTGCCCCCCAGCTGGACGTCCCGGTCCAGCTCAACGTCAACGAGAACCCCTACGGGCCCTCGCCGGCCTGTGTGGCCGACATCGCGACTGCGGTCGCGCACGCCGCGGCCACGCTCAACCGCTACCCCGAGCGCGAGTTCGTCGAGCTCCGCGGCGCTCTGGCGGCCTACCTCTCCCGGGACACGCCGCACGGCATCGTCGCGGAGCAGGTGTGGGCGGCCAACGGCTCCAACGAGGTGATGCTGCAGCTGCTGCAGGCCTTCGGTGGCCCGGGCCGCAGCGCGATGAGCTTCGCGCCGACGTACTCGATGTATCCCGAGTACGCCCGCGACTCCAGCACCGCGTGGGTGCAGGCCCGGCGCGAGGACGACTTCTCGATCGACCTCGACGCCGCGGCCGCGCTGATCCGCGAGCGGCGGCCCGCGGTCGTGCTGCTGCCGAGCCCGAACAACCCGACCGGTACCGCGCTGCCGCCGGAGGCCGTCGGAGCCCTGTGTGCGGCGGCGGGGGAGGGCTTGGTCGTCGTCGACGAGGCGTACGGCGAGTTCCGCCGCACCGGCGTGCCGAGCGCGCTGGAGCTGCTGCCGACCCACCGCAACCTGGTCGTCACCCGCACCATGAGCAAGGCCTTCGCGGCGGCCGGCCTGCGGCTGGGCTACCTGGCCGCCGACCCGGCGATCTGCGACGCGCTCCGACTGGTCCGGCTGCCGTACCACCTCTCCGCGCTCACCCAGGCGGCCGCGCTCGCCGCTCTGCGGCATGCCCCCGAGCTGCTCGGGAAGGTCGACGAGCTGCGCGCCGAGCGGGACGCGACCGTGACCTGGCTGCGCGAGCAGGGACACCGGGTCGCCGACAGCGACGCCAACTTCGCATTGTTCGGGACCTTCGCGGACCGGCATGCTGTGTGGCAGGGCCTCCTGGACCGGGGGGTGCTGATCCGCGAGGTCGGCCCGGAGGGCTGGCTGCGGGTGTCGATCGGCACCGCCGACGAGATGAAGACGTTCAAGCAGGCCTTGACCGAGGTCACGGAGGAGCAGAGATGAGCAGGACCGCACGCATCGAACGCCAGACGAGCGAGTCGAAGGTGCTCGTCGAGGTCGACCTCGACGGCACCGGCCGGCACGACATCTCCACCGGCATCGGCTTCTACGACCACATGCTCACTGCGCTCTCGCGGCACAGCCTGATCGACCTCACGGTGCACTCCGAGGGCGACCACTGGATCGACGCGCACCACACCACCGAGGACACCGCGATCGCGCTCGGCCAGGCGCTGCGTCAGGCGCTGGGGGACAAGGTGGGCATCCGTCGCTTCGGCGACGCCACCGTCCCGCTCGACGAGGCGCTGGTGCAGGCCGTCGTCGACGTGTCCGGACGGCCCTACTGCGTCCACACCGGCGAGCCGGAGGGTCAGCAGTACGTCCAGCTCGGCGGCAGCACCCCCGCCTACCTGGGCTCCCTGACCCAGCACGTCTTCGAGTCGATCGCGTTCCACGCCCACTTCGCGCTGCACGTGCGGGTGCTGGCCGGCCGCGAGCCGCACCACATCGTGGAGACCCAGTTCAAGGCGTTCGCCCGGGCGCTGCGCGACGCGATCGCGCTCGACCCGCGCGAGACCGGAGTCCCCTCGACCAAGGGGGCGCTCTGAGCACCCACGACGTCGTCGTCCTCGACTACGGGTCGGGCAACCTCCGCTCGGCCGTGCGCGCCCTCGAGCGCGCCGGCGCGCGGGTGGAGCTGACCGGGGACTTCGACCGCGCACTGGAGGCCGACGGGCTCGTGGTGCCCGGAGTCGGCGCGTTCGCCTCCTGCATGGCCGGGTTGCGCGAGGTCAAGGGCGAGCGGATGATCGGGCGCCGTCTGGCCGGCGGCCGGCCGGTGCTGGGCATCTGCGTCGGCATGCAGATCCTCTTCGCGCGCGGCGTCGAGCACGGCGTCGAGACCGCGGGCTGTGAGGAGTGGCCCGGCGTGGTCGAGCGCCTGCAGGCTCCGGTCGTGCCGCACATGGGCTGGAACACCGTCGACGTCGCCGAGGGCTCGACGCTGTTCTCCGGCATCGAGGACGAGCGCTTCTACTTCGTGCACTCCTACGGCGTGCGCGAGTGGGCTCTGCGCACCAACGACCGCACCCGCGCGCCCCTGGTGACCTGGGCCGAGCACGGCGGCGACCGATTCGTGGCCGCCGTCGAGAACGGCCCGCTCACCGCCACCCAGTTCCACCCCGAGAAGTCCGGCGACGCCGGCGCCGCGCTCCTGCGCAACTGGGTGGGCTCCTTGTGAGCCTCCGATGAGCCCACGGTGAGCCGGGAACGCGCCCGCCGCCGCGAGGAGCGCGAGCGCGAGGCGGCCGTCCGCGCCGCCGCGCGGGCCGCGACCGAGGAGCGCGCGGAGCGCCGTGCCGCCCGCCGGCGGCGGGTCGCCTCGGTGCTGCCGCGGCCCCGCCCGCAGGCGACCGGCGTACTGGCTCGTCGGCGGCGCAACCAGACCCTGGCCACGCTCGCCCTGGTGGTGCTGGTCAACGTCGTGTCGTTCGCGTTCCTCGAGCACTGGGCGGCGCGGCTGCTCGTGATCATCGTGAGCGTGCTCGCCGCCCCCGTCCTGCACACGCTGCTCTTCCGTCGCACCTAGAGAGAGATCCCATGTCCTACCTCCAGCTCCTTCCCGCCGTCGACATCACCGAGGGCCGCGCCGTCCAGCTCGCCCAGGGCGTGGCCGGCTCCGAGCGCGTGTACGGCGACCCGGTGGCCGCAGCCCGCCGCTGGCAGGAGGCCGGCGCCGAGTGGCTGCACCTGGTCGACCTGGACGCGGCGTTCGGGCGCGGCCACAACCGCGAGCTCCAGGCCGAGATCGTGGGCGCGCTCGACATCCAGGTCGAGATGAGCGGCGGCATCCGCGACGACGAGTCGCTCGAGGCGGCGCTGGCCACCGGCTGCCGCCGGGTCAACATCGGCACGGCCGCGCTGGAGCAGCCCGAGTGGTGCGCGCGGATCATCGCCGAGCACGGCGACCGGATCGCGATCGGCCTCGACGTGCGCGGCACCACCCTGGCGGCCCGCGGCTGGACCAAGGACGGCGGCGACCTCTACGAGACGCTGGCGCGCCTCGACGCCGAGGGCTGCGCGCGCTACGTCGTCACCGACGTCAACAAGGACGGCATGCTCGCCGGGCCCAACCTGCAGCTGCTCGAGGACGTCTGCGCCCGCACCGACCGGCCGGTCATCGCCTCCGGCGGGGTGTCGACGCTGGCCGACATCGAGGCGCTGATGGGCCTGGTCGACAGCGGCGTCGAGGGCGCGATCGCCGGTACCGCGCTCTACGAGGGCCGCTTCACCCTCGAGGACGCGCTCGCCCTGACGAAGGGCGCCCGGGCGTGAGCCTCGCCGTACGTGTGATCCCGTGCCTGGACGTCGACGGCGGACGGGTGGTCAAGGGCATCAACTTCCAGCAGCTGCGCGACGCCGGCGACCCCGTCGAGCTCGCGAAGGTGTACGACGCCGAGGGCGCCGACGAGCTGACCTTCCTCGACATCTCGGCCTCCCACGAGGGACGGGCGACCACGATGGAGATCGTCTCGCGCACCGCCGAGCAGGTCTTCATCCCGCTGACCGTCGGCGGCGGCGTGTCCTCGGTGGAGGACGTCGACCGGCTGCTGCGGGCGGGAGCCGACAAGGTCGCGATGAACACCGCCGCCATCCACCGCCCGGAGCTCGTGGCCGAGGTGGCCGACCGCTACGGCAACCAGGTGCTGGTGCTCTCCGTCGACGCCCGCCGGGCGGCGCGCACCGACTCCGGCTTCGAGGTCACCACCCACGGCGGCCGGAAGTCGGCCGGCCTGGACGCGGTGGCCTGGGCGGTCCGCGCGGCCGAGCTGGGCGCGGGGGAGATCCTGCTCAACGCCATGGACGCCGACGGCACCCAGGACGGCTTCGACCTCGAGCTGATCCGCGCCGTACGCCGTGAGGTCACCATCCCTGTCATCGCCTCCGGCGGCGCGGGCGCGACCGAGCACTTCCCCCCGGCCGTCGACGCCGGCGCCGACGCGGTCCTGGCGGCCACCGTCTTCCACTTCGGCACCCTGCGCATCGCCGACGTCAAGGCCGCCCTGGCCGACGCCGGCCACCTCACCCGCTGACCCGTCACACACTCTCTGACGACCATCGTGCGCGGCGCGGTGTCGACCCTCCACTTCAGACCCGCGTCGTGCGCTTCGTCGGCGAGGCCGGCCCCTAGAGGCCCAGGTCCGCGCCGCGCAGCAGGTCGACCCGCTCGGGTGGGCCGTCGAAGGTCAGGTCGCGCACCGCGCCGCGGCCGAAGAGGAACAGCGCCACCTCGCTGGTCGGACCCGTCACCGTCACCGGGTCGTCTCCGCCGCGCAGGGTGAGCGCCTCGTCGCTCCCGGTGCGCCGGACGCGGACGGGCACCCCGGCGGGACGGACCAGCACGCGGCCGGCCAGGCGCACCGCTCGCCAGATGCGCTCCTCGTCCTCGGGCGACAGCGCTCGGGGCTCCCAGCCGGGCTGCCCGCGGCGCAGGTCCTCGTGGTGCACGAAGTACTCCATCGTGTTGGCCACCCGCTCCACCGGCGGCAGCGCGTACGGCGTGAGGCCGGGGTCGCGCAGCCGCTCGACCAGGACCGCGAAGTCCTGGCGCCCCATGCGTGCCATGGCCCGGTCGGTGAGCCCGGACAGCGCGGGCACCACCAGGCCCGCGGCACCGAGGGGCCGGGTCTCGCGCACCAGCAGGTGCGCGACCAGCTCCCTCGCCGTCCATCCCGCGCAGAGAGTCGGCGCGTCGGCGCCGAGCACCAGCGCGAGGTCGCAGAGGTCGTGGCGCTCGCGCCGGGCGAAGGAGGGGGTGGGCATGGGGCCCAGCCTGCCACGCGTCCGTCTGGGGGAGCGGGCACCGGATTGGGTGATGTCCGCGGCCGGGAATAGCCTGCGTGCCTCGCCGGTTTCGGGACGAGGAGCAGCGGTCAGGGAGACATGAGCGACGAACGAGCAGACGGACGGGGATCGACCGGAGCCGGGTTCGCCGTACTCCTGGTGGCCATCAAGCGTGAGCCCTGGGTCTTCACCCTCTCCACGCTCGGCAGCGTCCTCTTCGGCGCGCTGACCGTCGCCGACGCCTGGGTGCTGGGATGGTCCACCGACCACGTCGTGCTGCCGGCCTTCGAGAGCGGCGAGGTCGGCACCGGCTCGCTGGTGGCCATCCTGGCCCTCTTCCTCGGTGTCGCGATCCTGCGCGCGGTGGGCATCGTCGCGCGCCGGCTCGGCGCGGGCATCATGCAGTACCGCATGCAGGCCCACACCCGCCGCGCCGTCACCCGCCAGTACCTCTCCCTGCCCATGGAGTGGCACCAGCGTCACCCCACCGGTGAGCTGCTCTCCAACGCCAACTCCGATGTTGAGGCGGCCTGGGCCCCGATCGCGCCCCTCCCGATGGCGGTCGGCACCGTCGCGATGATGGTGATCGCGGTCGCGCAGATGCTCGCGGCCGACCTGGTGCTCGCCGTGGTCGGGCTGCTGGTCTTCCCCGCGGTGATCGCCGTCAACGTGATCTACCAGCGTCGTGCCCAGGGCTGGATGACCCGCGCCCAGCAGCTGCGCGGCGAGGTCAGCGAGATCGCCCACGAGTCCTTCGACGGCGCGATGGTCGTCAAGACGCTCGGCCGCGAGCCCGAGGAGACGGCGCGCTTCGCCGCCAAGGCCGAGGAGCTGCGCGACGTCAACATCCGCGTCGGCCGCATCCGGGCCGCGTTCGACCCTGCGCTGGCGGCCCTGCCCGGCCTCGGGGTCCTGTTCGTCCTCGCCGTCGGCGTCTCGCGTGTGCTCAGCGGCGCCACCGACCCCGGCGACGTCGTCACCGTCGCCTACCTCCTCACGATCGTGTCCTTCCCCATCCGCTCGATCGGCTGGGTGCTCGGCGAGTTCCCGCGCAGCGTCGTGGGCTACCGCCGGGTGACGTCGGTCCTGCGCGCCGCCGGCGAGATGCCGCACGGCGACCAGGCGGCCGTCCAGGGGCCCGGCGGGGCGCGGCTGGACGTCGAGTCGGTCACCTACCGCTACGAGCCCGAGCAGCCATTGCTCGAAGGCCTCACGTTCTCGGTCGAGCCCGGCCGCACGGTCGCGCTGGTGGGGGCCACGGCGTCCGGCAAGAGCACGCTCACGACCCTGCTCACGCGGCTGGTCGACCCCGACCGCGGCCGCATCTCACTCGACGGCCTGGACCTGCGCGAGCTGGCGCCCGGCGAGCTGGCCTCCGCGGTGTCGATCGTGCCGCAGACCGCGTTCCTCTTCGACGACACCGTGCGCGGCAACATCACGCTGGGCGCGGACGTCAGCGACGCCGACGTCTGGGCCGCGCTGCGCACCGCGCAGGCCGACGGCTTCGTCGCCGCGCTCCCCGAGGGCCTCGACACCCAGCTCGGCGAGCGCGGCACGTCGCTGTCCGGCGGCCAGCGCCAGCGCATCTCGCTGGCTCGCGCGCTCGTACGCCGCCCGCGGCTGCTGATCCTCGACGACGCCACCTCGGCCGTCGACCCCGAGGTGGAGGCGCGCATCCTCGCCGGTCTGCGCGAGAGCGGCGCCGGCTCCACGCTGGTCGTGGTCGCCTACCGCAAGGCCACGATCGGCCTCGCCGACGAGGTGCTCCATCTCGAGCATGGGCGCGTCGTCGACCGCGGCACGCACGCCGAGCTGCTCACCCGCAGCCCGTCTTACGCGCGCCTGGTCAACGCCTACGAGCAGGAGGAGGTGGCCACATGAGCACGGTGATGGACTCCGGTGAGGACATCGGCGCGATCGCCACCATCCGGCGCGGGCTGCACTTCTCGCCCGAGCTGAAGGAGGGCGTCTGGGGCACTCTCGCCCTGGCGGTACTCGCCTCGGTGGGGCAGGTGATCGTGCCGATCGCCGTCCAGCAGACCCTCGACCGCGGCCTCGGGCGCTCGGGTGGCCCCGACGTGTCGTTCACGGTCTGGATGGGGCTGGCCGCCGGCGCCGCGCTCCTGGTCACGAGCTACGCCTCCTACGCGATGACCCGCCGACTGTTCACCACCTCCGAGCGCGGCCTGGCGATGCTGCGGATCAGGGCGTTCCGCCACGTGCACGACCTGCCGCTCCTCACGCAGAACACCGAGCGCCGCGGCGCCCTCGTCTCCCGCGTCACCAGCGACGTCGACCAGGTCAGCCAGTTCCTGGTGTTCGGCGGGCTGCTGTTCGTGGTGAGCATCGGGCAGGTCCTCATCGCGACCATCGTGATGGTGGTCTACAGCTGGCAGCTCGCCCTCGTCGTGTGGCTGTGCTTCGCGCCGCTGTTCGTCTCGCTGCGGTTCTTCCAGCGCAAGCTGTCCGACGCCTACGGCACCGTCCGCCGCCAGGTCGGGGTCATGCTCTCGGCGATCTCCGAGCCGGTGGTCGGTGCCGCGGTCGTCCGCTCGTACGCCGTGGAGGCCCGCACCCAGGAGCGCATCGACCAGGCGATCACCCGCCACCAGAGGGCCAGCACCCGCGCCCAGGGCTTCACCGCGTTCTCGTTCTCGCTGGGTGGGATCTCCGCCGGTCTGGCCAACGCCGGGGTCCTCATCGTCGGCATCTGGCTGGGCTTCGCCGGCGAGATCACCGCCGGTGAGGTGGTGGCCTTCGCGTTCCTGGTCACCCTGTTCGTCGGGCCGGTCCAGATGGGCACCCAGATCCTCACCGACGCGCAGAACGCCATTGCCGGCTGGCGCCGCGTCATCGGCATCCTCGACACCCCGGCCGACCTGGTCGACCCCGGCCCCGACGGGCAGGTGCTGCCGCGCGGGCCGATCGACGTGCGCTTCGAGGACGTGGAGTTCGCCTACCCGGGCGGACCGCCGGTGCTGCGCGACATCACCCTCCACATCGACGCCGGCCGCAGGGTCGCGATCGTGGGCGAGACCGGCTCCGGCAAGTCGACCTTCGCCAAGCTGCTGACCCGGCTGATGGACCCCTCGCGCGGCGCGGTCCTGCTGGACGGCGTCGACGTGCGCGAGATCGGCGAGGCCTCGCTGCGCCGCAGCGTGGTGCTGGTGCCGCAGGAGGGATTCCTCTTCGACGACACGTTGCGCGCGAACGTCCGCTACGGCCGGCTGGACGCCACCGACGCCGAGATCCGGGCCAGTGCCGACGAGCTGGGCCTCTCCGACTGGCTCGACGGCCTGCCTCGCGGCCTGGACACCCAGGTCGGCCAGCGCGGTGAGTCGCTCTCGACCGGCGAGCGGCAGCTCGTCGCGCTGCTGCGCGCCCATCTCGCCGACCCCGACCTGCTCGTCCTCGACGAGGCCACCAGCGCGGTGGACCCGCAGCTGGAGATGCGCATCGGCCGTGCCCTCGAGCGCCTGATGAGCGGCCGGACGTCGGTCACCATCGCCCACCGGCTCTCCACCGCCGAGTCCGCCGACGAGGTCGTCGTCGTCGACCAGGGCCGCATCGTCCAGCGCGGACCCCACGCGGCCCTCGCCGCCGAGGCCGGCAGCGTCTACGCCGGGCTGCACCGCAGCTGGGTGTCGCAACAGGGCCCTGCCACCTCCTCGAGCACCGGCGGTGGGTCCGCGCGATAATGGCTCCCATGCCCCTCGACCCCGCGATCGCCGACCGGCTCAAGCGCTCCGCCGAGGGCCTGGTGCCGGCCGTGGTGCAGCAGCACGACACCGGCGAGGTGCTGATGCTGGGCTGGATGGACGACGAGGCGCTGCAGCGCACGCTGACGACCGGCCGGGCGACGTACTGGAGCCGGTCGCGCCGCGAGTACTGGGTCAAGGGCGACACCTCCGGGCACGTGCAGTGGGTCAAGGAGGTGCGCCTCGACTGCGACGGCGACACCCTGCTGGTCAAGGTGGACCAGGTGGGCGCCGCCTGTCACACCGGCGACCGCACCTGCTTCGACGCCGCTCTGCTCGCCTGCGTGGACGGCCGGCCGGGTGAGTAGGAGCGGGTTCGCGCCGCTGGTCGTGCTCGGGCTCGCCTCCGGGGTCGGAGCCGCGGTCGGCGGCAACCAGCTCTGGGTCACCTTCGACGCCGACGAGCAGCAGGACTCCTGGGGCATGGCCTCCGGCCTGTCCGAGAGTCCCAGCGTCCCGCTCGCGACCGCGCTCGGCCTGGTCGTGCTGGCCTGCTGGGGGGTCGTGCTGGTCTCGCGCGGCCGCCCGCGCCGCGCGGTGGCGGCCCTCGGCGCCCTCGCCGCCGTGGGCACGCTCGCGGCGTACGTCGTGGGGTTCTTCGCGGCCGCGCGGGACCTGGAGGACGACCTCGCGGGGGTGGGCCTCACCGGCGTCGACGTAGACCACACCAGGTGGTTCTGGTTCGGGCTGGCCTGCGCCCTGGTCTCTGCGGTGGCGGCGGTGCTGGCCGTGCGGCTGGTGCCGCGCTGGCCGGAGATGGGCACCCGCTACGACGCCCCCGGCGATCAGGCCCGCCACGAGCCCGCGGCGGAGCCGTCCAACCTGGACCTCTGGAAGGCCCTCGACGAGGGTGACGACCCCACCAGATGAGCACCTGAATAGACTGGCGCCGCATCGCGCGGGACGTAGCGATGCGCTACTGATCGACCACTGAGCCACCACTGATCCGCATCGCGAGGAGCACCGCATGTCTGACAACCACGGCAACACACCGGCAGCCTGGACGGCCGTGGTCGTCGGACTGCTGGGCTTCGTCGTGGGAGCGATCGGGCTGATGCTCGACCCGATCAACTACACCATCTTCTGGGTGGGCGTGGCGATCACGCTGGCCAGTGGCGTGCTGTTCGTCATCATGGCCAAGATGGGGCTGCACGGTTCCTCGCATTGACCCACGACCCGATCGCGCCCAGCGCGCCAGTTCTCGCGCCACCGCCGTCGCGGTGGCAGCGGATGGCCGCGCCCCTGACGACGATCGGGGCCCTGGGGGCCCTCACCCTCGCCCTGCACCTGCGTGACCCGCACGTCCACGCGAGCTGGGGCCTGTGCCCGAGCGCGCTGATGGGGTTCTGGTGCCCGGGCTGCGGTGGCCTGCGGGCGGTCAACGACCTCACCAACCTGCAGCTGGTCGACGCTGCCTCGAGCAACCTGGCGCTCGTCGTCGCGCTGCCGTTCGCCCTGGCCGCACTGGCGCTGTGGACGGCCGACCGCTGGCGCGGCCGTCGGCGGGCGGTGCCGGCGAACGCGGTCGCGTGGACCGCGTTCGCCGCGGTCGCGCTGCTCGTGGTCTTCACGGTGCTGCGCAACCTCTCGGGCTCCTGGCTCGCGCCCTAGCCCGCCTCCCGCCGGTCAGCTCGTGTAGGTGTCGATCTCGACCTGGCCGGTCGCCACCAGGATCCAGAACAGGATGCCGAGCGCGATCCCGACGATGCCCAGGATGAAGCCCCACTGGGCCAGGCCGGCGCCCTTCTTCGCGCCGTTGGACTCCCGGATGTCCTTCTTCCCCAGCAGCCCGAACACCACGGCGCCGATCCCGAAGACGAACCAGCTGCAGCAGGGGAAGACGCCGATGATGCCCAGCACCAGGCTGGTGATCGCCATCCCCGAGGTCTTCTGCGGCTGGGCGCCGTAGCCCGGGGGAGGTCCGCCGTACTGGGGACCCTCGGGCGGCGGGGGCGGGGGCGGCTGTCCGTAGCTCATGGCATTCCCTTCGTTGGATGACCGGTCCAGGAGTCTGACCGATGTCAGGACCCTATGACGTCGCGTGTCAGACTCGGGGGAGCGCATCGCCCTTGAGCGCCCGGTGTGCTGGGGCTGAACCGGGTCCCGGTGCCGCCCCAAAGCCTGCCCGAATCCTGGAGGAAGTCATGTCCGTGCTCGACGACATCGTCGCCGGTGTGCGGATCGACCTCGCGGAGCGCGAGGCGGGGCTTCCCCTCGCCGACCTGCGCGCCGCGCTCGCCGACGCCGCCCCTGTGCGCGACCCGATGCCGCACTTCCGGGCGCCCGGCTCGAGCGTGATCGCCGAGGTCAAGCGCCGCAGCCCCAGCAAGGGAGAGCTGGCCGACATCCCCGACCCCGCCTCGCTCGCGGCCGAGTACGCCGCCGGGGGAGCCGCGGCGATCAGCGTGCTGACCGAGCAGCGCCGCTTCGGCGGCAGCCTCGCCGACCTGCGCGCCGTACGCGCCGCCGTGGACGTCCCGGTGCTGCGCAAGGACTTCGTCGTGACCAGCTACCAGGTCGTCGAGGCCCGCGCGGCCGGCGCTGACCTCGTGCTCCTGATCGTCGCCGCCCTGGACGACGACACCTTGCGCCGCCTCCACGACGAGGCGCGCGAGCTCGGGCTCACCGTGCTGGTCGAGGTGCACGACGAGGCCGAGACCGAGCGGGCGGTGGCGCTGGGCGCCGAGCTGGTCGGGGTCAACGCCCGCAACCTGAAGACCCTGGCGGTCGACAACGACACCTTCTCCCGGCTGGCACCGCTGGTCCCGGACGACCGGGTGCTCGTGGCGGAGTCCGGCATCTCGGGTCCCCAGGACGTCACGCGCTTCGTGGGCGAGGGCGCGCGCGTGGTCCTCGTCGGCGAGGCGCTGGTCAAGGACGGGGCGCCGCGCGAGGCGGTCGCCGCGATGACAGGAGTCGAGGCATGACCCAGCCCGCATCCCAGCCCGCCTCCAGGTACGACGCCGACGACCGCGGCTGGTTCGGCGACTTCGGCGGCCGCTTCATGCCGGAGGCGCTGGTCGCCGCGCTCGACGAGCTGACCGAGGCCTGGCAGGGCGCCATGGCCGACCCCGCGTTCGTCGCCTCGTTCGAGGCGATCTGCCGCGACTACGCCGGCACCCCCAGCCGGCTCTACGAGGCCCGCCGGCTCTCCGACAAGGTCGGCGCCCGGATCCTGCTCAAGCGCGAGGACCTCAACCACACCGGGGCCCACAAGATCCGCAACGTCCTCGGCCAGGCGCTGCTCACCCAGCGGATGGGCAAGAAGCGGGTCATCGCCGAGACCGGTGCCGGCCAGCACGGCGTGGCCAGCGCGACCGCGGCGGCGTACTTCGGCATGGAGTGCACCGTCTACATGGGCGCGGTCGACGTGAAGCGCCAGGCGCTCAACGTCGCCCGGATGAACCTGCTCGGCGCCAAGGTCGTGCCCGTCGACGGCGGCAGCGCCACGCTCAAGGACGCGATCAACGAGGCGCTGCGCGACTGGGTCTCCAGCGTCGACCACACGGCCTACCTCTTCGGCACCGCCGCCGGGCCGCACCCGTTCCCCAGCATGGTGCGCGACTTCGCCCGCGGCATCGGCGACGAGGCGCGGGCCCAGTGCCTCGAGCAGTACGGCGTCCTGCCCGACGCCGTCGCCGCCTGCGTGGGCGGCGGCTCCAACGCGATCGGGCTGTTCCAGGCGTTCCTCGACGACGAGGACGTGGCGATCTACGGCTTCGAGCCGGGCGGCGACGGCGTCGAGACCGGCCGCCACGCGGCGACCATCCACGCCGCCGACAGCGGCGTCCTCCACGGCGCGCGCACCTACGTGCTCCAGGACGAGGACGGGCAGACCATCGAGTCCCACTCGATCTCCGCGGGCCTCGACTACCCGGGCGTCGGCCCGCAGCACGCCCACCTCGCCAAGGTGGGCCGGGCGACGTACCTGCCGGTCACCGACGCGGAGGCGATGGACGCGCTGGCCCTCCTCAGCCGCACCGAGGGCATCATCCCGGCCATCGAGTCGGCCCACGCCCTCGCCGGGGCTTTGGGGGTCGCCAAGCGGCTCGGCGCCGAGAAGGGGCCGGAGGCCACCATCCTGGTGAACCTCAGCGGCCGCGGGGACAAGGACATGGAGACCGCGATGGAGTGGTTCGACCTGTGAGCACCCCGATGAACAGCAGCGCGACCGCCTTCGAGAAGGCACGCGCCGACGGCCGCGCCGCCCTGGTGGGCTACCTGCCGGCCGGCTTCCCCGACGTCCAGGGCGGCATCGACTCGCTGCGCTGCCTGGTCGACTCCGGCTGCGACGTGATCGAGATCGGCCTGCCCTACAGCGACCCGGTGATGGACGGTCCGACGATCCAGGCGGCCGCGCAGCGGGCGCTCGAGGGCGGGGTCCGCACCCGCGACGTGCTGCGCACGGTGGAGGCCGTGGCCGCGACCGGCGTACCCACGCTCGTGATGACCTACTGGAACCCCGTCGAGCGCTACGGCGTCCCGCGCTTCGCCGCCGACCTGGCCGGCGCCGGGGGCGCGGGCCTGATCACCCCCGACCTGACCCCCGACAGCGCGCCGGAGTGGATCGCGGCTGCCGACGAGCACGGTCTCGACAAGGTGTTCCTGGTCGCGCCGTCCTCCACCGACGCCCGCATCGCCATGACCACCGCCGCGTGCCGCGGCTTCGTCTACGCCACCGCGGTCATGGGCGTCACCGGCACCCGCACCACCACCAGCGACCTCGCCGGCCCGCTCGTGACCCGCACGAGGAGCACGACCGACCTGCCGATCGGGGTGGGGCTCGGGGTCAGCAACGGCGACCAGGCCGCCGAGGTCGCGTCGTACGCCGACGGGGTCATCGTCGGCTCCGCCTTCGTCCGCACCCTGCTCGACCACGACGACCGGTCGACCGGCCTGCGTGCGCTCGCGGCCCTCACCGAGGACCTCGCCGCCGGAGTGAGGCGTGCGTAGGCTGCTGCTGCCGCTGGTCGTGCTCGTGCTCGTGCTGTCCGGCTGCAGCGACGACGAGCCGCCGGCGTTCTCGGGCACCACCTTGGAGCGGCCCTACCAGGCGCCGGACGTCGCGTTGACCGACACCGACGGGCAGCCGTACTCCCTGGCCGCCGACACCGACAAGCGGCTGACGCTGGTCTTCTTCGGCTACTCCCACTGCCCCGACATCTGCCAGCAGGTCATGGGCGCGTTGGCCGGCGCCATGAACCGGCTCGACGACGAGGACCGCGAGCAGGTCGACGTCGTCTTCGTCACCACCGACCCGGCGCGCGACACCCCGGCGGCGCTGCGCAGCTACCTGGACCGCCTGGACCCCTCGTTCATCGGCCTGAGCGGTGACATCGAGACCATCGTCGAGGCCGGCAAGCCCCTCGCCGTCTACGTCAGCAACGGCAAGGAGCTGCCCAGCGGAGGCTACGATCTCGGCGGGCACAGCACCCAGGTCATCGGCCTCGACAGCGACGACGAGGCTCCGGTCTACTGGGACCAGGAGACCAGCCAGGCGGAGTTCGCCGCCGACATCCACACCCTGCTCGCCAAGGAGGACTGACGTGTCGTTCATGGCGGTCACCGCGCTCTCGATCCCCAGCCCGGACTCCGGGGTGTGGCACCTCGGGTGGCTCCCGATCCGTGGCTACGCCTTGTCGATCATCCTCGGCATCGTGGTCGCCATCTGGATCGGCGAGCGGCGCTGGGTCGCGCGCGGCGGCCGGCCGGGCGACGTTCAGGACCTGGCGATCTGGGCGGTGCCGTTCGGCCTCGTCGGGGCCCGGCTGTACCACGTCGCGACCGACAGCGGCCTGTACTTCGGCGACGGGGAGAACCCGGTCAGCGCGCTGTACATCTGGCGCGGCGGTCTCGGCATCTGGGGCGGCGTGGCCATGGGCGCGCTCGGGGTCGTCATCGGCGCCCGGCGCAAGGGCATCCGGCTGCTGCCGGTGCTCGACGCCATGGCCCCGGGCGTCCTCGTGGCGCAGGCGATCGGCCGGTGGGGCAACTGGTTCAACCAGGAGCTCTACGGTCGACCCACCGACCTGCCGTGGGGCCTGGAGATCGACCCGGCCAACTGGCCCTCCGGCCTCGCCTTCGCGCCGGGCACGACCTTCCACCCGACGTTCCTCTACGAGTTCGCCTGGAACCTCGCTGCCTTCGCGCTGGTGATCTGGGCCGACCGCCGCTTCCGCCTCGGCCACGGCCGGGTCCTGGCGCTGTACGTGATGGCCTACACCGCCGGTCGCGGCTGGATCGAGTACCTCCGGATCGACACCGTCGAGCTGAACGACGTGGGCGGCCTGCGCTTCAACGTCTGGGTCTCGATCGTGCTGTTCGTGGCCGCGGCGGTCTACTTCGTCATCAGCCTGCGCCGCTGGCCCGGGCGCGAGGAGAGCGTCTGGCGAGACGGGCGCGGTCCGAGCGGTGAGACGCCCGAGGCACCCGGCGACGTCGACGACGCCGACGCAGGTGTGGGGGAGACCTCCGAGGCCCCCGAGGCCTCCGAGGACGCCACCACCGGACCGTCTCGTGTGACCCCCGGTGACTGACGCCACCACGTAACCGGGTGGTAATCTGACGACTCCGCCGCGTGGGCCAACGTCGTCCCTAGCGCCCAGCAGTGCAGTGGTACTCCAGGGTCACCCCTGCACACGACGACGGGAGAACCCAGTGCCCTACTCGCACGCGTTCCCGCCGCCCCAGGGTCTCTACGACCCTCGCCACGAGAAGGACGCCTGCGGCGTCGCGTTCGTGGCGACCCTCACCGGGGAGGCCAGCCACGACATCGTGGCGAAGGCACTGACCGCCCTTCGCAACCTCGAGCACCGCGGTGCCGCGGGTGCCGAGCCCAACTCCGGCGACGGCGCCGGCATCCTCATGCAGGTGCCCGACGCGTTCCTGCGCGCCGTCGTCGACTTCGAGCTCCCGCCGGCCAACGCCTACGCCGTCGGCACGGCGTTCCTGCAGGGCGACGACGCGCACGTGGCCGAGACCCGCGCCCGCATCGAGGCGCTCGCCGAGGAGGAGGGCCTCGCGGTCCTCGGCTGGCGCGACGTCCCGACCGACCCCTCGATCCTCGGCGCCACCGCGCTGGGCGTCATGCCGTCGTTCCAGCAGCTGTTCGTCGCCGGCGCCCGCCAGCGGGTCACGGGCATGTCGCTGGAGCGCATGGCCTACTGCCTGCGCAAGCGCGCCGAGCGTGACGCCGATGTCTACTTCCCCTCGCTGTCCTCGCGGACGCTGGCCTACAAGGGCATGCTCACCACCGAGCAGCTCGACGGCTTCTACCCGGACCTGCTCGACGAGCGGGTCGCCTCGGCCCTCGCGGTCGTGCACTCGCGCTTCTCCACCAACACCTTCCCGAGCTGGCCGCTGTCGCACCCCTTCCGGTTCATCGCGCACAACGGCGAGATCAACACGGTCATGGGCAACCGCAACTGGATGCGCGCCCGCGAGGCGCTGCTGTCCTCGGACCTGATCCCCGGCGACCTCGAGCGGATCTTCCCGATCGTGACCACCGGGGCGTCCGACTCGGCCTCCTTCGACGAGGTCCTCGAGCTGCTGCACATGGGCGGGCGGTCGCTGCCGCACTCGGTGCTGATGATGATCCCCGAGGCGTGGGAGAACCACACCGAGATGGACGCCAAGCGGCGCGACTTCTACTCATTCCACTCCGCCCTCATGGAGCCCTGGGACGGCCCCGCGTGCGTCGTGTTCACCGACGGCGCGCAGATCGGCGCCGTCCTGGACCGCAACGGGCTGCGCCCCTCGCGCTACTGGGTCACCGACGACGGCCTGGTCGTGCTGGCCTCCGAGGTCGGCGTCCTGGACCTGGACCCGGCCAGCATCGTGCGCAAGGGCCGGCTCCAGCCGGGCCGGATGTTCCTCGTCGACACCGATGAGCACCGGATCATCGAGGACGAGGAGATCAAGGCCGAGCTCGCCTCCGAGCACCCCTACGGCGAGTGGCTGCACGCGGGCCTGATCCACCTCAACGACATCCCCGAGCGCGAGCACATCATCCACACGCACGCGTCGGTGACGCGCCGCCAGCAGATCTTCGGCTACACCGAGGAGGAGCTGCGCATCCTGCTGACCCCCATGGCCAACACCGGCGGCGAGCCGCTCGGCTCCATGGGCACCGACACCCCGATCGCCGCGCTGAGCGACAAGCCCCGGCTGCTGTTCGACTACTTCAGCCAGCTCTTCGCGCAGGTCACGAACCCTCCGCTGGACGCCATCCGCGAGGAGCTCGTCACCTCGCTCAACGGCACCATCGGCCCCGAGGCCAACCTCCTGGACCCGACTCCCGCGTCGTGTCGCCAGGTGGTGCTGCCGTTCCCGGTCATCTCCAACGACGACCTGGCCAAGATCCGCCACATCAACCGTGACGGCGACATGCCGGGCTTCATCACCCATGTGTCGCGCGGGCTCTACGAGGTCGAGGGCGGCGGCGGCGCGCTGGCACACCGGATCGCGGAGATCTGCGCCGAGGTGTCCGCGGCGATCGCCGAGGGCGCGCGCATCATCGTGCTCTCCGACCGGCACTCCACCGCCGAGCTGGCGCCGATCCCGTCGCTGCTGCTCACCTCCGCCGTGCACCACCACCTGGTGCGCGAGAAGACCCGCACCCAGGTCGGGCTGCTGGTCGAGGCCGGCGACGTCCGCGAGGTCCACCACGTCGCGCTCCTGGTCGGCTACGGCGCGGCCGCCGTCAACCCCTACCTCGCCATGGAGTCCGTCGAGGACCTCGCCCGCGAGGGCTACTACGTCAAGGTCGAGCCCGAGCAGGCCGTGGCCCACCTGATCAAGGCCCTGGGCAAGGGCGTGCTCAAGGTGATGTCCAAGATGGGCGTCTCCACCGTCGCGTCCTACACGGGGGCGCAGATCTTCGAGGCCGTCGGCCTGTCGCAGGACCTCGTCGAGCGGTACTTCACCGGGACCACCAGCAAGCTGGGCGGCATCGGGCTCGACACCGTCGCGGAGGAGGTCGCGCGCCGCCACGCCCGCGCCTACCCGCGCGGGGGGATCCTGCCGGGCCACCGCGAGCTCGAGACCGGCGGCGAGTACCAGTGGCGCCGCGACGGCGAGCCGCATCTCTTCGACCCCGAGACCGTCTTCCGGCTCCAGCACGCGACCCGCACCGGCCGCTACGACATCTTCAAGCAGTACACCGCCGCGGTCGACGACCAGTCGAGCCGGCTGATGACGCTGCGCGGGCTGTTCCGCTTCAAGGACGCCGCGAGCATCGGCCGTACGCCGGTCCCGATCGACGAGGTCGAGCCGGTCTCGGAGATCGTCAAGCGCTTCTCGACCGGGGCGATGTCCTACGGGTCGATCAGCAAGGAGGCGCACGAGACCCTCGCGATCGCCATGAACCGGCTGGGCGGCAAGTCCAACACCGGTGAGGGCGGCGAGGACCCCGACCGTCTCTACGACCCGGAGCGGCGCAGCTCGATCAAGCAGGTCGCCTCCGGCCGCTTCGGCGTCACCTCGGAGTACCTCACCAACGCCGACGACATCCAGATCAAGATGGCGCAGGGCGCCAAGCCCGGCGAGGGCGGCCAGCTGCCCGGCAACAAGGTCTACCCCTGGGTGGCCCGGACCCGGCACTCCACGCCCGGCGTCGGCCTGATCAGCCCGCCGCCGCACCACGACATCTACTCGATCGAGGACCTCGCCCAGCTGATCCACGACCTCAAGAACGCCAACCCGGCGGCGCGGGTCCACGTGAAGCTGGTCTCCGAGGTCGGCGTCGGCACGGTCGCGGCCGGCGTCTCCAAGGCGCACGCGGACGTCGTTTTGATCTCCGGTCACGACGGCGGCACCGGCGCGTCCCCGCTGACCTCCCTGAAGCACGCGGGCGGCCCTTGGGAGCTCGGCCTCGCGGAGACCCAGCAGACGCTGCTGCTCAACGGGCTGCGCGACCGGATCGTCGTCCAGACCGACGGCCAGCTCAAGACCGGTCGCGACGTCGTCGTGGCCGCGCTCCTGGGCGCCGAGGAGTTCGGCTTCGCCACCGCGCCGCTCGTGGTGTCGGGCTGCATCCTCATGCGGGTCTGCCACCTCGACACCTGCCCGGTGGGCGTGGCCACGCAGAACCCCGTCCTGCGCGAGCGCTTCTCCGGCAAGGCCGAGTACGTCGTCAACTTCTTCACCTACATCGCCGAGGAGGTCCGCGAGCTCCTCGCCGAGCTCGGCTTCCGCAGCGTAGAGGAGGCGATCGGCCAGGTCGGGGCTCTCGACACGGTCCAGGCGGTCGAGCACTGGAAGGCATCGGGTCTCGATCTGAGCCCGATCCTGCACGCGCCTGACACCAGCGCCTTCCCCGACCAGGACCTGCGCCACACCAAGGCCCAGGACCACGGCCTGGACCGGTCGCTGGACGTCACCGAGCTGGTGCCGCTGGCGCAGCCGGCGATCCAGCACGGCGAGCCGGTGCGGGCCCAGGTGGCGATCCGCAACGTCCACCGCACCGTCGGCACGATCCTCGGCCACGAGGTCACCAAGAAGTACGGCGGCCAGGGGCTTCCCGACGGCACCATCGACCTGACCTTCGTGGGATCGGCCGGCCAGTCCTTCGGCGCCTTCGTGCCGCCGGGCATCACGCTCCGGCTCGAGGGTGACGCCAACGACTACGTCGGCAAGGGGCTCTCGGGCGGGCGGATCGTCGTCCGGCCGGACCGCGCGGCGACGTTCCACAGCAACGAGCAGATCATCGCCGGCAACACCATCGCCTACGGCGCGACCAGTGGCGAGATCTTCCTGCGCGGCGGGGTCGGCGAGCGGTTCGCCGTCCGCAACTCCGGCGCGCGCCTGGTCACCGAGGGGGTCGGCGACCACGGCTGTGAGTACATGACCGGCGGCCGGGTGGTCGTCCTCGGCAAGACCGGTCGCAACTTCGGGGCCGGCATGTCGGGCGGCATCGCCTGGGTGCTGGACCTCAAGGAGTTCCGCGTCAACCGCGAGCTGGTCGAGCTGGGCCCGGTCACGGGTGAGGCCGCGGTCGAGCTCGAGCAGCTGGTGCGCCGGCACTTCGAGGAGACCGGCTCGCCGGTGGCCGAGGAGCTGCTGGCCGACTGGGCCTCCTCGCTGACGAGGTTCACCGAGATCATGCCCCGCGACTACCGCATCGTGCTCGAGGCCAAGGCGAAGGCCGAGGCCGACGGGCTGGACGAGAACGAGACCGCTCACAAGATGATGGAGGCACTCCATGGCTGACCCCAAAGGGTTCCTCAAGCACGGCCGAGAGGTCGCGGAGCGCCGCCCGGTCGAGGAGCGCGTGCACGACTGGAACGAGGTCTACCCCGGCGGGATGGGCCGCGCGCTGCTGCCGATCATCACCGAGCAGGCCGGCCGCTGCATGGACTGCGGCATCCCGTTCTGCCACCAGGGCTGCCCGCTCGGCAACATCATCCCCGAGTGGAACGACCTGGTCTGGCGCGACGACTGGGAGGGCGCGATCGAGCGCCTGCACGCGACCAACAACTTCCCGGAGTTCACCGGGCGCCTGTGCCCGGCGCCGTGCGAGACCGCGTGCGTCCTGGGCATCAACCAGGACCCGGTGACGATCAAGAACGTCGAGGTCTCGATCATCGACAAGGCGTGGGAGTCCGGCTTCGTCCGCCCCCAGCCGCCGGAGTGGCTCTCGGGCCGCACGGTCGCGGTGATCGGCTCCGGACCCGCCGGCCTCGCGGCCGCCCAGCAGCTGACCCGGGCCGGCCACACCGTGGCCGTCTACGAGCGGGCCGACAAGGTCGGCGGGCTGCTGCGCTACGGCATCCCCGAGTTCAAGATGGAGAAGAAGCACCTCGACCGGCGCGTCGAGCAGATGAAGCGCGAGGGCACCGTCTTCCGGGCCGGCGTCGACGTCGGTGGGGACGTCCTGACGGGCGACTCGCTGCGCGAGCGCTACGACGCCGTGGTCCTGGCGATGGGCGCGACCGAGGCCCGTGATCTGCCGGTCCCCGGCCGCGAGCTGGGCGGCATCCACCAGGCGATGGAGTTCCTCCCGCAGGCCAACCGGGTCGCGCTGGGCGAGCAGGTGGAGGGCCAGATCCGCGCCGACGGCAAGCACGTCGTCATCATCGGCGGCGGCGACACCGGCGCCGACTGCCTGGGCACCTCGACGCGGCAAGGCGCCGCCTCGATCACGCAGCTCGAGATCATGCCCGAGCCGCCGCACCAGCGCCCCGAGGGCCAGCCGTGGCCGACGTACCCGATGACCTTCCGGGTCTCCTCGGCCCACGAGGAGGCGGGGGAGCGGGTCTACGCCGTGTCCACGCAGGAGTTCCTCGGTGACGAGGACGGCAACGTGCGCGCGCTGCGTCTCGTCGACGTGGTCTTCGAAGGCGGCAAGCTGAGCGAGATCGAGGGCACCGAGCGGGAGATCCCGGCGGAGCTGGTGCTGTTCGCCATGGGCTTCGTCGGCCCCGAGAAGCCCGGCCTGGTCGAGCAGCTCGGCGTCGACCTCGACGCCCGCGGCAACGTCGCGCGCGACGGCAGCTACATGAGCTCGGTGCCGGGGGTCTTCGTGGCCGGCGACGCCGGTCGCGGCCAGTCGCTGATCGTGTGGGCCATCGCCGAGGGGCGCGCCGCGGCCGCCGCCGTCGACACCTTCCTCACCGGCTCGACGGCCCTCCCGGCCCCGATCCCGCCCACTGCCCGCCCCCTCGTCGTCTGACCCACCGCTGACCCGTCAGAGACCTTCTGACGGGTCAGCGGTCGGTGCGGTCAGCTGGTGACGGTCGGTGGCCGCGGCGAGGGCGGTCCTGGGTGCCTGGGGGGTTGGATCGTTCTAATTCCTCGGTAGAGTGGGGGAGTGCGAAGAGCGAAGATCGTGTGCACCCTCGGCCCTGCCACCAACTCAGAACGACGGATCCGCGAGCTCGTCTACGCCGGCATGGACGTCGCCCGGCTGAACATGAGCCACGGCAGCCACGCCGACCACGCCGAGGCCTATCGGCTGGTGCGCGAGGCGGCCGACGCCAGCGGGCACGGGGTCGGCATCTTCGCGGACCTGCAGGGTCCCAAGATCCGCCTGGAGACGTTCGCCGACGGCCCGGTCATGCTGCGCCGCGGCCAGCAGTGGACGATCACCACCCGCGACGTGTCGGGTGACGCGACGATCTGCGGGACGACGTACAAGGGCCTGCCCGGCGACGTGAGCATCGGCGACCCGATCCTCATCGACGACGGCAAGGTCCGGCTCCGGGTCACCGGCGTCGACGACGCCGACGTCACCACCGACGTGCTCGTGGGCGGCATGGTCAGCAACAACAAGGGCATCAACCTGCCCGGGGTGGCGGTCTCGGTGCCGGCGCTGTCCGAGAAGGACATCGAGGACCTGCGCTTCGCCCTGGGCCTGAGCGTCGACTTCATCGCGCTCAGCTTCGTGCGCAGCGCGGCGGACGTCGAGGACGTGCGGCGCGTCATGGACGAGGTCGGCGTGCGGCTGCCGGTCATCGCCAAGATCGAGAAGCCGCAGGCGATCGACAACCTCGACGAGATCGTGGCCGCCTTCGACGGGTTCATGGTGGCGCGTGGCGACCTGGGCGTGGAGTGTCCGCTCGAGGACGTGCCGTTCCTGCAGAAGCAGATCATCGAGAAGGCCCGCCGCAACGCCAAGCCGGTGATCGTGGCGACCCAGATGCTGGAGTCCATGATCACCAGCCCCTCGCCGACGCGCGCGGAGACCAGCGATGTCGCCAACGCGGTGCTCGACGGGGCGGACGCCGTGATGCTGTCGGGCGAGACGAGCGTGGGGGAGCACCCCATCCACGTCGTGGAGACGATGGCTCGGATCATCACCGCGACCGAGCAGCACGCGCTCGAGCCGCGGCAGTTCGGACAGTTCGAGAAGATCGAGTGGGACCCGCACACCCGCGGCGGGGTCATCGCCAAGGCGGCCGAGGAGGTCGCCGAGCGCGTCGAGGCCAAGTACGTCGTGGCGTTCACGCAGTCGGGCGACTCCGCGCGCCGGATGTCGCGGCTGCGCGGTCCGATCCCGGTCCTGGCGTTCACCCCCGAGGCGCGGGTCCGCTCGCAGCTCTCCCTGTCGTGGGGCATCGAGACCTTCAAGACGTCCTCGGTGTCCCATACCGATGAGATGGTGCGCCAGGTCGATGAGCAGCTGCTGCGGATCGGCCGGGTCGAGGAGGGCGACCTGGTGGTCATCATCGCCGGCGCCCCGCCGGGCATCCCCGGCTCCACCAACGCGCTGCGCATCCACCGCATGGGTGACGCGATCAACCGGGTCGCGCCGGCCTACTACAGCCAGGGCTAGCTCGACGGCGACGAGGTGCCCCGGGTGGGATTCGAACCCACACTGGATGGTGTTTGAGACCACTGTCTCTGCCGTTGGACTACCGGGGCCTCACCGGCGGAAACCCTAGCCGATCGGTCCGACCCCCTTTCCCCTGGACAAAGTCGATCGACAAACTATAGCTTGGGTGCCTCGTCGGTCGGTCGGAGGTCGGACATGTGGAAGCCCTGGGAGATCGGGTCGCGCAGCAACGCCCGCGCGGTGCAGAACGCGCGCCTCGCGAGCACCCTGTGCAGTCGTCGGCGGCTGGAGCAGGTCGAGGTCGAGCTCTACCTCGCCGCCCGCGCCCCGTCGTACGGCGCTCAGGTCCCCGCGCGCAGCGCGACCGGAGGCTGAGCCGCCCGGTGGGGCCTGGCCGACGGGCCACTAGCCTGGCGGGGTGACCGAGCCTGACACGAGCCCCGCCCGCACCGTCGTGATCGCCGAGGACGAGACGCTGATCCGCATGGACCTCGCGGAGATGCTGACCGAGGAGGGCTACTGCGTGGTCGGCCAGGCCGGCGACGGAGCGCGCGCGATCGAGCTCGCCGAGGAGCACCGACCGGACCTGGTCATCCTCGACGTGAAGATGCCCGTGCTCGACGGGATCGCGGCGGCGGAGACGATCGCCGGCAGGCGGATCGCGCCGGTGGTCATCCTGACGGCGTTCTCCCAGCGGGACCTGGTGGAGCGAGCCCGGGACGCCGGTGCCATGGCCTACCTGGTCAAGCCGTTCAACAAGTCCGACCTGGTGCCTGCCATCGAGATGGCGGTGAGCCGCTTCGCCGAGCTCAGCCAGCTGGAGACCGAGGTCGCCGACCTCTCGGAGCGACTCGAGACGCGCAAGGCCGTCGACCGCGCGAAGGGCATCCTGCAGGAGCAGCTGAGCATCTCCGAGCCGGAAGCCTTCCGCTGGATCCAGAAGACCGCGATGGATCTTCGCCTCTCGATGCGCCAGGTGGCGGAAGGCGTCGTCGAGCATGGTCCGGGGCTCGACGGGACCGATCGGGGCTGAACACCGCTCCATAACGGATTAGTGATGATTCGGCAGCCATCGGTGAAGTGTCTTACGCAACACTCGCGATCGGTGTACGTTTCCGCACCGGGGGACCGGGACCGTGGGGTCCGCTGCCCCGACACTCTGCGTCTTCGGTAGTCGGCCGGGGACCTGACGAGAGGTAGAAGGTCTTGAGGCGAAACAAGGTAGTCGGGCTGGGGGCTGTGGCTGCGAGCCTGGCGCTGGTCCTGTCGGCGTGCGGGAGCGCGGACACCAACGACGAGGCAGAGGGCGGCGGCGACGAGTGCGCGGGCAAGATCGGCGTGATGGGGGCGCTGTCCGGTCCCAACTCCAGCATCGTCATCCCTTCGGTCAACGGCGCCAAGCTGGCGCTCACGCAGTTCCTCGAGGAGAACGACGACTGCAAGGTCGAGCTGGTCCCGTTCGACAGCGAGGGCGATGCCACCAAGGCGACGCCGCTGGCCAGCCAGATCGCCGACGACCCCGAGTTCCTCGGTGTGATCGGCGGCGCGTTCTCGGGTGAGACCCGCGCGACCAAGGGCATCTTCGACGAGGCCGGCGTGACCATGATCAGCCAGTCCGCCACGGCCACCGACCTCACCACCGAGGACCCGGCCGAGGTGTTCCACCGGGTCGTGGGCTACGACGAGGTGCAGGGCGCCGCGGTGGCGAAGTACCTCTCCGACGCGCTGGGCGGCAAGAAGATCTTCGTGATCGACAACTCCGAGGCCTACGGCGAGCCGCTGGCCGAGAAGGTCACCGAGGAGCTGGGCGACCTGGTCGCCGGGTCGGACAAGACCCAGGTCGAGCAGACCGAGTTCTCCGCCACGATCTCCAAGATCGAGGGCGCGGGCGCGGACGCCATCTTCTACGCCGGCTACATCGCCGAGGCCGCACCGCTGATCAAGCAGATCCGCGACGCCGGCATCGAGGTCCCCGTGGTCTTCCCCGACGGCGTCTACGGCGCCGACTTCCCGAAGGCGGCCGGTGCCGCGGGCGAGGGTGCCATCGTCACCTGCCCGTGCGTCCCGATCGAGGAGGGCGACACCTTCTACGCCGACTACGAGACGGAGTTCGGTGAGCAGCCCGGCGCGTACGCCGCCGAGGGCTACGACGCCATGACGATCTTCCTCGAGGCGATCAAGGACGGCGCCACCGACCGCGGCGCCGTCGAGGAGTTCGTCGACGGCTACGACGCCGAGGGCCTGACCAAGACCCTGGCGTTCGACGACAAGGGCGACATCGCCGTCGAGAACGTGGTCATCTGGGCCTACAAGGTGCAGGGCGACGCCCTGGTGCCCGACCAGGAGATCTCGCTCGACTGAGTCACGCAGTGACTGACAGGGGCGGCCGAGCACGGCTCGGCCGCCCCCGTCTCTGCCTCGTCGCCCCGGCCCGGCCGGCGGCGTGACCCCTACCAAGGAGCATTCCGTTGCTTGAACAACTCGGTGCCCTGGTGGTGCCGCTGGTGGCGTGGGACAACCTGTTCAGCGACCTGCCCGACCATACGGTCGACGGCCTGACCCGCGGCGCCATCTACGCGCTGGTGGCGCTCGGCTACACGCTGGTCTACGGCGTCATGCGGCTCATCAACTTCGCCCACTCCGAGGTGTTCATGGTGGGCACCTGGGCGGTCCTGGGCGTCTACACGCTCATCGGCGCGGCCGAGGGCGACGGGCTGGGCTTCGTCGTGCTCGCGACGCTGATCGCGCTGATCGGCGCGATGCTGGCCTCCGCCGGCACGGCGCTCGCCGTCGAGCGGATCGCCTACCGCCCGCTGCGCAAGAAGAACGCCCCGCCCCTCATCTTCCTGATCACCGCGATCGGCTGCTCGCTGGTGCTGCTCGAGGTGTTCGGCCAGGTCCTGCACGCCATCTTCGGCGAGCCCTTCGGTCGCAAGACCATCAGCATCCCCTCGCTCGTGAAGACCGAGCAGCTGATCGGCCCGAACGGCAGCCTGCTGAGCACCGACGCGATCACGATCACCAACCTGCAGCTGATCATCTTCCTCGGCGCGGTCGGGATGATGGTCGCGCTGGACGTCTTCGTCAACCGCTCCCGGCTGGGTCGCGGCGTCCGGGCGGTCGCCCAGGACCCCGACACCGCCGCCCTCATGGGGGTCAACCAGGACCGGGTCTTCATGCTCGTCTTCATCCTGGGTGGCGCGATGGCCGGCGTGGCCGCGCTGCTCTACACGATGCAGTTCGACATCACGAAGTTCAACGTCGGCTTCCTGATCGGCATCAAGGCCTTCACGGCCGCGGTCCTCGGGGGGATCGGCAACCTGCGCGGAGCGCTCCTGGGCGGGCTGCTCCTCGGGGTGGTCGAGGTCTACGCCTCGACGCTGTTCACCTCCAACTGGGCCGACGTCACCGCGTTCATCCTGCTGATCGCGGTGCTGATGGTCCGGCCGACAGGCATCTTGGGCGAATCGCTGGGGAAGGCGCGCGCATGAACGTACTCACCACAGCCTCCGGCGGCCTGCAGGGCGTCAAGGAGCGGTGGCGCGGGCTGCCGCGCCTCACCCGCGAGGTCACGAAGGCCGTGCTCATCGCGGCCGGCATCGCGTTCCTGGTCTACCTGCCGTTCCTGCAGCTGCTGCCGTTCGCCCAGGTCCGCACCGACCTCACCAGCCGCGGCTCGTCGTGGGACGCCGTGCTGTTCCAGATCGTCATCTACATGATCGTCGCGGTCGGCCTCAACGTCGTGATCGGGCTGGCCGGCCTGCTCGACCTCGGCTACATCGGCTTCTACGCCGTCGGCGCCTACTCGGTGGCCATCTTCGGCTCGCCGTCCTCGCCCGTCACCCAGTGGATGGTCAGGGAGTTCGGGTTCTCCGAGGGCTGGGCCGTGCCGTTCGTGGCCTGCATCCCGATCGCCCTGGCCTTCGCCCTCATGGCCGGGCTGATCCTCGGCGCCCCGACCCTGCGACTGCGCGGGGACTACCTCGCCATCGTCACGATGGGCTTCGGCGAGATCATCCGGATCGTGCTGCGCAACGTCAGCGACGTCTCGGGCGGCTCGCAGGGCATCGTGCAGATCCCGTCCCCGCCGGGACCGCAGGTGGTCAACGAGTACGGCCGAGAGGTCGACCTGTTCAACCGGCTCGACCACCACTACTGGTACTGGCTGGCCCTCGCGGTGCTGTTCCTGCTGATCATCCTGGTCCGCCGCCTGGAGAACAGCCGCGTCGGCCGCGCCTGGCTGGCGATCCGTGAGGACGAGGACGCGGCGGCGATCATGGGTGTCCCGGCGCTGAAGTACAAGCTGTGGGCCTTCGTCATCGGCGCCATGCTCGGTGCCATCGCGGGCATGCTGTTCGCCAGCCACCAGACCGCCATCACGCCCAACGACTTCCAGCTGAACCTGTCGTTCCTGTTCGTCGCCATGGTCGTCATCGGCGGCTCGGGCAACATGGTCGGGGCGCTGTTGGGCGCCTTCCTGATCACCTACCTCCCGGAGCGCTTCCGCGACTTCCAGGAGTGGCGCCCGTTCGCGTTCGGGCTGGCGCTGGTCCTGGTGATGATCTTCCGGCCCCAGGGCCTGGTCCCCAGTCGCAGACGCGCCGCCGAGTTCCGAGACCGCAAGATCGAGGCAGAGGAGGCGGCCACCGATGCCTGAGCAGACCTGGACCACCCTGGAGCCCATCGTCGAGCAGGATGTGCTCCTGCACGTCAACCACGTCACCCTGCGCTTCGGCGGTGTGGTGGCGCTCAACGACGTGGACTTCGAGATCCGCCGCGGAGAGATCCTCGGCCTGATCGGACCCAACGGCGCCGGCAAGACCACGTGCTTCAACGTGATGACCGGCGTCTACAAGCCCACGTCGGGGCAGGTCGACTTCGACGGCACCAAGATCTCCGGCATCAAGAGTCACAAGATCAACAAGCTCGGTGTGGCGCGGACGTTCCAGAACATCCGCCTGTTCCCGGAGATGAGCGCCCTCGAGAACGTCATGGTCGGCTGCGACGCGGAGCACAAGACCAGCGTGCTCGGCGCGCTGTTCCGCCTGCGTCGCGTGTTCGGCGCGCCCGAGGAGCTCTACTCCGAGAACCGCGTCAAGCACGCGTGGGAGCGGGCCGCCGGGATCAGCCGGCACATGTACGAGGAGCGCGAGGGCCGGATCAAGGCCATGGACCTGCTGCGCTTCGTCGGCATCGCCGACCGCGCGCACGAGCTCGCCCGCAACCTGCCCTACGGCTACCAGCGGCGCCTCGAGATCGCGCGCGCCATGGCCACCGACCCCAAGCTGCTCTGCCTCGACGAGCCGGCGGCCGGGTTCAACCCCGCGGAGAAGGAGGACCTCATGGCCCTCATCCGCCGGATCCGCGACCGCGGGCTGACCGTGCTCCTCATCGAGCACGACATGAAGCTGGTCATGGGGGTCACCGACCGGATCGTGGTGCTGGAGTTCGGCACCAAGATCGCCGACGGCCTGCCCGCCGAGGTGGCCCGCAGCCCCAAGGTCATCGCCGCCTACCTAGGAGAGCCCGACGATGTTGCTTGAGCTGGAGGACGTGGTCCTGGCCTACGGGAAGATCGAGGCCCTCCACGGCCTGAGCCTGCAGGTCGACGAGGGCGAGGTCGTCGCCCTCATCGGCGCCAACGGCGCCGGCAAGACCTCGACCATGCGCGCGGTCTCCGGCGTGCGCGGGATCCAGTCCGGGAGGATCGTCTTCCAAGGCGAGGACATCACCCGGCTCCGCGCGGACCAGCGGGTGCGCAAGGGGCTGTGCCTGGCGCCGGAGGGCCGCGGCATCTTCCCCGGCATGTCCGTGGTCGAGAACCTCGACATGGGCGCCTACACCCGGCGCGACAAGGGTGAGATCGGCAACGACTTCGAGCGCGTCTTCGGCCTCTTCCCGAGGCTCGACGAGCGCAAGAAGCAGATCGCCGGCACGATGTCGGGCGGTGAGCAGCAGATGCTGGCCATCGGCCGCGCACTCATGGCCCGCCCCAAGCTGCTGTGCCTCGACGAGCCCTCCATGGGTCTCGCGCCGATGCTGATCCAGCAGATCTTCTCGATCATCAGCGAGATCGCGGAGCAGGGCACGACGATCCTGGTGGTCGAGCAGAACGCCAAGCAGGCGCTCTCGCGTGCCGACCGGGCCTACGTGCTGGAGACCGGTAACATCGTCAAGTCCGGCTCCGGCGCCAGCCTGCTCGACGACCCCAGCATCCGCGAGGCCTATCTGGGCGTCGCCTGAGGCACCGCCCGCCCGTCAGTGCCCCGTCAGTGCAGGGCGGCGGCCACGGCCACGAGTGCCGGCGCGACGAGCAGCGCGGGGAGCAGGTCGGCGACCGGGATCTCCCGGATCCGCAGCAGGCGCAGGGCCACGCCGACCAGCAGCAGCCCGCCGGTCGCGGTGATCGCGGCCAGCTCGGCGTCGGGGAGGACGTCGCCGAGCAGCATGCCCACCACGGTCAGCGCGCCCTGGACGACGAACACCGTGATCGCCGCGGCCGCCACGCCCCAGCCGAACGCGGAGGCGAAGGCGATGGCCGCGAAGCCGTCCAGCGTGGACTTGAGGAACAGCTGGTCGGCGCCGTTGCCCAGGCCGTCGTTCAACGACCCCAGGATCGTCAGGGGACCGGTGCAGAAGAGCAGCGAGGCGACGACGAAGCCCTCGATGAAGCGGTGACGCTCCGCCGAGCCGGTCTCGCCCGACAGCCGGCGCTGCAGCCAGCCGCCGAGCGACTCCACCCGCTGCTCGAGGCGCAGCAGCGACCCGACGATGCCGCCCAGCACCAGGGAGCCCAGCACGATGAGCATCGGGGCGCTGTCGCCGACCCGGGCCGACAGGGCCGGGTCGAGCACGGCGACGGCCGAGGTGGCCGCGATCAGCAGCGTGACCAGCCCCAGCGCGTCGGTGACCAGGTCGCGGGTGCGCACCGGGAGCCGGTTGCCCAGCAGCCGACCGAGCACCGTGCCGACAAGCACGGTGACGACGTTGACGGCGGTGCCGATTCCAGGGATCACGGGACTCCTCTGTGCAGGTGCGCGGCCTGAGCGTAGTCTTCGGGCTGATCGTGCACGCGGATGGTGGGACGCGCGGTCGCGGTCCAAGGTTCTCCAGGCCCGGGAAGGCGAGACATGAGTCGGTCGTTGGTGTCGCTGCGCGAGGCGGAGCTCCCGGATGCACCCGTCCTGGTCGAGCTCTGGGCCGACGGACTTCGCCGTGCCGACCGGCAGGATCAGGAGGCCGACCTCGAGCTGATCATCAAGGGCGCGAGCGCCTCGCCCGAGCAGCGCCTGATCGTGGCCGAGTACGACGGTCGGCTCGCGGGGGCGATCCTGCTGCGCGTGGCGCCGCTCTCCGCCCTCAACCTCGAGCAGACCGTGCAGGCCATCTCGCCGCACGTCTTCCCGCAGTTCCGTCGCCACGGCATCGGCCGGGCGCTCATGGAGTGTGCGGTCGGCTTCGCGGAGGAGCTGGGGGTGGCCCACGTGGCGACCGCCGCGACCTCCGGCTCGCGCGACGCCAACCGCTTCATGGCGCGGCTGGCCCTCGGCCCCCACGCCACGCTGCGGCTGGCGCCCACGGTCGCCGTCCGAGCGAAGCTCACGGCGCAGCGGCCCGCGCTGGCCGGCAACGGCCGTCAGCTCACCCGCGTGCTCGCCGCGCGCCGCTCGATGCGCCGGGCCCAGGTCTTCGACGCACCCGAGCCGCGCTAGCGCGGACTACCGCCCGAGGCGCTCGGCCGGCACCAGGGCGCAGGTGATGCGCGAGGTGCACACGCGCTTGCCGCGCTCGTCGGTGATGACCACCTCGAAGCACGCCGAGGTGCGCCCCAGGTGGATCGGCGTCGCGACCCCGGTGACCACCCCGGAGGTCGCGGAGCGGTGGTGGGTGGCGTTGATGTCGATGCCGACGGCCACCCGGTCGGGGTGGGCGTGGATCGCCGAGCCGATCGAGCCCAGGCTCTCGGCGAGGACCACGGAGGCGCCGCCGTGCAGCAGGCCGTAGGGCTGGGTGTTGCCCTCGACCGGCATGGTGGCGACGACGCGCCCGGAGGACACCTCGAGCAGCTCGATGCCCATCCTCTCGTTCAGCGCACCCATGGGCATCTGGGCGAGGAACTCCTCGACAGGCATCTCGGTCGGCTGGTGGTCGCTCATGCGCACATTGTGGCCGACCGCCCGCCGCACCAGGTCGGTGGTCACGGATAGAGTCGCGGGCGTGCCTGACGCTCCCAAGACCGACCGTCCGCGCCTGCTGCTGCTCGACGGCCACTCGTTGGCCTACCGCGCCTTCTTCGCGCTCCCGGTCGAGAACTTCTCGACCACCACCGGACAGCACACCAACGCCGTCTACGGCTTCACCTCGATGCTCATCAACGTGCTGCGCGACGAGAAGCCGACCCACCTCGCGGTCGCCTTCGACGTCTCGCGCCAGACCTTCCGCCTCGCCGAGTACGCCGACTACAAGGCCGGCCGCAACAAGACGCCCTCGGAGTTCAGCAGCCAGCTGCCGCTGATCGAGGAGGTGCTGCAGGCGCTGCGCATCCCGTTCCTGAAGAAGGACGGCTTCGAGGCCGACGACATCATCGCGACGCTCGCCACGCAGGCCCTGGCCGACGGCATGGAGGTGCTGATCCTCACCGGCGACCGCGACTCCATCCAGCTCGTCACCGACGACTCCACCGTGCTCTACCCGATGCGCGGGGTCTCCGACCTCGCCCGCATGACGCCGGCGTGGGTCCAGGACAAGTACGGCGTCCCGCCCCAGCGCTATCCCGAGATCGCGGCGCTGGTGGGGGAGACCTCCGACAACCTCCCCGGCGTGCCGGGCGTCGGCGTGGGCTACGCCGCCAAGTGGATCAACCAGTACGACGGTCTGGACAACGTGATCCTGCACGCCGACGAGATCACCGGCAAGAAGGGCGAGGCGCTGCGCGCCCACCTGGGCGACGTGATGCGCAACCGCCAGCTCAACCGCCTGGTGACCGACCTGGAGCTCGAGCTCACCCCGACCGACCTGGCCATCCGCCCGTGGGACCGCACCGAGGTGCACACGCTCTTCGACGGCCTGGAGTTCCGGGTGCTGCGCGACCGGCTCTTCGAGACCCTCGAGTCCGAGGAGGAGGTCGACGGGCCGGGCTTCGACCTGGTCGGCGACGTCCTGGAGCCGGGCGCGGTCGCGCCCTGGTTGGCCGAGCTCGGCGTCGACCGGGTGGGCCTGCACGTGCGCGGCGCCTGGGGCGCCGGGACCGGCCGGGTGGAGGGCCTGGCGCTGGCCGCCGGCGCCGACAGGGCGGCCTACGTCGACGTCGCCGAGCTGACCCCCGAGGACGACGCGGCGCTCGCCTCCTGGCTCGCCGACCGCGACCGCCCCAAGGTGCTCCACGACGCCAAGGGCCCGGCCCTGGCGCTGGCCGCCCATGGCTGGGAGCTGCACGGCGTCGCCTCCGACACCGCCCTGGCGGCCTACCTGGTGCGCCCCGACCAGCGCTCCTACGACCTGTCCGACCTCACCGTGCGCTACCTGCGCCGCGAGCTGCGCCAGGAGCAGGAGCCCGAGCAGGACGCGCTCTTCGACGACGTCGAGGGCGGTGACGTCGTCGCCACGACCGCGATGCTGCACGCCCGCGCCGTGCTCGAGCTCGCCGAGGCGCTCGACACCGCGATCGAGGAGCACGGCGGCACCCGGCTGCTGGCCGACATGGAGCTGCCGCTGGTCGAGCTGCTCGCCCTCATGGAGCAGACCGGGATCGCGGTCGACAGCGGCCACCTCGAGGCCCTGCAGGGCGAGTTCGACACCGAGGTGCGCAAGGCCGCGCAGGCGGCCTACGACGCCATCGGCAAGGAGATCAACCTCGGCTCTCCCAAGCAGCTGCAGGTGGTGCTCTTCGACGAGCTCGACATGCCCAAGACCAAGCGGACCAAGACCGGCTACACCACCGACGCCGACGCGCTGCAGGCGCTGTACGTCAAGACCGAGCACCCGTTCCTCGAGCACCTGCTGCGCCACCGCGACGTGATCCGGCTGCGCCAGACCATCGAGGGGCTGCTCAAGACGGTGGCGCCCGACGGGCGGATCCACACCACCTTCAACCAGACGATCGCGGCGACCGGGCGCCTGTCCAGCACCGACCCCAACCTGCAGAACATCCCGATCCGCACCGAGGAGGGCCGACGGATCCGGGAGGCGTTCGTCGTCGGCGACGGCTACGAGTGCCTGATGACGGCCGACTACAGCCAGATCGAGATGCGGATCATGGCCCACCTCTCCGAGGACGAACTCCTCATCGAGGCGTTCCGCTCGGGCCGCGACTTCCACTCGATCACCGCGGCCCGGGTCTTCGACGTGCCCGCAGACGACGTCACCGTCGAGATGCGCGCCAAGATCAAGGCGATGAACTACGGCCTGGCCTACGGGCTCTCGGCGTTCGGGCTCTCGCAGCAGCTGGGCATCGAGCCGGCCGAGGCGCGCGGCCTGATGGATGAGTACTTCGAGACCTTCGGCGGGATCCGCGACTATCTCGGCGGCGTGGTCGACGAGGCCCGCAAGACCGGCTACACCGAGACCATCATGGGCCGCCGCCGCTACCTGCCCGACCTGACCAGCGACAACCGGCAGCGCCGCGAGATGGCCGAGCGCATGGCGCTCAACGCCCCGATCCAGGGATCGGCCGCCGACCTGATCAAGATCGCGATGCTCAACGTCCAGCGCGCCCTCGAGGCCGACGGGCTGCGCTCCCGGATGCTGCTGCAGGTCCACGACGAGCTCGTCTTCGAGGTCGCCACCGGCGAGCGGGAGCGGTTGGACGCGCTGGTGCGCGAACAGATGGGCTCGGCCGCGCAGCTCACCGTGCCGCTCGACGTCTCCGTCGGCACCGGCCACAGCTGGCACGAAGCGGCGCACTGATGACCTCAGGATCGCAGCGGCTCGCGAGCCTGACCAGCGATCTGATGGTGGGTGATCTGCCCGATCTCCCTCGCCGGGAAGCCGATCTGCTGGGGCATGCCACCGCACGCCATCTGGCGTCCCTGCCCGACGCCACGCGTGCCGGAGTGCGCCTCGCCCAGAGCGTGGTCACGCTCGGGGCCGGCGTCCTCGGGCGGCGACCCTACGGCCGCCTGGAGGCGGACGCGCGAGCCCACGTCGTACGGCGGCTGGCCGCGAGCCGGGTGCCCCTCGTGGCCGAGTACTTCCGCCTCGTCCGCGGCGTGGCGCTGGTCATCCACTTCGAGGACGCGCGATGAGCTACGACGTGGCGATCGTCGGCTCGGGTCCCGGCGGCGCGGTCACGGCCCGCGAGTGCGCACGCCGTGGGCTGAGCGTGGTCGTCCTCGAGGAGGGCGACCACGTCGAGCCTGGGGAGGTGGCGCCCTACTCGCTGGAGCAGATGCGCCGCCAGTACCGTCACGGCGGCCTCACGGTCGCCCTGGGCCGCCCGCCGGTGGCCTACACCGAGGCCTCCTGCGTCGGGGGAGGCAGCGAGGTCAACTCGGGCCTCTACCACCGGCCCGACCCGGGCGTCCTGGACGAGTGGAGCCGGACCAACTCGATCGAGGGCCTCAGCGCCGCCGAGCTCGCGCGGTGGTCCTCGCTCGTCGAGGAGCGGCTCTCGGTCGCCACCGCCCCGGGGCCTCTCAGCCCGGCCTCCGAGGTGCTGCGTCGCGGGGCCGAGACGCTCGGCTGGGACGGGCTCGACGTCCCTCGGTGGCAGCGCCCCGACGAGGCGGGCGGCAAGGGCGTGCGCCAGACCATGCTGCGCACCTACCTCGACGACGCGGTCGCGGCCGGCGCGGAGGTGCGACCGCGGGTCCGCGCCCTCCGACTGCGGCTCGAGCGGGGACGCGCGTCCGGTGTCCATACCGACCGGGGCTTCGTCTCGGCGGACCAGGTGGTCGTGTGCGGCGGCGCCATCCAGACCCCGGCGCTGCTGTTGCGCAGCGGCATCCGGCGCAACGTGGGTCGGGGGCTCTCGGTGCACCCGACGGTGAAGGTCCTCGCCGACTTCGACGCCGAGGTCAACGACCCGGCCGACCTGGCCACCTACCAGGTCAAGGAGTTCGCCCCCGGACTGACGCTGGGCGGGTCGGCGGGGCGACCCGGCATGATCGCCCTCGGTCTCTCCGGCACGTGGGAGCGCGATCGGGACCTGCCGGCCGACTGGCGTCGGCAGTCGGTCTACTACGCCTCGATCCGAGGCCAGGGCAGCGGTCGGGTCCGGCTGGTCCCCGGGCTCGAGGACCCGCTGGTGACCTATGCCCTGACCCACCGTGACCTCGCGGCACTGCGGGCCGGGCTGGGGCGGCTGATGCTCCTGCTGGGGGCCGCGGGCGCCCGGGTCCAGGTGCCGTCGTACGTCGGCGCGCCGCGCGTCCTCGACGCCGACCAGGTGCCCTCCGCGGCGGGGGCCATGACCCGCGGCAACGCCTCGGTGATGACCGTCCACCTGTGCGGCACGGCCGCCATGGGCGAGGACCGGCGGCGCGGCGTGACCGACTCCTTCGGCCGGGTCCACGGCGTGGCCAACCTCCGGGTCAACGACGCCTCGCTGCTGCCGAGTGCGCCCGGGATCAACCCTCAGGGCACGCTCATGGCCATCGCCCACCGCAACGTCGACCAAATGCTGGAAGGTGCAGGATGACGCCGTGGGCACCCGCTGACCTCACCGTGGTGACCGGGGGAGCGGGGTGGTTCGGGCGTGCCTTCCTGGACGCGGTGGCGCGTCCCCGCCCCGAGCACGGCCCGGTCGCCCGCGACGGTCAGGTCCGCGTGCTCGCCGCCTCGCCGGCCGAGGTGCCGGACATCCTGGAGGTGCTGCCGCGCGCCGTCGTGCACGTGGGCGACCTCGCCGATCCGGACGTCGCCGGACGCCTCCTCGCCGGTGCCTCCGGGGCGTCGGTCGTCCACGCCGCCGGGGTCATCCACCCGGCCCGGGTGGCCGACTTCGAGCGGGTCAACGTCGGCGGCACTCGAGCGCTGCTCGACGCCGCCACCCACGCCGGCGTCCGCCGGGTGGTCCACCTGTCCTCGAACTCGGCGTTCGGCGTCAACCCGACGTCCGACGACCGGTTCCGTCAGCACGAGCCGTATCGCCCTCACCTGGGCTACGGTCGGTCGAAGATGAGGGCCGAGCGGCTCGTCCTCGACGCCGCCGCGAGCCGGCGGCTCGACACCGTGGTGGTCCGCCCCCCGTGGTTCTACGGTCCCTTCCAGCCGGCGCGCCAGACCACCTTCTTCGCGATGGTGGCGGCCGGTCGGTTCCCGGTCCTGGGCGACGGTCAGCAGGTCCGGTCGATGGCCTACGTCGACAACCTCGTCCAGGGCGTGGCCCTCGCCGAGCACCACCCCGAGGTCTCGGGACAGGCCTTCTGGGTGGCCGACCGCGAGCCCTACACCATGGAGAGGATCGTCATGACCGTGCAGCGGGTGCTCGAGGAGGAGGGCTACCGCACCCGCGGCCGCCAGCTGCGGCTGCCGGTGCTCGTCGGGCGGCTCGCCGAGCGGGTCGACGGCACGCTCCAGGCCCGCGGCGTCTACCACCAGCAGCTCCACGTCCTGGGGGAGATGGACAAGACCATCGCCTGCGACGTGTCGGCGACCGTCGACGTGCTGGGCTACCGGCCGCACGTGGAGCTGGCCGAGGGCATGCGGCGTGCCGTGCGATGGTGCGCCGACCACGACCTCCCGGTGGCGCCGAGACGGAGTCCCCGATGAGCCAGGTGGCACTGGTCACCGGCGGCAGCGGCTACTTCGGCTCGCTCCTGGTCGACCAGCTCCTGGGCGCCGGCCTGGAGGTGCGGGTCCTCGACATCATCGACGCGCCCGATCGCCCCTCCGACGTGCAGCTCTTCCACGGTGACGTCCGCGACGAGGACCTGGTCGGTGCCGCGGTGAGGGGTGCCGACCTGGTCTTCCACAACGTCGCCCAGGTTCCGCTGGCCCGTGACCGTGACCTGTTCGAGTCGGTCAACGTCCGCGGCACCGAGGTGGTCCTACGCCAGTGCGAGCAGGCAGGGGTCGCCAAGGTGGTGCACACGTCGTCGTCGGCCGTCTTCGGGGTGCCGGAGCGCAACCCCGTCACCCGCGAGACGGTCCCGAGCCCCGTCGAGGCCTACGGCCGGGCCAAGCTGGACGCGGAGCAATTGTGTCGCGCGGCAGTGACCCGGGGCCTGGACGTCACCGTCGTCAGGCCGCGCACCATCCTGGGCCACGGGCGGCTCGGGATCTTCGGCATCCTCTTCGACTGGATCGCCGACGGTGCGGGGGTCCCCATCCTCGGCGACGGCAGCAATGTCTACCAGTTCGTGCACGCGGAGGACCTCGCCTCGGCCTGCCTGCTGGCGGCTCGTCGACCCGGGCCGGCGGTCTACAACATCGGGGCGCAGGAGTTCGGCACGATGGGCGAGGCCGTCGGGCACCTGTGTCAGTACGCCGGCACGGGCGCCCGCGTGCGGCACCTCCCGGTCGGCCCGACCACCAAGGCCATGGAGTGGTCCGCACGCCTCGGCCTGACACCGTTCGCTCCCTACCACTGGATCATGTACAGCCGGTCCCTGTGGTTCGACGTCGCTCCGGCGGTCGAGGAGCTCGGCTGGCGCGCGCAGTGGTCCACCGACGCCATGTTCCAGAGCTCCTACTCCTGGTTCCTCGAGCACCGAGGCCAGGAGAGGGGCGGGTCGGCGCACCGGCGCTCGGCCAAGCAGGGGCTGCTCCGAGTGGCCAAGCGGGTGCTGTGAGCGCCCATCGCGGCGCTTCGCGCCCGGCCGGGGCGCAGTCGGAGGCGGACCTCGTCCGCGATACGTTGTGATGTCCGTCGACCCCGAGCCCCCCGAGGTAGCCCTCGTGCGTCCCACCCCCGCCGCGCGGCGCGACCCGCTGGCTCCCTCGGTGCGTGAGGCCCGGGAGGTGGTGGGGATGTACGGCGACCCCGACACCACGTGGGGCCTCTGCCTCGAGGTGCGACTCACCCGGCCGGAGGACGCCGGCACGGTGGCCGAGCGGGTGGCGAAGCTGTGCGCGCGTCGGCCCCACCTCGGGATCGCGCCCGTCATCACCCGGCATCGCGACTCGACGTGGGCCGACGCCCGGCGCGACGTCGCCGCCGCGCCCTACGGGCCGACGTCTCCACTGCTGCGCCTCGCCTTGACCGACGACGGTATGGGGATGTTGATCGGCGCCCACCACGGCGTCGTGGACGGCTTGGGCCTGCTCGCCGTGGCGGGCGCGGCGCTGGGGCGCGAGCTGCGCAGCAGCGCGCGCGGCATCGGAGAGCGCGCCGCCCCGCACGGCTTCGTCGGCTCCAGCGTGCGGCGGCTGGGGGAGGCCCTGGTCGCTCCGCCCGCGCGGTTCGTGGGTAGCGGCGGAGAGGGACCCGAGCCGGAGGACCTCAGCGTGGTGACGCGGCCCCGGGTCGGGCGCGGCACGGCCGACCTCGCCGCGGCGGTCCTCGCCCTGCACGCCGACCTGCCCACGGCGTCGCGGCGTCGCCCGGTGCTCGTGATCGGCGCCTCGCGCCGGCCCCGCGGCGTCCCACAGCCGGACCGGCAGACCGCCTACCTGCGCCTGCGCATGCGCCCTGGCCGGGAGGGAGCGGACCGGACGACGCTGGCGCGCACCATCGCGGACCTCCGGCCGGAGCCGGACTTTCCCGAGACCTCCGCGGGCGGAGCCGCGCCGCTCGTCGTCCGCCTGCTCAAGAACCGTCTGGGGGCGACGGCCATGCTCAGCAACCTGGGCGGCGTCGAGGGTGAGGGGCTCGCATCCGTGGCGATGTACCCCGCCCTCAGCGGACCGCGCTCGGTGGCGGTGGGTCTGGTCTCGACCGGGAGCGCGACGACCCTGACCCTGCGGACCCGCCGGGAGGAGTTCGACGTCGAGGAGCACGCCCGGCTGATGGCCGGGCTGGCCGACCGGTTCTTCGGCTGACCTCCGCGCTCAGAACGGCTCAGTACGGCTCAGTACGGGTCGTACGGCGAGTCGTGCCCGACCAGACGCGCGAGGGGTCGCAGGCGAAGGCGCAGGAGCACCTTGATGCCGACGTTGCGCAGCCACCACGGCAGCTCGCCTACGACGCGCAGCCGGTCCGCGAGTCGGGGGCGGCTCGTACGGAACAGCGCCATCGAGCCTTCGCGCCGGACGTAGGTGAGGTCGCGGGCGAACAGCACCCGGGCCAGGATGCCCAGGGTGACGCCGATGGAGGAGTAGGCGTCGTGAACGAGGATCGCGGCATCCGGTGGCAGGAAGGCGCGCCAGCGCAGGTCGTCGCTGAAGGTCCAGAAGTCGTGCTTGCCATCGATGTAGAGCAGATCGAGGCCCTCCGTCCACCCCGGGCGCGCCTGGGTGGAGTAGTCCTCCACGTGCCGGACCGAGCGCTGCACGCCGGCCTCGGCGAGGTGTGAGAGGAACTTGGCCTTGGTCGGCGCGCCGCCGAAGAGGCGACCGTCCACGAACGGGTCGATGGCGATGACGGTGCCGCCGGTGGCGTTGGCCACCTGCCCCAGCACCACCGTGGACCGGCCCTGGTGGCTGCCGATCTCCAGCATGGTCGCGCCCGGCGCGAGGGCCCGCGCCTCGTCGTACAGCAGCCGGGCCTGGGCTCGGGTGAGCCACCCCGGGATCCGGTCGGCGAGCGCCCACGCGTTGGCGAAGAGCTCATCGTCCGCGGTGGTGGTCACCGGCTCCCCACCGTGCCGAACCGGGCCGGAGAGTCCGTGCTGGGGCGGTGCGTGGGTCCGCACCTGAGACGACACCTTAGGATCACACGCGGCAGGTTACCGGTCGGTCAACGTCGCCGACGGCACGGAGGGGAGTCCACCATCGAACTCGCGCGCTCGCACGGGCTGAGGCTCGACGGAATTCGGGGACGCGGGCTCGTCTGGTGGGCCGTGCCCCTGACGTGGCTGTGGTTCCTCGCGATGTCCTTCCTGCAGCGCGTGGGCGCGACGACCTTCGACACCAAGTTCGACCTGACCGCCGGCCCCGAGCGGTTCTTGTCGCGCAGCCTCTCGCTGTGGAACCAGAACTCCTCGTTCGGTGAGCTGCAGAACCAGGCCTATGGCTACCTGTTCCCGCAGGGCACCTTCTTCCTCGTCGGGGACTGGCTCGGGGTGCCCGACTGGACCGTGCAACGACTCTGGAGCGGCCTGCTGCTCATCGTGGCCTTCGAGGGCTGCCGCCGGCTGTTCCGTGCGCTCCGTCCGGAGTCCTCGCCCTGGGCTGCCTGGTTCGGAGGCGTCGCGTACGCCGTGGCGCCGCGACTGCTGGGGCTGGTCGGCGTGCTCAGCGCGGAGGTGCTGCCGACCGCGGTGCTGCCGTGGGTCGTGCTGCCCATCGTGCTGGCCCAGCAGGGCCGGATCGGGCCGCGCGCGGGGGCCCTGTGGTCCGGGGCCGCCGTGCTGCTCCTGGGCGGCGTCAACGCCGTCGAGAACCTGGCGGCTCTGCCGCTGCCGCTGTTCGTCGTCCTCGCCACGGTGCGCCGCCCCGGAGGTGCCCGGCTGGCTCGCTGGTGGGTCGGCGCCGTCGCCCTCGCGAGCGCCTGGTGGATGCTGCCGCTGATGGTGCTCGGCCGCTACAGCCCGCCGTTCCTGGACTACATCGAGACCTCGATCGCCGTCGTTCGTCCGCTGGGCTGGACGAACGTCACCCGGGGCGCCGACCACTGGCTGTCGTTCTTCTACGTCGGCGGCCAGCCGTGGTGGCCCGGCTCCTACGCATTGGCCACCGAGCCGGCGCTGATCGTGGTCACCGCGCTGGTCGCGGCCCTCGGGATGCTCGGGCTGACGCGCAGCGGCATGCCGCTGCGCACCCCGCTCCTCGCCAGCCTGCTGCTGGGGGCCGTGTGCCTGACCATCTCCCGAGAGGGCGGCCTGGCCTCGCCGCTCCACGCGCAGTTCCAGTACCTGCTGGACGGCCCCTTCTCCATGCTCCGCAACGTGCACAAGGTCGACCCCCTGCTGCGGCTTCCGTTGGCGCTGGGACTCGCGCACGCGACCACCTGGCTCCTCCCCGCGGCCGGTCGCCGGCTGGCGGCGGCACGCACACTCACGGCGTCGGGCCTGGTCGTGCTGCTGCTCGTCGCGGCGCACCCGCTGTGGAACGGTGACCTGCGCAAGCCCGGCTGGAGCGAGGTGCCGGACGCCTGGCAGCAGGCGACCGACTACCTCGCCGAGGTCGACGGCACGGGCTCCGCCCTGGTGCTGCCGGGAGTCGGGTTCGGCCAGCAGTGGTGGGGATGGACCATCGACGAGCCGATGCAGGGGCTCGCGACCACCCCGTGGGCGGCGCGGAGCCAGGTCCCGCTGACCCCGGGCGGCACCATCCGCTTCCTCGACGCGATCCAGGAGCGGATCGCCGACGGTCAGGGCTCGCCGGTGCTCGCCGACGTGCTGGCCCGTGCCGGGATCGAGTACGTCGTGGTCCGCCGCGACCTGGACCTGTACTCCAGTGACGCGCCCGACCCGGCCCGGGTCGACCTGGCCCTGAGCCGCAGCCCCGGCCTGACCGAGGTCGGCTCCTTCGGCGAGTCCGGGGCCCAGGACCAGGCGATGGTCTCGGTGCTGCGCGTGGACCGTGCGGTGTCGCGGGTGGAGGCCGTCGCGGTCTCCGACGTCGAGACGCTGGCCGGCGGGCCCGAGGACGTGATCACCGCCGTCGAAGCCGGTGCACTGGATCCTCGCGCCCCCGTCGTGGTGAGGGGGGAGGAGAACTGGGACTCCCGAGCCCCCGACGTCGTGGCCGACGGCTACCGCAAGCGCGAGCGCGCGTTCGGCCGGCTCGAGGACGCGGTGGGCCAGGTCATGACGCGGGGCGAGGAGTACCGGACCTCGCGGACCGACCACGACTACCCCGGCCCCGAGGCCAGCCAGCGCGTCTACGCGGAGTACGAAGGGCTGGCATCCGTCGTGGCGTCCTCCTCGGGCGGCTACTCCGACAACTTCGGCGCGGTGCGCCCGGAGCTCGGGCCCTACGCCGCCGTCGACGGGCTCGACGAGACCTTTTGGCAGTCATCGCCCTTGACCGACCCGGAGGAGCAGTGGATCGAGGTCCGCTTCGAGGAGCCGGTGTCCTACCCGAGCGTCAGGCTCTCAATGGGCGTCGACGGCATCACCGGACTGCCCGTGCGTGAGGTCAAGGTGACGGCGGGCAAGCAGGAGGTCACGCGTCAGGTCGATCCCGACGTCGGACTCGTGGAGATCCCGCTGCGCGGTGCCTTCGACTCGTTGCGGGTGGAGGTGGTCGGGGCCGCCGGCACCGAGGGGGTCGTCGCGATCCGTGACATCTCCTTCCCCGGACTGGACGTCCAGCGGCGTCTGGTGGTGCCCGAGGCCGGCGCTGGCGACGAGACGACCTTCGTGCTGCGCTCCCGGGCGCATCGTCGGGGCTGCATCGACGCCGGCCTGGGCACGAACTGCGGGCTGCTCACCAGCCCCCGGCCCTCGGAGGAGGAGTCCGGGATGGTCCGCCAGATCACCGTCGACGAGAGCGGCTCCTGGGAGTTCGACGGCTCCGTGGTCGCACGAGCCACCACGGCCGCGCAGCGGCTCATGGAGCCGATCATGGGCCAGGCCCGGGTGCGCGCCTCCTCGACCTACCTGGAGGAGCCCGGCGCCGGTCCGCAACTGGCCTTCGACGCCAACCCGGCGACCTTCTGGGCTGCCGCCGCTCGTGACCCGCGGCCCACGCTCCGGCTCCGCTGGGGCCCGAGACGCACGGTGGACTCCCTCACCGTCAGCGAACCTCGAGGAACGGCGGTCGCGCCGACGGGGGGCTGGGTCTCCAGCCCCGGGGAGCCGCGGCAGCGGCTGCGCTTCGACGCCGCGGGCAGAGCCGAGTTCGCGCCGATCACCTCTCGGTACCTGCGGATCACCTTCGACCCGTTGCCCGCGGAGGTGGACAGCCCGCTGGGCGTCTCCGAGCTCAGCATCGACGGCCTCGACTCCCTGCGCTACTGGATGGACCGGGGCCTGCCCACCGGCTCGATCTGCGGCATCGGGCCGGAGCTTGAGGTCGACGGCCGCATCTACCCCACGCGGGTCACCGGCACGCTCGGACAGGTGATCGACGGCACCGCCATGCCGCTGGAGTCCTGTGAGGGACCGCTCCGCCTGGCACCCGGGACCCACGAGGTGCGGATCAGCGCCACGCAGCAGTTCGCCCCCACCCAGCTCACGCTGCGTCCCGCCGGGGGCAGGTCGACCGAGGCGCCGGAGCGCCGCGACGTGGCGATCGAGTCGTGGGAGTCGAACGAGCGCAGCGTCGAGGTCGCACCCGGCCCCGAGTCTCTCCTCCTGGTGCCGGAGAACGTCAACGACGGATGGGTGGCCGAGCTCGACGGTCGCGAGCTCGAGGCAGTGCGCGTCGACGGGTGGAAGCAGGGCTACCTGGTGCCGGAGGGCGAGGGTGGCCGCGTGAGCCTGACGTTCACCCCCAACGCCTGGTACCAGGCTGCGCTGGCGCTGGGTGGGCTGCTCGCGCTGCTCGTGGTGGGCGGGGCGGTGTTGGCGACGCGTCGGGAGCGGACCCGCGTGGTGCTGGCGCTCGACCCGGTCGACGACCCGTTGGGGTGGTCGCGATGGTGGCGCGCTCTCGGCGTCGTGGTGGCCGTGCTCGTGGGCGGTCCCGCCCTGGGCCTCGGCTTCCTGTTCGGCGTGGCAGGCGCCCGCCGGCTGGGCGACCCCCCCGCGCTGGGGGCCCTCCTCGTCGCCGCGGCCGGCGTCGCGGCGGGACTCGTCGCCATCTCCGAGCCTGGACTCCCTCCCGCGGTGTGCGACGCCATCGCCGGTGTCGGGCTCGGTCTGGTCGCCTCCGCGTTCGCGATCGGCGGCGCGAGCCGTGCGGGCCTGCCCTCCGACGGCGTCGCCGACGGTGGCACGGAGAGGGAGGCCCTCCATGGCTGAGCCCAGCTCGGTCTGGCGAACCTGGGCCGCGCCGTGGCGCTCCGCGGCCGGAGCAGTCGCCCTGGCCCTGATCGCGGGGCAGGCGGTCTGGCGCGGTGTCCTGCTGGGCCGGGGGTTCTTCACCCAGGACGACTACCTCATGCTGCGCCTCGGCGCGGAGCCGCTGAGCTGGGAGATGCTGACCCAGGACTACTCGGGGCACTTCTTCCCGGGCGGCTTCCTGTTCGCCTGGGCCCACGCCCACTACGCACCGCTCGACTGGGGCGTCGTCGTCGTCGAGATCCTGGTCATGCAGGCGATGGCGGCGGTGCTCCTGTGGATGGTTCTGTGCCGGATGCTTCCCGGATCGTGGTCGCGAGTCCCGCTCCTGACCGTGGGCCTCACCTGCCCGCTGGCACTGTGGCCGACCCAGTGGTGGGCGGTCGCCATCCAGTTCCTGCCCATCAGCATCTGCCTGCTGCTGGCCGTGTGGGCCTTGCTGGTGCATCTTCAGGAGGGGCGCCGCTGGGCCTTGCCGCTCGTGCTCGCCGCCACGGCAGGAGGGCTGCTCTTCCAGGAGCGGGCCGCGCTGTTCCCCGTGGTTCTGGGGCTGGTCGCCTGCGCCTGGTCGCCGGTGTCCGGGCCGCGGGCGATCCTCGAGGCACTGAAGTCGCGGTTGCTGACCCTCTGGGCCCCGCTGGTGATGCTGCTCGGGGCCTACCTCCTCATGCACCGGGCGATCGCGCCGATCGCGGCTACCTCTGCGGGCTCCGCCGGAGGCGGGCTCGAGCTCGTGGGCAACTTCGTGTTCCGCAACGCCGTCCCGGGCTTCGTCGGTGGCCCGTGGAGCCCGTCGGTGGTGGGCGACAGTCTGCTGATGCCGCCGACGTACGCGGTGGTCCTCGCCTGGCTGGTCGCGGGCTCGGCGGTGCTCTGGACGGTGCGCCGCGCCCGGCCCGCGCTCTGGGGGTGGCTGCTGCTCGCGATCTACGCCCTCGTCGACGTGGGACTGCTCTTCGCCGGGCGCTCCATGATGGGAGGGCTCTTCGGGCTGATCCCGCGCTACGCCGCCGACATGGTCCCGGTGCTGCCGGTCGCGCTGGCGCTGGTGGTGCGCGCGGTGCTCGCCGCCCGCGCTCCGACGCCCCTGCCTGCCGGGCGTCCTCGGGTGCCCCGCCGGCTCCGGGAGCTCCGGGTGCCCCGGCTGCCCGGTGCGGTCGTGGCCCTCGGGCTCACGCTCGTCTACGTGGCCTCCGCCGGCGTGACGACCGCGTCGGTCGCGTCGTACTCCTACAACGGCGAGGACCGTCGCTACGTCGAGACTCTGCGCGCGGAGCTCCGCGACCAGCCGGAGGTGGTCATCTACGACGGCAGGACCCCTGACGGCATCATGATCGGGTGGTTCGAGGACGACGCCCGCGTGTCCACCATGGTCGGCATCGCGCCGGAGAGCCCGGTCTTCGACCTGCCGAGCCACCGCATGCGGATGGTCGACTCCGATGGTCGGCTGCGCCCGATCGACCTCGTGGCCTCGACCAGGTCGAGGCCGACGGACAACGAGTCGTGCGGATATCCGATCACCCGAGACGGCGACGCGGTCCCCTTGGACGAGTCGATGTCCGGGGACCGCATGGTGGCCCGCATCAGCTACTACACGGCTGCCCAGGGGATGCTGAGGGTCGAGGCGTCCGGCGACGAGCAGGCGGTCCCGCTGCGCGGTGGTCTCAACGTCGTCGACCTGGTGGTCGGCGGAGACGTCGACGCCCTGCGGATGTCGCTACTGGACGAGGCCGCAGGGGAGCAGGCCGGGACGGTGTGCGTGGTGTCCGTGGAGGTGGGCTACGCGGTGCCGCGGGACTGACGCCCACCTGGGCAGGCCGGTGGCTGCCGCGCCGCCGACCTCGTCAGTGACGCGTCAATGACGTGGCTCCGGGCCCCGCACCGCGCGCAGCGCCAAGCCGGCGAGGACCACGACCAGCGCCGCGTCGACCGCCGCGACCGACGCCGCGAGGCCGGTGATGCCCGTCGCGAAGAGCCCGGCCGTCACGATCGCCGCGACCCCGGCCCAGATCAGGTACGTCGAGCGGTGGCTCTCTCGCCCCAGCGCGGAGTAGACGAGCAGCTGGAGGGTCGCCAGCATGATGCCGAGCAGCGCGAACAGCCACAGTCGTGACTCCACCTCGGCGTACTCGCTGCCTCCCACGAAGACCAGGGCGAGCGGGCTCAGCAGGTAGGCGCCCAGGGTGCACACGGCGCCGGTGCCGGCGAGGACCGCGAGCCCGCCCAGGAGCGCGGAGCGACGAGAAGCGTGGGCCGACATCGAGGGGAAGAGGACGACGATGACGAACTGCGGGAGGAACAGCACGGCCTTGGTGACGATCAGGCCTCCGGCGTAGAGACCGGCCGTGTGCTCGTCCAGGGTGCGGCGCGCGATGAGGACGTCGACGTTGGTGAGGACGAGGAAGGCGAGGAGCACGACCGAGCTCGACGCCAGCTCGGCGATCACCCGTCGGGCCGGCTCGGCAGGCAGGCTCGGCGCCGTGGGCCCCGGGTCGGCGCGCGGCCGGCGCAGCGCCCACCAGCCGACGGCTGCCGGAGCCGTCAGGCCCAGGAGCACCGCGAGCATGGCCGCCGTGGTGGTCGGGCTCACCGCGATGAACACGCAGCCCAGGAGCAGACGTGGCACCCCCATCGCCATGTAGAGCAGACCCAGGGCACGCCAGCGGCGCTCGCCTTGGAGCACCCCGGCCTGTCCGCCCATCACCGTGAGGGGGCCGGCCGACAGCCCGATCAGGAGGGCCGGCCAGGCGCTGTCCAGCCTGAGGAGGTGGACGACGGCGGGGGTCGCCGCGAGCGCGGCGAGGCTCACCACGACGGCGACCCGGTAGGAGAGCCTCAGGATCGAGCGCTCGACCGACCGCGAGTCATGGGCGTCCGCCGCGATACGACGCGCCGCCGTGGCCTGGAGCCCGAGCTGCGGCACCGAGAGGACCAGCAGGAAGGCCATCAGGCTGGCCACGGCGCCGTACTCGGCCGGACCGAGCAGCCGCGCCGCGACCATCTGGAACCCGTAGGTGGTCACGTTCATGACCAGCATCGCCACGGCGATGCCGGCACTGCCGCGCAGGCCGGCGCCCCTGGTGGCTGTGGGCATGCTCACCGGAGGACCTTAGGCCATGTGGCCCCGCGCCGCCGCCGCCGGTGCGGAAGCCGGCCGCCGCGCGTGGTTGGATCGCGCCGTGGCCCTAGACCAGCGACGTGGAGGACGCGCAGTCCAGGCGGCGCCGGCCCTATGGTCGCTGCTGCTCGCGGTGCTGATGCTCGGCCCGGCCCTGGGCAGGGGCTTCGTGCTCAGCTACGACATGGTCTGGGTGCCGGACCTCGCCCTGCGTGCGGACTTCCTCGGCATCGCGAGCGGGCTGCCCCGGGCGGTCCCGAGCGACGCCGTGGTGGCGGTCCTGGACGAGCTGGTGCCCGGAGAGCTGCTGCAGAAGCTGGTGCTGACGGCGGCGCTGGTCGGAGCGGGGCTCGGCGCGGCGCGGCTGGTCGGCGAGGTGTCGCTTTCCGGCCGGCTCATGGCGGTCACGGTCTACCAGTGGAACCCGCTGGTCGTCGAGCGGCTCCTGATCGGCCACTGGCCCGTGCTCCTGGGCTACGCCGCGCTGCCGTGGGTGATCCTCGGCGCGCGTCGGTGGCGCGGGACCGGCAGTCTTCCCCCCTGGTTGTGCCTGCTCATGCCCGTCGCCTCACTGAGCGCGAGCGCCGGAGTGGCCACCGCCCTCGTGCTCGTCCTGTGTGGGGCCACCCGCCGGCCGGCGCACCTTCTCCGGGTCGCCGGGCTCGCCGCCGCAGCGAACGCGCCGTGGCTCGTGGCGGGGCTCCTGCACGCGGCAAGCGCCACCACCGCCGGGGCCGGCGCGCGGGCGTTCGCCCTCGCCGACGAGGGGAGCCTTCCGGGACCGGTCGCCGCCCTCACGCTGGGGGGGATCTGGAACTCCGAGGTGGTGCCGGACGCCAGGGCCGGACTGCTGGGCTGGGTCGCCACCGTGCTCCTGGTCCTGCTCGCTGCGGCCGGCGCACGACGCTGGTGGCGGGGAGCCGATCGGCGCGACGCCGTAGCCCTGCTGGTGATGTGGGGAGTCGGCTTCACCCTGGCCGTGGCGACGTGGATGGCGCCGGAGACGGCCGGCTGGCTCTTCAGCACCGTGCCCGGTGCGGGCCTCTTCCGTGACGGTGCCCGCGCCCTGGTGCTCTGCGCCCCTCTCCTCGCGATCCTGGTCGCGCACGGCACCGAGCCCGTCCTCAGGCTGGTGGCGCCCGAGGCAGGGTCGCGCGCCGTCTTCGCGCCCGTGCTGGTCGCCCTTCCCGTCCTGGTGCTTCCCGGGGCGCTGTGGGGCGCGGGCGGCAGCCTGGGGGCGGTGGCCTACCCCGAGTCGTACGTCGCGGCTCGCGACGTCCTCGCCCGCGAGGGGCGCAGCGCCGGTGACCTGGTGAGCCTGCCGCTGTCGAGCTATCGCCAGCCGGCCTGGAACGACGACCGCAAGGTGCTCGACCCCGTGTGGCGGTATCTGCCCTACGACTATGTCGCCAGCGACGAGCTGGTCGTCGGTGGGACGACGCTGCCGGGGGAGGACCCGCGCGTCGCCGAGGTCGCCGAGGCCCTCGAGCTCGGCACTCCCGAGGCCAGGGCGAGCGCCCTGGCGGCGGAGGGGGTCGGGGTCGTGGTCGTCGACACCACGGCGGTGGGCACCGCCCCGGACGTGGCCGGGAGGGTCCTCCTCGACGGTGACCTGCGGGTGGTGGTCCTCGAGGACCCCGCCCGACCGGAGCGCCACACCTCGTGGACCATCGCGATGGTGGCCGCGTGGGCGGGGTTCCTGGGCTGCGTGGCCGCGGGCGTGCTGCAGGCGGCTCGCGCACGACGCCGCGGCCGGATCCAGCGCTAACCCGACGTTCGCGCTCGGCGCTGCTACGGTGTAGTCCCTACTAGGAGGGCAACACGTGCTTACCAACAGCTTGGTCACTCTGATCGCGACGATGGTCGTGGGCGGCGCTGTGGGCGCGGCCGCGATCGTGGGCCTTGTCAGCAGCCAGACGGCCGCACCCGACAAGTCCCCCGCGAGCGTCGAGAAGCCCGTCATCCAGTACGGCGAGTAGCCCCCTTCTCGACGCTCAGGCCCCCTCGTCGGGGTCCTGAGCGTCGATGCGTCGTCCCTCGCAGGCCGCCAGGACCACGACGGCGAACGACTCCTGGGCATGCTCCCAGGTGTAGGAGTGGCTCATCATCAGCGCGCCCGCGCCCAGCCGGTCCCGGAGCTCCTGGTCGCAGAGCAGGCGGCGAACGGCCGCGGTGAACTCGTCCTGGTCGGCTACCAGGAGCCCGGTCATCCCGTCGCGGACCGACTCCCGGGTCCCGCCGGCGGAGGCGTAGGCGACGGTGGGTGTGGCGTGCATCGCCGCCTCGCCGATCACCAGTCCCCACCCCTCCTTGATGGAGGGGAGGGCCAGCAGCCACGCCCGGGCGTAGATCTCGTGCTTGGTCAGCTCGTCCACGTGACCGTGGAAGGTGACGATGTCCGAGGCGTCCTTCTCGACGGCGTAGGCCCGCAGGTTGGCCTCCCACCACCCGGACCCCACCGCCTGGAGGCGGATGCCCGGGAAGTCCTGGCGCAGGGCGACGACGGCGTCGATCGCGTGCTCGACCTGCTTGTGCGGGACGAGCCTGCCCACGACGGCGATCGTCGGGTAGGGCGCCTTGGTCTCGTCGACCCGCACGACCCGGTCGGTCCCGTTGTGGACGATGGCGATGCGGTCGAGGTCGACCCCGAGCTCCCGCAGCTCGCCCCGAGTCGCGTGCGACACCGCGACGTACTGGGAACGCCGGTAGAGCCACGGCGCGAAGCTGCGCTCGATCCACCAGCCGAGCCGGGCCAGCGCGGGGCCGAACAGGACGCCCCACTGCTCGCGGTGGACATGGTGCACCAGGACGACCACCGGAGCCCGGGTGACGAGGCGCGAGAAGAACGGGAGGCCGTTCTGAACGTCGACGACGACGTCCACGTGACCGAGCCGGCCCAGGGCCAGCGCCAGCATGCCGCGCAGGTAGACGGTGAGCTTGGAGCCCCGTCGCACGTACCTGACCCCGTCCACGGTCTCGTCAGGAGGGGCAGCCGCGTGGGCGGCGCAGAGGATCGTCACGCGGCAGCCCAGTTCGGCCAGGCCCTCGGCGACCTTCTCGAGGTAGCGCTCGGCTCCACCGCCCTCGGGGTTGCGGGTGTCGCGCCAGCTGAGGAAGACGACGTGCTTGCCTGCGAGGTCATGGAGCCGGTGCATCCGCGACACGCTAGGGCACCCGCTAGTGTGCCGCGCGTGAAGGGCATACCTGGGCGCGCCAGGTCCAGGTCGAGAAGCCGGGCCACGCTCGCGAGGTCGGTCGCGCTGCTGCGGGCCTTCCGCTACGAGCAGCCCGACCCGCCTCGGTTCTACACCGCGCTGGCACGTGACTCGGTGGAGCAGCTGAGGGAGTACGCCGATCTCGACGGTGCCCTCCTGCTCGACGTGGGCGGAGGGCCCGGCTACTTCCGAGACGCTTTCACCGCCGCCGGAGCGCACTACCTCGCGCTCGATGCCGACGTGGGAGAGCTGTCCGGGCTCGGCGACATGCCGGCGGGCACCCTGCTGGGCAGCGGGATGGCCCTGCCGTTTCGCGACGGAAGCGTCGATGTCTGCTACTCCTCCAACGTCCTGGAGCACGTGAGCGACCCGTGGCTGATGGCGCAGGAGATGCTGCGGGTCACCCGCCCCGGTGGCACGGTGTTCCTCAGCTACACGGTGTGGTTCGGTCCCTGGGGTGGTCACGAGACCGCTCCCTGGCACTTCCTCGGCGGCCACCGAGCACGCGCGAGGTATCGGCGCACCCATGGCCACGAGCCCAAGAACCGGTACGGCGAGTCGCTGTTCAAGGTCACGGTGGGCCAGGCGCTGCGCTGGGCCCGGAGCCAGGACCAGGCCGACGTGGTCGAGATCCTGCCCCGCTACAACCCGGCGTGGTCGTGGTGGCTGCTGCGGGTGCCCCTCGTGCGCGAGGTGGCCACCTGGAACCTCGCCGTCGTCCTACGCAAGCGCTAAGGACCCCACCGGCATGGCGGTGCGACACCTCGGCGCGGGGTGCGCTACCGTGCACCGGATTTCATTGTGACGTTCATGACGTGAGGAGACAGGTGCGCACCGTAGTTGCTCGAGTGCTGATCGCACTCGGAGGTTTCTTGCTGGTGGCGGGCCTGGTGGCCCTCGTCTGGGCGCCGGGGGTCGTCAAGAAGACCCCCCTCGACGTGGACTCGGTGACCCACCTGTCCGGCGTCGGCGGGAAGGTCGACCTCGCCAGCGGCGAGATCGACTCGGGCCCGGTGCGGGCGTCGAGCATCACCAAGGCCGACACCGACGCCTCCGACGACGAGACGGCCGTCTTCGTGAACCACTCGTGCCTGATGAAAGACGAAGGGGAGGTCCCCGACTGCCTCGACGGCGACGACGAGCGGCTCCTGAGCGCCTCCACCAGCCTGTTCGCCACGGACCGCGAGACCGCGCTGTCGGTCGACAACGGCGACTACCTCCCCGAGGACGCCGAGCAGCCTGAGGGGCTGCAGAACAAGTGGCCCTTCGACGCCGAGAAGAAGGACTACCCCTACTGGGACGGCGTTGCCGGCAAGGCCGTCGACGCGGTCTACGACCGGACGGCGGAGGTGCGCGGGCTCGAGACGTACGTCTACCACGTGGTCGTGGACGAGGCACCGATCGAGGTCGCCGAGGGCGTCGAGGGCACCTACAGCAGTGACAAGGAGATCTACATCGACCCGGTCACCGGTGCCATCATCCACCAGACCGACAGCCAGCAGCGCTACATCGATGGAGGCCCGCAGGCACTGGAGCTGGAGCTCGCCTTCACCGAGGAGCAGCAGAAGACCAACGTCGACGACGCCAAGAGCAACCAGCGGACGCTGAGCCTGGTGACCGTCTGGGTGCCGATCGTGGGCATCTTCGGCGGGCTGCTGGCGCTGCTCGTCGGTGCGCTGCTCCTGCGGACCGGACGCCGCACCGAGACCGCCTAGCAGTACCCGGCCGGGCCGCTCTTCGCGGCAAGCCCGGTTGAGCGAACGAGAACCTCCGAGCGGGAGGTGGCCTCCGGCCACCCCGGCCGGAGGTTCTCGCGTGCTACGCCCCTCCAGACAGCGCCAATGGCTGCGGGTCGGGAGCCGGTCAGCCGTAGATGGCGAGGGCGATCATCGCCGCCCAGATCACCGCGAACGACTGCAGGACCCGGTCCGAGAGGGCGATCTCCTCGGGCTCGCCTGCCACTCCCGCGTCGACGTCGACGGCGTAGCGGAGGACGGCCAGCACGAACGGGGCCATCGAGAGCTCGGTCCACGGGATCGGTCCGGGGACGGAGATCTCGAAGGCCCACAAGCTGTAGGACATGATCAGGAGCGCCGCGGACGTGGACCACACGAAGCGGAGATAGGTCGCGGAGTACCTGCTGAGCGAAGGCCGGGTCACCGAGCCCCCCTCGACCTCCAGGTGCAGCTCGGCGTACCTCTTTCCTGCGGCCATGTACAGCGACCCGAACGACGCGATCAGCAGGAACCACTGCGAGAGGTCGATCCCGCAGGCGACCCCGCCGGCCACGGCCCGCAGCAGGAACCCGAGGGCGATGACGGCGATGTCGATCACCGGCTCGTCCTTCAGCACGAGGGAGTAGGCGACATTGACCAGGCAGTAGGACGCCACCACCACGGCCAGCTGCCACGACAGCGCCAAGGAGAGGCCGGTCGCCACGATCATGAGGAGGACGGCCACCCCCACCGCGATCCGTGGCGCGAGCCGGCCGGCCGCGATCGGGCGCAGCCGCTTCGTCGGGTGTGCCCGGTCCTCGACGACGTCGAGCACGTCGTTGACGAGGTAGACCGCCGAGGCCGCGAAGGTGAACAGGACCACGGTGAGCAGCGTGCGCGCCACCGAGTCGATGTTGTCCAGCTCGCCAGCGAACGCGGGGGCTGCCAGGACGACCAGGTTCTTGGTCCACTGCCGAGGGCGGACCGCCTGGGCGAGCGCGGGGCCGGCTGCGGGGAGCGAGGTCACGCGCGGACTATTCCACACGCTCCTGCCGCGCGTCGGCCGGCCCGACCCGCCCTACTCGATCGAACTGAAACACGTTCCAATTGGGTGTGACCTGCATTACTATGCGGCGACTGCATGTCCTTGGGAGGGGAACGCTGTGCGCAAATTTCTTGCCCCGATTCTGCTCGGCCTCGGTTGTCTGCTCCTGGTGGTGGGGCTCATGTGCCTGGCGTGGGCGCCAGGCCAGGTGAAGAAGCTGCCGCTGGACGTGGTCAGCGTGACCAACCTCAGCGGCACCGTCTCGAAGCAGGGTGCGCCGGAGAGCCCCGTCAAGGTGCAGAGCACCACCAAGGTGGACTCGAGCGCCTCGGACGACGAGACCGCGGCCTGGGTGAACACCTCGTGCGTCGTGATCGACCGAGACGATGCTCCGGCCTGTGTCGACGGAGACGACGAGCGGCTGGTCAGCGCCAGCACCGACGTCTTCGCCTCCGATCGGGTCACGGCGGTGGCCGTCCCGGACTTCGAGGGTCTGCCGGAGGCCACCGAGCACGAGGGCCTCATCAACAAGTGGCCCTTCGGTGCCGAGAAGAAGGACTACGAGTACTGGGACGGGACCGCCGGGGCGGCCTTCCCGGCCGTCTACGACCGCACCGAGGACGTCGAGGGGGTCGAGTGCTACGTCTACCGGGTGGCCATCAGCGACGAGGAGATCGAGGTCGCCGAGGGCGTGCCGGGCACCTACGACCAGGCGATCGAGATCTGGGTCGAGCCGACCACCGGTGCGATCCTGCAGCAGACGCAGGATCAGCAGCGTTTCCTCGAGGATGGCACCCAGGTGCTTGATCTCAAGATCGCGTTCACCGAGGACCAGGTGAAGGAGAGCTCGTCGGACGCCAAGGACAACGTGGCCCGGCTGAACCTCATCACCAAGACGGTGCCGATCGTCGCGCTCAGCGCCAGCGCGATCCTGATCCTCGCCGGGATCCTGTTGCTCCTGGGCGCCCACCGCGGCCGGGGCGCCTCGGCGCACACGCGGTCCGCGTGACGGCAGGCTAACCGTCGGCGCGGGCCGTCAGGTCCGCGCCGACGATCGCCGTGCCGGGCGTGAGGCGACCGCGCACCGCGGACCACCCTCCCCACAGCCGGTCGTGGCCCTCGGGCCACTCCGGCTCGAGCAGGGTCGTGATCGAGAAGCCACGCCCGGCCAGGAGCGCCACCCAGTCGCCGAGCGTGCGGTGGTGCTCGACGTAGGCCACCTCGCCGGTGGCCTCGTCGACCTCGACGTACGGCGTGCGGTCCCAGTAGGACTGGCTCGCGACGAGGCCGGCCTCGGTCGGGTCGTCGGGGAACATCCATCGCGTCGGGTGGGTAATCGAGAACGCGAAGCGCCCGCCCGGTCGCAGGACCCGTGCCGTCTCCCCGACGGCGCGGTCGATCTCGCTGACGAACTGCAGTGCGCCGAACGAGCAGAACACCACGTCGAACGAGGCGTCGCGAAACGGCAGGGACGTGGCGGTGCCCAGCACCGAGGGCACCGCGATGCCGGTCTGCTCGTCGAGGCGCCGCGAGTGCTGGAGCTGGCGGTGGGAGAGGTCGAGGCCGAAGGAGCGTCCGCCCTGGCAGCGGACCCAGCGCGAGCACTGGCCGGCGCCGGAGCCCACCTCGAGCACGTCCTTGCCGGAGACGTCGCCGAGGACTCCCGCCTGCTCCTCGGTGAGGCCCTCGGGGCCCCAGACGAAGCCGGCATCGCCGAGGAACTCGCCGTGCGTCGCCTGGTACTCATCGGCATAGCGGTCCCAGTCGGGGCCGTTGGCCGCCCGGGACTCCGCCTCGCCGACGGGCCGCCGCTCCACGCGCACCGGAGGGTGCGGCCAGTGTTCCTGCACGCACTCACGCTATCCCCTCGCCCCCTGCGACCATGGCCGGGTGGACTTCGCCTCGCTGACGCCGGTGCCCGGAGGGTGGTCGGGGGAGACCTTCCTGGCCGAGGCGGCGGGGGAGCGCCAGATCGTGCGGGTCTACGCCCGCCCACGCCCCGGTCGCGAGCACGCCCACGAGGTCGACGCGTCCCTGCTCCGCCTGGTGGGTGGTCTGCTCCCGGTCGCCGACGCCCTCGAGGCGCGCCGCGCCGACCCCGCCTCGGGGATGCCGGCGCTGCTGGTCACCAGCGTGCTGCCGGGCGAGCGGGGCGACCTGGTCCTGCCGCGGCTGGACGAGGAGGGCCTGGCGCGGATCGGTCGGGCGGTGGGCGAGGTGGTGGCGACGCTGGGCGGCATCGCGATGCTCCGCCCGGGGGCGTTCGTCGACGGCGACCTCACCCTGGGTGGCCTCGGGGCGCCCGACGGGCTCCCCGAGTGGGTCGCCGCCCACGAGGACGCACTGGCGCACTGGCCCCAGCGGGAGCTCCAGGGCCTGCGCGAGGTGGCCCTCGACGCCCAGGCGCTGCTGGACACGGTCGCCCGCACCTGCCTCGTGCACGGCGACCTCAACCCCAAGAACCTGCTCGTCGATCCTGGGTCGCTGGCCGTGACGGGGGTGGTGGACTGGGAGTACGCCCACGCTGGCCATCCGTTCACCGACCTGGGCAACGTGCTCCGGTTCGACCGGGAGCCGGCGTACGTCGAGGCCGTGCTGGGCGCCTACACCGAGCGGTTCCGGGCTCCGCCGCATGCCGCGCTCGAGCTGGCGCGGGCGGCCGACCTCTGGGCCCTCATCGAGCTCGCGGGACGGCGCGAGGAGAACCCCGTCGCCGCGCGAGCGGAGCGCCTGCTGCGCGCCGTCGCCCGGGGCGGGGACCTGCACGCCGGGGCCGGGAAGCTCAGGGAGTGACCCATTGACAGGTGACTTTAGAGTCACCTATGTTGGGCGGCATGTCCGAGACAGGGGAGTACGACGCGGCGGCGACCATCGCCGCACTCGCCGACCCTGGTCGTCGCGTCATCCTCGACCTGCTCCGGGCCGAGGACGGGCGGCCGGTGCGAGAGCTCGAGGAGGCGCTGCCTCACCTGGGTAGACACGCGGTCCTCAAGCACGTGCAGGTGCTCGAGCGGGCCGGCCTGGTGCTCACGCGCAAGGTCGGTCGGCAGCGCCTCTGCTACCTCAACCCCGTGCCGTTGCTGGACCTGGCCCGGCAGTGGACCACGGACTTCTCGGCCGGTTGGGCGCACCAGCTCATCGGCCTACGCGACCAGGCCGAAGCCATCGAGAGGAACCCCACCATGACCGACCTCAGCGCAAGCGCACCCGACTTCGTCCAGCAGGTCGTGATCCACGCCCCCGTCCAGCGGGTGTGGGACGCGATCACGACCGCTGACGCCCACCAGTGGTACTTCGGCTCGCGGCTGTGCACCACCGAGCAGGGCGCCGACTACACCGTGGACGACAGCGACGGCCGCACCCACATCCGCGGCACCAACCTCGAGGTGGACCCGCCCCGGCTGCTCGTCCAGACCTTCGACGCCCGCTGGGACGAGGGGGTCAGCGCGGACGAGCCCAGCCACCTGACCTGGAGGCTCGAGGAGCGCGGTCCGCTGACCTTCGTGACCGTCGAGCACCGCGGCGTCGCCGGCACCGAGACCGGACGCCAGTCCGTCGGGGGCTGGCCCTACCTGCTCAGCAACCTCAAGACCTACGTCGAGACGGGCACCCCGCTTCCGGTCGGCATGGCCGGCTGAGGCGGAGTCCGTCGCACGAGGCCCTGCGGGGCTCAGCCGCGCGGGCGCGGGTGGCGCGGGGTCGACCGGGCGTCGCTCGGGTCGGCCCCGGCCCTCACCTCGGTGCCGTCGCGCACTCCACCGCGGTCGGTGTCCCAGTGGGTCGGGTCGGAGCGGTGCCGCTGGAAGCGGGCGTTGGCCGAGCCCGTGACCTCCTGCCGGTCGCGCAGTCCGTCGCCGTCGGTGTCCTTGCGCAGCGGGTTGGTCCGCACGGTCCGGATCACGTAGGTCTTGCCCATCGGGACGCGGACCCGCGGGCGCACGGCGATGCCGCGCACCTCGCGGCGGTCGGCGAGGCCGTCGCGGTCGGTGTCCTTGCGCAGCGGGTCGGTCCGGACCCTCCCGATCATCGCGGAGCGGCGGGGGCCCGTCTGCACCCGCTGGCGGACCACGACGCCACGCACCTCGGCGCCGTCGCGCAGGCCGTCGTCGTCGGTGTCGGCGTCACGCGGGTCGGTCGAGCGCCGGCCGTGGCCGCTGTTGAGCGAGCCCGTCACCTCGGCGCCGTCGCGCAGACCGTCGCCGTCGCTGTCACCGTCGTTGGGGTCGGTGGCCCGCCGGCCGTGGGCGCGGTTGGCCGCGCCGCTGGTCTCCTCGCCGTCGGCGAGCCCGTCGTCATCGGTGTCGGGGTCGCGCGGGTCGGTCGCCAGGTTGCCGAAGCCGTCGTTGCTGACGCCGCTGGTCTCCTGGGAGTCGGTCAGGCCGTCACCGTCGGCGTCGATCGGCGCGCCCGGGTCCCGCGCGTCGGCGGGGTCGGTGCCGTCCTCCACCTCCTCGCCGTCGCCGGCCAGGTCGCCGTCGGTGTCGGCGGAGTTGGGGTCGCTCGGCACGCCGGGGTTGGCGGCGTTCTCCGAGCCGGTCACCTCCTCGCGGTCGGTCAGGCCGTCTCCGTCACTGTCTCGCTGCTCGGGGTCGGTGGGCTCGTTGCCGAACGCGTCGTTGGCCGAGCCCGTCGTCTCCTCGGTGTCGCTCAGGCCGTCACCGTCGGTGTCGGCGTCACCGGACACGGTGCCGCAGGAGACCCCGCCGGCCGGAGCGGTGGCGTGCGCCGTCATCGGGAACAGGTCGACCTCGGCCACGTCCACGACGCCGTTGAGGGTGACCTTCACGTGCAGCAGGGAGACCCGCGCGGTCACGCCGAGGCCGTTGGCACTCGTGGTGACGGTGGGCTCGGCCAGGCTCAGCTCGAGCAGCACCCCGGCGCCCGCGGGCACCGATGCGGGGGTGCCCGGCACGAGCGGCTCCCCGGCGACCTCCACCACCGGGGTGGAGTACGTCGCCCTGGTGCCGGCCGCGGTCCCGTCGGCGCGCGCCGTCAGCACCGGCGCGGAGGTCACCTCGACGAGCTCGCCACCGGCGAGCTCCAGCGCGACGGTGCTGCCGGTGACGCTGCTGACCACGTCGCGCCCGCCGTCCGGCCGCCCGTTGGGCTCCAGCACCGTGGACTGTGAGACCGACGCGGTGCCGGGCAGGCCGAGGAGGCGGCCCACGCCGGCGACCTCCAAGGCGCCGACATCGGTGGTGGAGACACTCGACCGGCTCACCGGCGTCGAGCCCGGCAGACAGCTCCCGTCGGCCCTGAACCTGGCGTGCGCGGAGGTCGTGGACGCCCCGAGGTCGAGCAGGTCGGGCACCTCCCCGTCCGCGACGTCGTCGGTGTCGGGGGCGGGGTGGTCCGGCGCCGCCGACTGCGCGGAGTCGGCGAGCAGGTCGAGGGGGACCGCCGCGAGGAGAGCGCCGTCGAGGTTGCGTGCGGCCGCCTCGGCGCGGGGGTGGGTCGCGTCGAGCGACCCCTCCACCCTGCCGACCGCGACGTCGGCCACCGCCGTGCCGAGCGCCGGGACGTCGAGCGCCGTGACGTGCAGGATCTCGCCGGTCGCGGTCGAGGTCGCCCCGGAGGGGACGGTCCGGGCGGCGGCCTGGGCCGGCGACGGGACGACAAGGAGTGAGTAGAGGGCGAGTGTCGACAGACCGAGTGTCGCCCCGAGGGGACGGATGCATCTCATGCGCTTCTCTCCTGAGCTCAGGGGGAGCGGGCGCGCGTGCCGCGGACACGCAAGGGCGGGAGCACGACCCTGGGACGTGGGGCGCGGTCACTGTGGTGCGGTCGGGGGACAGGAGGGAGCGTCTGCGATGACTGCGCCTTACCATGTCCCGCTTACCCCATGCCCCCCGCCCCTAATCACTCCAAATCACAAAGGTGGGGAGAGGCCGGTTGGACTCGCGTGCGCGAGCGAGCGTAAACTCGCGAGTTGCGCCTGTTGTCTGCCTGGGTTCCATACGGAGCGGACTCTCGCTCGCTATCACCGCCTGGTCCCGCATCGCGGGGAGCCGGGGCTCACATCGGTAGTGAAACCGGACCTCGGGCGTGCCCGCACGACATCTGCCCACCAAGGAATCACCTCCCTTATGACGAGCACCCTGATCCAGCCGGACTACGACGCGCCCCAGGTGGCGGTCAACGACATCGGGTCCGAAGCAGACTTCCTCGCGGCCATCGACGCGACCATCAAGTACTTCAATGACGGCGACATCGTCTCCGGCATCATCGTCAAGGTCGACCGCGACGAGGTCCTCCTCGACATCGGCTACAAGACCGAGGGTGTGATTCCCTCCCGCGAGCTGTCGATCAAGCACGACGTCGACCCCAACGAGGTCGTCGCCGTCGGCGACGAGGTCGAGGCCCTGGTCCTCCAGAAGGAGGACAAGGAAGGCCGCCTGATCCTGTCCAAGAAGCGCGCCCAGTACGAGCGCGCCTGGGGCACCATCGAGCAGGTCAAGGAGGAGGACGGCGTCGTCGAGGGCACCGTCATCGAGGTCGTCAAGGGCGGCCTCATCATCGACATCGGGCTGCGCGGCTTCCTGCCCGCCTCGCTGGTGGAGATGCGCCGCGTGCGCGACCTGCAGCCCTACGTGGGCCAGGTGCTCGAGGCCAAGATCATCGAGCTCGACAAGAACCGCAACAACGTGGTCCTGTCGCGTCGCGCCTGGCTCGAGCAGACCCAGTCCGAGGTGCGCCACGGCTTCCTGACCCAGCTCCAGAAGGGCCAGATCCGCAAGGGCGTCGTGTCCTCCATCGTCAACTTCGGTGCGTTCGTGGACCTGGGCGGCGTCGACGGGCTGGTGCACGTCTCGGAGCTGTCGTGGAAGCACATCGACCACCCCTCCGAGGTCGTCACGGTCGGGGACGAGGTCACCGTCGAGGTGCTCGACGTGGACATGGACCGCGAGCGCGTCTCGCTGTCGCTCAAGGCCACGCAGGAGGACCCCTGGCAGCACTTCGCCCGCACCCACCAGATGGGTCAGATCGTGCCGGGCAAGGTCACCAAGCTGGTGCCCTTCGGCTCGTTCGTGCGGGTCGAGGAGGGCATCGAGGGCCTGGTGCACATCTCCGAGCTGGCCGAGCGCCACGTGGAGATCCCCGAGCAGGTCGTCCAGGTCAACGACGACGTCATGGTCAAGATCATCGACATCGACCTGGAGCGTCGCCGGATCTCGCTGTCGCTCAAGCAGGCCAACGAGACCGCGACCGCGGCCGACGTCGAGGAGTTCGACCCCACGCTCTACGGCATGGCGGCGACCTACGACGAGCAGGGCAACTACGTCTACCCCGAGGGCTTCGACCCCGAGACCGGCGAGTGGCTCGAGGGCTTCGACGAGCAGCGTGCGATCTGGGAGGAGCAGTACGCCAAGGCGCACGCTCGCTGGGAGGCGCACGTCAAGCAGCAGGCCGAGGCCAAGCAGGCCGACGTCGAGGCCGGCGAGGCCACGACGTACTCCTCGGGCGGCGACGCCGACGTCGAGACCGGCGGCTCCGCCGAGGGCGGCTCGCTCGCCTCGGACGAGGCGCTGCAGGCTCTGCGCGAGAAGCTCACGGGCGGCCAGGCCTGATCGGCCGAACCACCCCCGCACGACACTGAAGGGCGCCCACCGCGCGGGGGGCGCCCATCGGGGGTGTGGGGGGGCGGTGGGGTGGGCAGGCGGGCGGGGGCAGGTG
>NZ_JAJNRO010000008.1:0-238928 GCF_021083605.1 Nocardioides sp. cx-169
CTATAACCCCGGGGCGGCCCCGGCCGGCCCCCCCCCCCCCCCCCCCCCCCCCCCGGCGGGCCCCCCCCCGGGGGGGGGGCCCCCTTCGGCGTTGTCGGAGGGCGGTGGCGTGGGCAGGCGGGCGGGCTCAGGTGACCCGGCCGCGCAGGGCGAGCGAGCCGAGCTCGTCGTGCTTCTCGGCGGTGTTGGCGGGACCGGCGAAGTGGTCGTGGCGCGCGTAGCTCACGAGCGCGGCGAAGCCGGCGATCAGGACGAGGAGGATCAGTACGGTGGTCATGGCAGCAATCATGCGCTGACCTGATTCGTGCCACGAGTGGCAGAAAGGCCGTACTCCATCGATTTACTGCCAACTCTCTGCCATGATGGCGGCATGCTCACCAACGTCGCCACCCTCGTCTACGACGGGGTCGCCCCGTTCGAGCTGGGCGTGCTCTGCGAGGCCTTCGGGATCGACCGCCGAGACGAGGGAGTGCCGTCCCTGGACTTCGCCGTCTGCGGCCCGGTCGTGGGCGCGGTGCCGACCACCATGGGCTTCTCGATCAACGTCGATCGTGGGCTGGACCGCCTGGAGGAGGCGGACCTGATCGCCGTGCCGGCGATGCCGCGCGGCGGCATCGTGCCCGACGGGGTCGTGACCGCGCTGCGGCGCGCCCACGAGCGCGGCGCGCGCATCCTCTCGGTGTGCTCGGGCGCGTTCACGCTCGGGGCGGCCGGGCTGCTGGACGGCCGCGACTGCACCACGCACTGGCGCTACACCGAGGAGCTGGCGCGGCGCTTCCCGCTGGCCAGGGTCGTCCCCGAGGTCCTCTACGTCGACTCCGGCGACGTGGTCACCAGCGCCGGCTCGGCGGCCGGCCTGGACGCCGCGCTGCACGTGTGGCGCCAGGAGTACGGCGCCGCGGTGGCGAGCGCCGTGGCCCGCCGCATGGTCGTCCCGCCGCAGCGCGAGGGCGGCCAGGCGCAGTACATCGTGCGGGCCGTGCCGGAGTGCCGGGCCGAGACGCTGGGCCCCGTGCTGCAGTGGATCGCCGAGCACCTCGACGACGACCTCGGCGTGGACGCGCTGGCCCGGCGCGCCCACATGTCCTCGCGGACCTTCGCCCGGCGCTTCCGCGACGAGACCGGCACCACCCCGCACAGCTGGGTCACCGCCCAGCGGGTGCAGGCCGCCGAGGAGCTGCTCGAGCGCAGCGACGCCTCGGTGGACCGGATCGCGGCCGAGGTCGGCTTCGGCAACGCCGCCACGCTGCGCCACCACTTCACCCGGGTGCGGGGGGTCAGCCCTCAGCAGTACCGCCGCCAGTTCGCCTGCTGAGGCAGGTCCGTGGTCGGCGACCCCCGCGGGCAGTGAGTGCGGCCAGGGATACGGTGACGCCATGCGGGTGGGACTCACGGGCGGCATCGCCTCGGGCAAGAGCACGGTAGCGGCGATCCTGGCCCAGCTCGGCGCGGTCGTCATCGACGCCGACAAGCTGGCGCGGGAGGTGGTGGAGCGCGGTACGCCCGGGCTCACGGCGGTCGTGGAGGCCTTCGGCGAGGCGCTGCTGACCCCGGACGGCGACCTCGACCGCCCGGCCATGGGGACCCTCGTCTTCGGCGATGAGGCCAAGCGCCGGACGCTGGAGCAGATCGTCCACCCGCTGGTCTTCGAGCGGATCGTCGCGCTCGAGGAGGCGGCGCCCGAGGGCGCCGTGGTGGTCCACGACATCCCCCTGCTCGCCGAGTCGGGTCGCGGGGACACCTTCGACGCCGTCCTTGTCGTGGATGTGCCTCCCGAGACGCAGGTCGAGCGGATGCTGCGCGACCGGGGCTGGACCCGCGAGGACGCGCAGGCGCGGATCTCGTCCCAGGCGACCCGTGAGGAGCGCCTGGCGGTGGCGACGCACGTCATCGACAACACCGGCTCGCTGGAGGACCTGCGCCTGCGGGTCGAGGAGGTCTACGCCGGGCTCACGGACGCAGCGCGAGCGTCATGAACGTGCTGGCCGGGTCGGGGCCGTAGCCGGCGAATGGCCCGCACTCGGCGAACCCGTGGCGCGCGTAGAGCGCCCGGGCCGGTGCGAAGAAGGCGAAGGACCCGGTCTCGAGGCTGACCCGCTCGTAGCCCGCCGCCCGCGCCTCCTCCAGGACCCTCGTCAGGAGCGCGGTCGCCACGCCCTGCCGGGTGCGCGTCGTGGCGGTGCGCATCGACTTGAGCTCGGCGTGCCCGCTCGTGAGCTCCTTGAGAGCGGCGCAGCCGAGCAGCTCGCCGTCCTCGGCCACCGCCGTCCAGAAGCAGACCCCGGGGGCGCGCAGCCCGTCCAGGTCGAGGGCGTGGCTGCTGCCCGGGGGGCTGACGGCTCGCAGCTCGGCCACGTGCTCGGACAGGAACGCGACGACCTCCGCGCTGCGGAGGTCGTCGCGCTGGATGCGCATGCTCAGGAGCTCAGGCGGCCAGATCGGGGTCGCCGAGGCGGCGCAGCTTCTGAAGCGCCTCCCGCTCGAGCTGGCGGACCCGCTCGGCGGAGATGCCGTGCTTGACGCCGATGTCGGCCAGCTTGTGCTGCCGCCCGTCGACCAGGCCGTAGCGCGACCGGATGATGTCGGCGGCGCGGTCGTCGAGCTGTCCGACCAGGCGGTTGAGGCGCTCGCGGGACTCGACGTCCACGACGGTGAGATCGGGCCCGGGGGCCGTCTCCTGGGCCATCAGGTCACCGAGGGAGGTGTCGCCGTCGGCGTCGACGGGGGAGTCGAGGCTGACGTGCTCGCGGCCCCACGACATCAGGTCGAGGACCCGGTCGACGTCCATGCCCAGCTCCTCGGCGATCTCCCTCGGGTCCGGGTCGCGGCCCAGCTGGCGCTCGAGCGTGCGACGCGCGCCGCCCACCTGGTTGAGCTCCTCCACGACGTGGACGGGGAGCCGCACGACGCGGGCCTGCTGGGCGATGCCACGGGTGATGGCCTGGCGCACCCACCAGGTGGCGTACGTGGAGAACTTGTAGCCCTTGGTGTAGTCGAACTTCTCGACCGCGCGGATCAGACCGGTGTTGCCCTCCTGGATCAGGTCGAGCATCGGCATCTGGGCGCGGCCATACTTGCGCGCGATGGAGACGACGAGGCGCAGGTTGGCCGAGATGAACAGGTCGACGGCCTTGCGGCCCTCCTCGGCGAGCCACTCGAGCTCCTGGGCCGTGGCGTGGCCGGGGGCGCCGCCCTTGCGCCGGCCGACGCGGCCCTCCGCGAGCAGCGCCTCCGCCATGAGGCCGGCCTCGATCGTCTTGGAGAGCTCCACCTCGGTCGCCGCGTCGAGAAGGGGGGTGCGCGCGATCTCGTCGAGGTACAGGCCGACGCTGTCGCGCCCCTCGATCTCGCGCGTGGCCGTTGCAGTCCGTGCCGCCATGGGGTCCCTCCTCACTGCAAGGTGACCCTTCACCCTGCGATAACCCAACGCTCCCGGTGGAACGAGGATTCCCGGTCCCCCATAAGAGCCTTCGTCATGAATGACGAAGCGGATTGCCCCAGAGTTGCCACGGTGTCGAACTCTCAGGGACTTCTCAGGGGTACCCAGACGCGGAGTCAGGCAAGCCGCATCCGGTCCAGAATCCAGGCGAGCGAGAAAGCGCGGTCGTGCCAGGCCTTGTAGCGACCCGAGACGCCGCCGTGGCCGGCGGCCATCTCGATGCGCAGGAGCACGTCCGGCTCGACCGCCGTGGCCCGCAGTCGGGCCACCCACTTGGCCGGCTCCACGTACAGCACCCGGGTGTCGTTGAACGACGTCTCGGCCAGGATCGGCGGGTAGCGCACCGCCGCCACGTTGTCGTACGGCGCGTAGCCGGCGATGTAGTCGTAGACCTCCGGGTCCGCCTCCGGGTTGCCCCACTCGTCGTACTCCGTGACGGTCAGCGGCAGCGTGGCGTCCAGCATGGTGGTGAGGTTGTCCACGAACGGGACTCCGGCCACGATGCCCCCGAAGAGCTCCGGCGCCTGGTTGGCCACGGCCCCCATCAGCAGCCCGCCGGCGCTCGCGCCCTCGGCGACGAGGGTCTCCGGCGTGGCCCAGCCGGTGTCGACCAGGTGACGCGCGCAGGCGATGAAGTCGGAGAAGGTGTTCTGCTTGTGCATCATCTTGCCGTCGTCGTACCACCGACGGCCGAGCTCGCCGCCGCCGCGCACGTGCGCGATCGCGAAGGCGGCGCCGCGGTCGAGCAGGGAGAGGCGGGCCACGGAGAAGTACGGGTCGATCGACGCCTCGTAGGCCCCGTAACCGTAGAGGAGGACCGGCACCGGCCCGGTGCCGCCGCCGACGCCCTCGCGGGAGCCGCGGCGCGCCACGATCGAGATCGGGACCTGCTCGCCGTCGTCGGCGCTCGCCCAGAGCCGGTGCTCCTCGTAGTCGGCCGGGTCGTAGCCGCCCAGGACCGGGGTGCGCCGCCGCAGCACCAGCTCGCGGGTGCGGACGTCGTAGTCGTAGATCGAGGCCGGGACCGCCATCGTGGTGTAGCCCAGGCGGACGGTCGGCTGGATGAAGGAGGGGTTGCCACCGGACCCCACGGTGTAGACGGGTGCGTCGAACTCCACGAGGTAGTCGTCGGACACGCCCGCCTCGCCCAGCTCCAGGATCCGCAACTGGGTCAGGCCCTGGCTGCGCTGGTGGACGACCAGGTGGCCGGCGAACGCGTCGACGTCCTCGAGCCGGGTCGCCGGGTCGTGGGCGATGAGCGGCTGCCACTGCGACGACGGCGTCGGCGCGATCGGGGCGGCGGCCAGCTCGAAGTCGGGGCCGGTGGCGTTGTGCAGGACCAGGAACCGGTCCTGACCGGCGATCACGGCGTGCTCGAGGGAGTACTCGACCCCCTCCTGGCGCTTGCAGAACAGGCGGAAGCCCGCGTCCGGCTCGTCGGCGTCGAGGAAGCGGTACTCCGAGGTGGTCTTCGAGCCCGAGGCGATGACGAGGAACCGGTCGCTGCGGGTGCGGCCGAGGCCGACGAAGAACCGCCCGTCGGTCTCGTGGTGCACCAGCTCGTCATCGTCCTGGCTGGTGCCGAGCGCGTGGCGCCAGATCTTATCCGAGCGCCAGCTCTCGTCGACGGTGGAGTAGTAGACGTTCTCGCCTGCTCGGTCCCAGGTGACCCCGCCCAGGACGCCCTCGATGACGTCGGGCAACAGCTCGCGGGTGCCCAGATCGAGGATCCGGACGGTGTAGCGCTCGTCGCCCTTCACGTCGGTGGAGTAGGCCAGCAGAGTCTCATCCGGGCTGATGCTGGAGCCGCCGAGCGAGAAGAAGTCGTGGCCCTCGGCCAGCTGGTTCAGGTCGAGCAGCAGCTCCTCGCCGGGCAGGGCCGGCTCGTCGACCGACGCGTCCTCGGCCGGGACCGGCGGGCTCCAGTCCTCGGGGTCGATCACGGGCACCCGACAGCTCGCGCCGTACTCGCGGCCCTCGAAGGAGCGGGCGTAGTACCAGTGGCCCCGGTTTCGCGTCGGCACCGACAGGTCGGTCTCGCGGGTGCGGGCCTTGATCTCCTCGAAGATCGTCTGCCGCAGCCCGGCCAGGTGCTCGGTGCGCGCCTCGGTGTAGGCGTTCTCCGCCTCGAGGTGTGCCACCACCTCGGGCGACTCCTTGTCGCGCAGCCACTCGTAGGCGTCGACGCGGGTGCGCCCGTGGTGCTCGGTGGTGACGGGGCGCGCGGGGGCGACTGGAGGGACGGGGGCGGTCATGCCATGCACGCTATCCAGCCGCTGGGTGAGAGGCTCGGCGGGTGGGTGAGCAGACGAGCATCGACCTCAACGCCGACCTGGGGGAGGAGGTGACCGACGACGCGGCGCTGCTGGCGGTGGTCACCAGCGCCAACGTCGCGTGCGGCTACCACGCGGGCTCGCCGGCGATCATGCGCGCGGTGTGCGCCGAGGCGGCCCGGCGCGGCGTCGTGGTCGGCGCCCAGGTCTCCTACGCCGACCGCGAGGGCTTCGGCCGCCGGCGCACCGACGTCGCCGCCGACGTCCTGCGCGAGCAGGTCGCCGACCAGGTCGGGCTGCTGCGGTCCCTGGCCCGTGAGGAAGGCACCGACGTGCGCTACCTCAAACCGCACGGCGCGCTCTACCACCGGGTGATCGACGACGAGCAGCAGGCGGCCGCGGTGCTGGCGGGCTCCGGTGACCTGCCGGTGCTCGGGATGGCGGGCGGCGCACTGTTGCGCCAGGCGCTCGCGGCCGGCCGCGCGGTGTGGCACGAGGGCTTCCCGGACCGCGCCTACGACGGGGCGGGCCGGCTGGTCTCGCGCGAGCGGCCCGGTGCGGTGCTCGGCGGGGCCACGGAGATCACCGCGCAGGCGCTCGCCCTGGCTCCCCGGGTGGACTCGCTGTGCCTGCACGGCGACGAGCCCGGGGCGGTCGCGCACGCGAGCGCCGTACGGCGAGTGCTGGAGGCCGGCGGCTGGGCGCTGCGCCCCTTCGCCTGACGCTCCACAGGTAGGGGCCAGACCTGTGGAAACGCTCCGGGATCTGTGGATGGAGCGGGCACTTCTGTGGAGGAGCCTGTGGGACCGGAAGTTTGTGGGAGTTCTTTCCCGCCACCCCTTGCGGGCGGTGCTCGCTGACCCGTAGAACTCTCCTACCAGATCGAGGCGGACCGCGAGGAAGACCGAGACCTGGTGATCGGACAGGATCGAAGACCCACACCGCGAGGCAACTCGAGGCGTCGGCCCGGTGACGGGGACGGCGGGGTCGGAGCACCAGTCATGATCGGCCGGGCGTCACCGTTTCCGGCCAAGCCGAGGGCCTCTTGATGCTCATACCGTCGAGAGGCCCTCACCCTTTTCCCGTTGGCGATCTGACGCCCGCGCGAACGTCGGGGCAGACTGCCGCCATGCAGCTGCGCGCGTTCGGTCCCCGGGCGGTGCTGGTCGAGCTGGGCGATGCCCACGCCGCGCTCGCGCTGGCGGCGTGGGCGCGCGGCGCCCGGCTGCCGGTGGCCGAGGTGGTGCCGGCGGCGCAGACGGTGCTCTTCGACGGGGTCCGGGATCCGGAGTCGCTGCGGGCGTCCCTGGCCGCGTGGGACGGCTCCGCGCCGACCCTGGAGCGGGCTCCGGTGGAGGTGCCGGTGACCTACGACGGGCAGGACCTGGCCTTCGTGGCCGAGCTGTGGGGCACCGACGTCGACGGCGTCGTCGAGAGGCACACGTCGACGGCGTTCGTCTCTGCGTTCTGCGGCTTCGCGCCAGGGTTCGCCTACCTGGCGGGCCTGGGCGGGTCCGTGCCGCGGCTCGACGCGCCGCGCTCGCGCGTGCCCGCCGGCGCGGTCGGCCTCGCCGGCGCCTGGTGCGGGGTCTACCCCACGGCCTCGCCGGGCGGCTGGCGCCTCCTGGGCCGTACGTCGATCCCGCTGTGGGACCCGGCCCTGGACGAGCCCGCGCTGCTGGCGCCGGGCACACCGGTGCGGTTCGTTCGCGCATGAGCCTGCACGTGGTGCGGCCCGGTCCGCTGGCCACTCTCCAGGACCGCGGGCGGCCGGGGCTGGCGCACCTCGGAGTGCCCCGGGCCGGCCCGCTGGATGCTCCGGCGGCGGACCTCGCCAACCGACTGGTCGGCAACGACCCGGGCGCCGCGCTCGTCGAGGCCACCTTCGGCGGCCTGGAGCTCCGCACGGACGCCGGGGCGTGGGTGGCGGTCACCGGCGCGCCGGTCCCGGTGGCGGTGGACGGCAGCCCGCGCGGCCACGCCTGCGCGCAGTGGCTGCCCGCGGGAGCGACCCTGCGCCTCGGGGTGCCTACGGCCGGCGTGCGCTGCTACGTGGCGGTCGCGGGCGGAGTCGACGTCGCGCCGGTGCTGGGCTCGCGCTCGACCGACACCCTGGCCTGGGTCGGCCCGCCGAGGCTGGTGGCCGGCACGACGCTGCCGGTCGGCCTCGCGGCGGGGCGCCCGGCCCCGCACGACACGCCCCGCCCGCCCGAGCCGGGACCGCTGCGGGTGCACGCGGGACCGCGCGCCGACTGGTTCGCGGCGGGGGCCCTCGCGGCGCTGTGCCGTGCGCCGTACGTCGTGGGGGAGGCGTCGGACCGGGTGGGGATGCGCCTGGTGGGGCCGGTGCCGCAGCGCGTGCGCGCCGAGGAGCTGCCGAGCGAGGGCATGGTGCTCGGCGCGGTGCAGGTGCCGCCGAGCGGGCAGCCGGTGGTCCTCTTGGCCGACCACCCGCCCACCGGGGGCTACCCGGTCCTGGCCGTCGTGGAGGAGGCGGACCTGTGGCAGTGCGCGCAGCTGAGGCCCGGCGACGAGGTGCGCTTCAGACGCGCCTGACGAACTCCACCGAGGCCTCCACCGGGCGGAAGCCGAGGAGCTCGTTGATCGAGATCATGTGGTCGTTGGTCTCGCCGTTCTGGGTCGTGACGCGCTCGAGGTGCGGGTGGCGCTCCTGGACCGCCCGCAGGTTGGCGGTCTTGACCGCCAGGCCGAGGCGGTGGCCGCGGTGCTCGCGGTGGACGAAGGTGCCCCACTGGTAGGCGTAGCGCGAGCCCTCGACGGGCGCGACCAGGGTCGACTGCGCGGCGACCACCCCATCGGGGGTCAGCGCGACACTCTCGAGGATCTCGCGGCCCATGGCGAGCGACATCTGGTAGCGCTCGGTCAGTCGCTCGGGCGTCATGACCTCCTCCTCGAAGTCGACGTCCCCGGTCGGGGCGTCCACGGCGAGCTGGCCGAGCAGGACGCACAGCGACTCGGCGTACTCGTCGGGGAACGGGCCGACGAAGGTCTCGATGCGGTAGCCGTCGGCCCTCTCGCGCGCGAGCGCCGACCACTGCGCCAGCCGCTCCTGGTCCACCGGGAGATCGAGGTGGCGCACCACCTCGATGTTGGACTGGGTGTAGCCGCGGTGCTCGGCGAAGGTGCGGTAGGGATGCTCGTCGAGCCGGTCGAAGGGGATCTTGGCGTCGGCGAGGAGCTCGGTGCGGCCGTCGGCGAGCGCCACGTCGGTGATCCGGTCCAGCAGGGCGGTGCCGACGCCGCGGCCTCGGTGCGGGGGGTCCACGCACACGTCGAGCCAGGCCTTGTCGGTGTTGTCGAGCAGGAACAGGAACCCGATCGCCGCACCGACCATGGTGTCGCCGTCGTACGCCGCGACGTACTCGGCGCGCTCGCCGCTGTCGGGCGCCCGCACCGCGGCGACGTACTCCTCGCACGTGACGCGGGGGGCGTCGGGACGGTCGACGTGGCGGGCGGCGTCGACCACCCGGTGCAGGTCGCGCATGACGGCGTCGTCGTGGATGTCGATCCGCCGCAGGTCCATGCCTTCGAGGCTAGGTCTCCTCGACGCCCTCCGCGAGCGAGTTTTCGGCCTCCGCCGGGAGCCACGGAGCGAGGTCGGGGTCGTCGATCGGGAAGGAGCGGACCGGACCGGCGGGTGTCTCGGCGGTCTCGAAGCGCACCGTCACCACCCCCCGCCCGGAGCCCCACACCCACCCCCGGCCGAGGTCGGCGTGGACGACGTCCGCGCCGGGCGCCCAGGTGGGGTGGCGGCTGGTCGGGGCCTGGACCGGCTCCGGCTCCTGCTCGACCACCTCGGGGTCGGACTCCCCGAACAGGTCGTCCTGGATCCAGTCGGCCAGGCCCGAGACGCCCACCCCGAGCAGCCGGACGCCGCCGGAGGTGTCGAGGTCGGCGAGCAGGGCGCGCGCCAGCCGGGCGATGGTGGCGGTGGCGTCCGTGGGGGAGGCCAGCGTGGAGGAGCGGCTCAGCGTCGTGAAGTCGTGCAGTCGCACCTTGATGGTGACCGTGCGCCCCGAGAGGCCGTGCTTGCGCAGGCGGGCGGCGACCTCGCCGGCCTGGCGAGCCAGCAGGCCCTCCATCAGCTTGCGGTCGGTCAGGTCGGTCTCGTAGGTGCCCTCGACGCTGACCGACTTGGTCTCCCGCTCGGCCAGGACCGGACGGTCGTCGTCTGCGCGCGCGAGGTGCCACAGGCCGGTGCCGTGGGCCTTGCCCACCAGCCGCACCAGCTCCTCGAGGCCCACCGACTCCAGGTCGGCGACCGTGTGGATGCCGGCGCGGCGCAGCCGCTCGGCCGTGGCCGGCCCGACGCCGGGGATCACGCTCACGTGCATGGGGCGCAGCAGCTCCACCTCGGTGCCCGGCGCGACGACGGTCAGGCCGTCGGGCTTGTCCAGCTCGCTGGCGACCTTGGCGATGAACTTCGACGAGCCGAGCCCGACCGAGGCGGTCAGGCCGTCGGTCACCTCGGCGACCCGCGCGCGCAGGTGCTCCGCGAAGGCCGTCAGGGTGGGCAGCTCCAGGTCGGGCAGGTCGGCGCGCTCGAGGTCCACGAACGCCTCGTCCAGCGAGAGCGGCTCGACCAGGGGGGAGACCGAGCGCAGCAGCCCCATCACCGCGTTGCTGGAGGCGCGGTAGGCGTGGAAGCGGCCGCTGAGGAAGGCCGCGTGAGGACACCGGGAGCGGGCCTCCCGGGTCGACATCGCCGACCGCACGCCGTACTTGCGGGCCTCGTAGGACGCCGTCGCCACCACGCCGCGCCCACCGACGCCGCCCACGACGACCGGCTTGCCCCGCAGCGACGGCTTGTCGCGCTGCTCGACCGCCGCGAAGAAGGCATCGAGGTCCAGGTGGAGGACCGAGGCCTGGGCGCGCACGCCCGCAAACTACCCGCGGCCACCGTCGGTGGCCGACCCCGGGGGAGAGAAGGCCGGTTGTCGTCCACAGGCAGACCCATCGACACCGACCGTCCCCAGCTCCGGCACCGGCGGGCGTGGCTGTCGGCGTGCGCGGGGACGTTGCCTGCATGACCCCCACCGAACCCATGACGATGGTCGCGCGCTGCCCCGAGGACGTCCTCGCGATGGTCTGCGTGACGCTCGGCTTCGACCCCGACGAGTCCGTGGCCATGCTCACCTTCGGCGGCCCGCGCGCCTTCCAGGCCCGCGTCGACCTGCCGCGGTGCCGAGCGGAGCTGCCGGAGACGGTCGAGTCCCTGCTCGGCCCCGCCACCGCCCACCGCGTGCGCCAGGTCGTCTTCGTCGTCTACACCGACGACGAGGTGCTGGCCCGCCAGGTGTGGCGCGGCCTGCGCGAGCGCTGTCGGCAGGCCGCGATCTCGGTGGTGGAGGCGCTGCGTGCCGACGGCCGCCGGTGGTACCCCCTGCTGCGCGGGGATCGGCTCATCCGGGAGATCGGCGTGGCCTACGACGTCACCGCGCACCCCTTCCTGGTCGACGCGGTGCTGCGGGGCCGGGTCACCCATGCCTCGCGCGACGCCCTCGACGCCACCTTGGACCCCCACCCGGGGCGGGTGGCCGCGGTGGAGGCGGCGCTGCCGGCCGGGGGGCCGCCGACCGGACCCGCCGCGCTGCTCGCGGAGGGTGACTGGGTGCGCAGCACGGTGCGGGGGCACGTGGTCGAGGACTCCCGCCCCGGCGACCACGCCGCCGCCCGGCTCCTGAGCGCGCTGCGGACCCCGCGCCTGCGCGATGCCGCGTGGGACCTCGTCGCCGGGGATGCCGCGGCCGCCCACGTCGAGCTCTGGTCAGATCTGGTGCGGCGCTGCCCTCGCGAGCTGCTCGCGGCACCGGCGTTCCTGCTGGGCTGGTCCGCTTGGCGCGCCGGCCACGGCGCGCTCGCGTGGTGTGCGCTGGACCGGGTCGCCGATGCCGACCCGGGCTACCCGCCGGCCGCGGAGCTCGCGCTGCTGCTGACGCACGCCGTGCCGCCGGACGCCTGGGAGCCCGACCTCGACTGGGCCGACGGGCTGCGACCGCCGCGCGGCAGGCCGGCATGAGGGCCACGCCTGTGCGGGTGAGGGTCTGGGCGGCGCTCGTCGCACTAGGGTGCGGCTATGGGCGAAGAGGTCGACGCACAGGAGTTCACCGGGGCCGACCGCACGCGGCACCGCGAGAAGGTCCGTCGCTGCCTCGACGTGTTCGCCCGGATGCTGCGCGAGGCGCGGTTCGACACCGACGACCCGATGACCGGCCTCGAGGTGGAGCTCAACCTCGTCGACGAGTTCGGCGACCCGGCGCTGAAGAACAGCGAGGCGCTGGAGGCGATCGCCGACCCGGACTTCCAGACCGAGCTCGGCCAGTTCAACATCGAGATCAACGTGCCACCCGCCAGGCTGCGCGAGTCCGGGTTGACCGTCTTCGAGGACAGCCTGCGGCGCAGCCTCAACGACGCCGAGCGCAAGTCCTCCGAGGTCGGGGCCCACCTGGTCATGATCGGGATCCTGCCCACCCTCGCCGAGGGCCACATGTCGGTGGCCTCGCTGAGCGGCAACCCTCGCTACCGGCTGCTGAGCGAGCAGATCCTGAACGCCCGCGGGGAGGACATCACGATCGCGGTCACCGGATCGGAGCGGCTGCGTACCTCCGCCGACTCGATCGTGCCCGAGGCCGCGTGCACCAGCACCCAGTTCCACGTGCAGACCTCGCCCGACCAGTTCGCTCAGTACTGGAACGCCTCGCAGGCGATCTCGGCGGTCCAGCTCGCGGTCGGGGCCAACTCGCCGTACCTCCTGGGCAAGGAGCTGTGGCGCGAGACCCGGATCCCGCTGTTCGAGCAGGCCACCGACACCCGTAGCGAGGAGCTGAAGGCGCAGGGCGTCCGCCCGCGGGTCTGGTTCGGCGAGCGGTGGGTGACCTCGGTGTTCGACCTGTTCGAGGAGAACGTCCGCTACTTCCCGGCGCTGCTGCCGATCACCGACGAGGAGGATCCGCTGGCGGTCCTGCAGGCCGGCGGGACCCCCGTGCTGTCCGAGCTGCGGCTGCACAACGGCACGATCTACCGCTGGAACCGTCCGGTCTACGACATCAACGACGGGGTGCCGCACCTGCGCGTGGAGAACCGGGTGCTCTCCGCCGGCCCCACGGTGGCCGACACCATCGCCAACGCGGCGTTCTACTTCGGCCTCGTGCGCGCGCTCGCCGAGAGCGAGCGGCCGCTGTGGTCCCAGATGTCGTTCAGCGCCGCCGAGGAGAACTTCCACGTGGCCGCCCAGCAGGGGATCGACGCGCAGATCTACTGGCCGGGCGTCGGGCAGGTGCAGGCGACCGAGCTGGTCCTGCGGCGGCTGCTGCCGATGGCGCAGCAGGGGCTGGAGGCGTGGGGAGCGTCTGGCGCCGAGATCGACCGCCTCCTCGGCATCGTCGAGCAACGCTGCCTCACGGGGCGCAACGGGGCGGAGTGGTTCGTGCGGCAGATGCGCGAGCGCGCCGGTGACGACCGCTCCGACGCACTGCGCGCGACCTTGCTCGACTATCGCGAGCGCATGCACACCAACGAGCCGGTGCACGCCTGGTAGGTCAGCGGCCTGCCGGCGCCCGCAGACGGTGCCAGGACCTGCTGAGTCCGCTGCGTGGGTCGCGCCAGCCGTGGCGGTTGACGACGACCATGACCAGCGGCAGGCCGAGCTCGCCGTAGGCCGAGCGCGTCGAGGCCAGCCAGGCCAGGTCGACGTCCTGCGCGTCGAGCGGGTCGCGTCGGGTCAGCCAGACCATGGGCGCCGGACCGGGCTGCCGCACGCGGCGCACCATGGCGGACACGATGTCGGTGCGCAGTGCGTGGTCGGTCGGCTCATCGGGGCGCACGGCGAAGACCGCCTCCCGACGGCCCGGGATCCCCACGTGGACCAGCGGCAGGAACGCCTTGCGGTGCTCCGCAGTGGCGTGGTCGAGCACGGCGCGGCGCAGCACCCGGTGCAGCGCGGGCGACAGCGGCTGGTGCAGTCCCTCGGCCATGGGGGCAGCGTGCCCGAAGCGACGCGCCGGCGCCGCCTTCCTCCACAGGGTCCCGCGCGAGCCTCGGGACCCGGTAGCCTGCCCGCCATGGGAAAAGTCGTGGTCGGTTACGTGCCCAAGCCCGAGGGTGAGGCTGCACTCGCGCAGGCGATCTCCGAGGCCAAGCTGAGGGGCGCGAGCCTCGTGGTCGTCAACTCCCATCGCGGCGGCGCGGCCTACGACGAGTCCGCGGCGGCGCAGCTCGACAGCGACATGGCCGCGGTCCGCGCCACGCTCGACGCGGCGGGCGTGACCTACGAGCTGCGCCAGCTGGTGCGCGGCTTCGAGCCGGCTGAGGACCTGCTCAGCATCGCCGAGGCCAACTCCGCCGAGCTGGTCGTCATCGGCCTGCGCCGGCGCACCCCGGTCGGCAAGCTGATCCTGGGCTCGAACGCCCAGCGGGTCCTGCTCGACGCCCACTGCCCGGTGTTGGCGGTCAAGGCCGACTGAGTCGACCGACCCGGTCCTCAGATGACGCCGAGGGCCACCATGGCGTCGGCGACCTGCGTGAAGCCGGCGATGTTGGCGCCGGCGACGTAGTTGCCGGGGCTGCCGTACTCGTCGGCGGTGCTCAGGCAGCGGTCGTGGATCCCGCGCATGATCCCGGCGAGCCGCTCTTCGGTGTGCTCGAAGGTCCAGGAGTCGCGTGAGGCGTTCTGCTGCATCTCCAGGGCGCTCGTCGCGACCCCGCCGGCGTTGGCGGCCTTGCCGGGCGCGAAGGTCACGCCCGCCTCGGCGAACGCCCGCACCGCCTCGGGGGTGCACGGCATGTTGGCGCCCTCGGCGACGACCGAGCAGCCGTGGGCGATGAGGGCGGCGGCGTCGGTGCCGTTGAGCTCGTTCTGCGTGGCGCAGGGCAACGCGATGTCGCAGGGGACCTGCCACACCGAGTGGTTCTCGACGTACTGGGCGTGGGGGTGGTGCTCGAGGTAGGTCGAGATCCGGGCCCGTCGCTCCTCCTTGATCTCCTGCACGGTGGCCAGGTCGATGCCCTGCTCGTCGACGACGTACCCGCCGGAGTCGGAGCAGGCGACGACGGTGCCGCCGAGCTCCTGGACCTTGGCGATCGCATACGTCGCCACGTTGCCGGAGCCGGACACCACCACGCGCTTGCCGTCCAGCGACTCCCCGCGGGTCTTGAGGATCTCCTGGACGAAGAAGACGGTGCCGTAGCCGGTCGCCTCCGTGCGCACCCGGGAGCCGCCCCACGCCAGGCCCTTGCCGGTCAGCACGCCGGACTCGTAGCGGTTGGTGATCCGCTTGTACTGGCCGAACAGGTAGCCGATCTCCCGGCCGCCGACCCCGATGTCGCCCGCCGGGACGTCGGTGTACTCCCCGATGTGGCGGTACAGCTCGGTCATGAACGCCTGGCAGAAGCGCATCACCTCGCCCTCGCTGCGCCCCTTGGGGTCGAAGTCGGAGCCGCCCTTGCCGCCGCCGATCGGCATGCCGCTCAGGGAGTTCTTGAAGATCTGCTCATAGCCCAGGAACTTCACGATGCCCAGGTTGACGCTGGGGTGGAAGCGCAGACCGCCCTTGTACGGACCCAGGGCCGAGTTGAACTCGACGCGGAAGCCGCGGTTGAGCTGGATCCGGCCGGCGTCGTCGACCCAAGGGACGCGGAAGATGATCTGGCGCTCCGGCTCGCACAGCCGCCGGATGATCGCCGCGTCGGCGTAGTGAGGGTGTTTGGCCACGACCGGGCCCAGACTGTCCAGCACCTCGTGCACGGCCTGGTGGAACTCCGTCTCGCCCGGGTTGCGTCGCAGCACCTCGTCGTAGACGTCCACCAGCTTCTCGTCCAGTCCCGGCACCGGTTCTGCTCCTCGTCCTCGTCGTGCCCCGGAGGTCGGGGCGCCCTGTCATTGTCCCGGCCCGGGCCGACGGCTACCTCGGCGGGTCGAAGGGTGCGAGCTGCGCCGGCCCGGCTCCGGTCCCACGTGCGGGGCCCCATCTCCTGGGCGTTCAGCGTGCGTACGCCGCCGGCCCGGCCTCCGACGCAGCGCCGCACGGTGGTCCTAGCCCTAGGGTCGAGGCATGAGCCTCTGGCAAGCGCCGCCCACGTCGCGCCCGCGCACCGCTGCCCGGATGCTGCTGGGCGCGATCCTGGTCTTCGCGGGCGTCAGCCACCTGACCTTCGCCCGCGAGGAGTTCGTCGCGCAGGTGCCCGACTGGTTCCCCGTCTCCGACGACCCGGTCGTCCTGGTGTCCGGCGTCATGGAGATCAGCCTCGGCGCCGCCCTCGTCGCCTTCGGTCGCGGCCGGATCGGGGTCGGGCTGCTCGTGGCGGCGTTCTTCGTCGCGATCTTCCCGGGCAACATCGCGCAGTACCTCGAGCACACCGACGCCTTCGGGCTGGACACGGACCGCAAGCGCTTCGTGCGGCTGTTCTTCCAGCCGCTGCTCGTGGCCTGGGCGCTGTGGGCCACCGGCGCCTGGCGGGACCGCCCCACCCGCTAGCCGGGCTGGGGCAGGATGGGCGCATGCCCTCGATCCGCATCACCGGCGACGACGACGCCGACCAGGTCCTCACCGACGACCCGTTCGCCCTGCTGGTGGGGATGATGCTCGACCAGCAGTACCCGATGGAGCACGCCTTCCGCGGTCCGGCGAAGGTGCTGGAGCGCTTCGGCACCCTCGACCCGGAGGCGATCGCCGCGGCCGACCCGGAGGAGTTCGCGGCGCTGTGCGCCACGCCTCCGGCGGTGCACCGCTTCCCGGGCTCGATGGCGGCGCGGCTGCAGGAGCTCGCGCGGCTCGTGTCGGAGCGGTACGACGGTCACGCCGAGCGGATGTGGACCGAGGCCGCCGACGGCAAGGACCTGCTCAAGCGGGTCATGGAGCTGCCCGGCTTCGGCAAGCAGAAGGCGCGGATCTTCACCGCGCTGCTGGCCAAGCAGCTCGACGTACGGCCGGCGGGCTGGGAGGAGGCCGTGGGGGACTACGCCCTGGACGGCTACCGGTCGGTGGCCGACGTCGTCGACGCGGCCTCGCTGCAGAAGGTGCGCGAGCACAAGAAGCAGCAGAAGGCGGCGGCCAAGGCGGCCACCGCGTCCGAGTGATCTCCACGGGTTCGCGGGTCCATGTGAGGACCTCACCCGGCCCGTGGCAGAATGAATCAGCGGCTCTTGACGACACCGGGTCTTGCCGCGCCCAATGCCAGCTTGACGAGAGGTGTTCGTGTCTTCGAGCGCGCGCAAGATCCCTGCCGACGTCCTGTCCCACCCCGCTGTCGAGGCGCTGATCCAGCAGGCAGCCCCGACCGCCAGCGTGACCCCGGAGCAGGTCAGGCAGGCGAGTGAGGCGGCCGCGGTCGAACCGCGCCATCTCAAGGCCCTGCTCGCGCACCTGAGCTCGGAGGGCATCTCGGTGGCCATGCCGGCCGGCGGCGCCCGCGTCGCGGCCGCCGGGAGCCCCCGCAAGACCACCACGGCGACGGCGCCTGCGAAGAAGGCCCCGGCCAAGAAGAAGGCCGCCGCCGAGCAGCCGGCCGAGACGACCGCCAAGAAGGGTGCGGCGACCGACGCGGCCCAGACGGCCCCGACGGCGGAGCCGATCGTGGTGGTCGACGCCGACGGCAAGAAGATCCTCCCCGACATCCCCGACGAGGAGTTCGAGAAGGACGTCAAGGCGGACCCGACCATCGTCGAGGACGAGAAGTCGGCCACCTTCGTCGTGTCCGCGGCCGACGACACCGACGAGCCGGAGCAGCAGGTCATGGTCGCGGGCGCGACCGCCGACCCGGTCAAGGACTACCTCAAGCAGATCGGCAAGGTGCCGCTCCTCAACGCCGAGATGGAGGTCGAGCTCGCCAAGCGCATCGAGGCCGGCCTCTTCTCCGAGGAGAAGCTCGCCAAGGGCGGCAAGATCTCGCCCAAGCTCCTCGAGGAGCTCGAGTGGATCTCGGAGGACGGCCGTCGCGCCAAGAACCACCTGCTCGAGGCCAACCTGCGTCTCGTGGTCTCCCTGGCCAAGCGCTACACCGGCCGCGGGATGCTGTTCCTGGACCTGATCCAGGAGGGCAACCTCGGTCTGATCCGCGCGGTCGAGAAGTTCGACTACACCAAGGGCTACAAGTTCTCGACCTACGCGACCTGGTGGATCCGCCAGGCGATCACCCGCGCCATGGCCGACCAGGCCCGCACCATCCGCATCCCGGTGCACATGGTCGAGGTCATCAACAAGCTCGCGCGCGTCCAGCGCCAGATGCTCCAGGACCTGGGCCGCGAGCCCACCCCGGAGGAGCTGGCCAAGGAGCTCGACATGACCCCGGAGAAGGTCATCGAGGTCCAGAAGTACGGCCGCGAGCCCATCTCCCTGCACACGCCGCTGGGCGAGGACGGCGACTCCGAGTTCGGTGACCTGATCGAGGACTCCGAGGCCATCGTCCCGGCCGACGCGGTCAGCTTCACCCTCCTGCAGGAGCAGCTGCACGCGGTGCTCGACACCCTCTCGGAGCGCGAGGCCGGCGTCGTCTCGATGCGCTTCGGCCTCACCGACGGCCAGCCCAAGACCCTCGACGAGATCGGCAAGGTCTACGGCGTGACCCGCGAGCGGATCCGGCAGATCGAGTCGAAGACCATGTCCAAGCTGCGCCACCCGAGCCGCTCCCAGGTCCTGCGCGACTACCTGGACTGAGGCGGCACCCGCACCGAGCACGCACGAAGGCCCGGCCGCTCAGCGGCCGGGCCTTCGTCGTGCGTCAGCGGCGCTCAGCCCCGGGTGCGCCGCACCCGACGGCGCAGCTGCAGGATCCGCATCGTCCCGGCGAGGCCCGCCAGGAACAGCCCCGCCACGGCGGCGATGAGGATGGCGACGGCCACCGGGACCTGCCCGTCCCACGCCAGGAACGACACGGTCGTGCTCCGCGTGTTCTGCGCGATGAAGATGATCAGCAGCAGGAGCACCAGGCCGAGCCCGACGACGGCGACCCAGAAGCCGCTGGTCCGGGAGCCGCGCAGCGGGTCGTCGACGTCGCGACGGGGCGGCTCCGCGCGCGCCGGCTGCTCGGGAGGGGGCACCGCGCGCGGTGGCTCCTCGGGCTGGCCGAGCAGCGGGTCACGTGCCTCGTCGGGGGTCTGGGTCACGCGGTGACGGTACCCAGAGTCCGGCCCCGTCAGTCGCCGGGCGTGCGGTGGGGCGCCGCGCCAGCTGGGTAGGGACCGCGAAGACCCCGAGTGGAGGAGACCCCATGAGCCGATCGTCGCTGTCTTCGTCTCGGCGAGCGGACGCAGGTCTCGCTGACCCGGTCACCCCAATGCCACCAGCACCACCGTCACCGCGCACAGTGACAGCCCCACGGCCTGAGCTCGATGCACGCGCTCGCGCAGCACCGACAGCGCGAGCAGCACGGTGAACGCGGGGTAGAGCGAGGTGATGACGGCCGCGACGGTGAGGCTGCCGTCGCGTGAGGACACGAGGAACAGTGCCGTGGCGGCGGCACCGAGACAGCCGCTGACGACTCCCAGCAGCGCGGCAGGGCGGCGGGGGACCCACGGCGCCCGCAGCAGGGCGGCGACCAGGACGATCACAACGGCGGCGACCAGCTGGTTGAGCGCCAACGGGACCAGCCCGGCATCCTCGGGGATCTGCGCGAGGGCGGAGAACAGGACGCCGAAGCCGACGCCGGCCAGGACACCGTCGATGAGGCCGGTGCCCCCCGTGGAGGAGCCGGTGACCGGCTCCCGGGCGACCAGCCAGATCGCCGGGATCGCCGCCACGATGCCGAGCCAGACCAGGGTGGAGGGCCGCTCCCCGGTGACCAGGCCCACGGAGATCGGGAGCAGTGCCGCCCCTACCCCCGACACTGGGGCCACGACGCCCATGCGCCCCGACGACAGCCCTCGGTAGAGGAACGCCGTGCCGAGCCCGTTGCCGAGGCCCGCGAGCACGCTCCAGCCCAGAACCGCGGGGCCGAACGACCCGTCGCCGAGGAGCCCGGCCACGAGGAACGGCAGCGAGCCGGCGACCTGGCCGACGAGCGCGATCGTCCAGGGTGTCACCCGCTTGGAGGCGACCCCGCCGATGAAGTCCGAGAGGCCGTACGACGCGGCGGCGGCCAGCGAGAGCAGCAGCGCCATTTCAGGCCAGCACCGCTCCGACGACCCAGGTGCCGGCCGCCAGCACCCCGGCGGTCAGCTCGATCAGCACGCTCAGCCCGACGGCGCGCAGGGCGTGCGTCGTCGAGGGCCAGGCCTGGGCGGAGCCCACACGTCGGAGCTCGGCCAGGTAGATGCCGAGCACGAAGCCCAGGAAGATGCCGACGACGGGCACCACGAAGAAGCCCACGACGGCGAGCCCGGCTCCCGCCCACTGGGTCGAGGCCGGGACGCCCGCGGTCTTCAGCCGTCGGCCCGGCACGACGTACTTCACGATCCCGCCCAGCACGAGCAGCAGGGTGACCACGGCGAACACCGTCCACGCCAGCGCACTGCCCACGTCGACCGACCAGACGAGGACCGCGGCCAGGATCAGGATCGACCCGGGCAGGACCGGGACCAGGATGCCGGCCAGGCCGACGGCGATCGCCACGGCGACCAGGACATCGAGGAGGCTCACGCGGCACACCCTGTCATGCCGGGGTGCCCCGAAATGGCCGATGGCCCCCGACTCGCGTCAGGGGCCATCGAGAAGTCGTCGGTGCGAGGGTCAGTGCTCGTCTCGCGGCGTCGTTGCCGGGGTGGTGAGCTTGTGGGTCTCGTCGATCAGGTTGATGGCGACCTCCTTGAGCTTGTCGCCGTGCTCACGCGCGTGGTGGGCACAGAAGAGGAGCTCGCCGCCGGTCTGGAGCTCGACACGCAGGTAGGCCTGCGCACCGCAACGGTCGCAGCGGTCCTCGGCAGTCAGAGGAGCACTAGGGGCAACAGCAGTTGTCACGTCGGCCTCATTTCTCGGGTGGTGTCTCTTTCAAACCTAGCGAGGGGAGACAACATTCCCTGCGCCGGTCCCTGCGCCAGGTGTCCTGGGACACCTCGATCCAATCACGGCTGGTCATTCCCCGTTTCCCCGGTTCCCACGCCCTGGAACGGCGACCTGGGGAGGAGACGGCTTGCTGATCTGCTCTTGAGTGTGACGTTCGGGTGGTGGGAGTGCTGTCGAACGGTCCTTCCGAGCACCGATCGTGTCCACATCGTGACGTCGGCCCCACGAGCAGGCTGTCCGCCCACCGTAGGGCGGGGCGAGCAGGCGAGCCTTCACCGGCGTACGGCGTGTCGCGGGTAGATTCGAGGACGAAGAGAGCCCGTACGTGTCACACCTGCCAGGAGCCCCACGATCGCCGACAACACCTACAACGCCGCGCACCTCCTCGTCCTCGAGGGACTGGAGGCGGTGCGCAAACGACCGGGGATGTACATCGGCTCGACCGACACCCGCGGCCTCATGCACTGCCTGTGGGAGATCATCGACAACGGCGTCGACGAGGCGCTGGCCGGCTCCGCGCACCGGGTCGAGGTCACGCTGCACGCCGACGACTCGGTGGAGGTCCACGACGACGGCCGCGGCATCCCCACCGACAAGGAGCCCAAGACCGGACTGCCCGGCGTCGAGGTCGTGGCCACCAAGCTCCACGCCGGCGGCAAGTTCGGCGGCGGGTCCTACGTCGCGACCGGTGGCCTGCACGGCGTCGGCCTCTCGGTGGTCAACGCCCTGTCCTCGCGCATGGACATCGACGTCGACCGGGCGCCCGCCCAGCAGGGGCTGAGCTTCAGCCGGGGCAACCCCGGCGTCTTCGACGGCGAGGGCCCCGCGGCGCCCTTCACGCCGCGCTCGGGCCTGACCCGCAAGGGCAAGAAGGTCGCCAAGGGCAAGAGCGGCACCCGGATCCGGTTCTGGCCGGACCGCCAGATCTTCACCAAGGACGCCACCTTCGAGTTCGAGGGGCTGCTGGGCCGGGCCCGGCAGACCTCGTTCATCGTGCCCGGCCTCGAGCTGGTCATCCGCGACCTGCGCGGCGAGGTGCCGGTCGAGGAGAAGTTCCGCCACGACGGAGGCATCGCGGAGTTCGCCGAGTACCTCGCCAGCGACGAGCCGGTCACCGACATCCTGCGACTCCAGGGCATGGACACCTTCACCGAGACGGTGCCGATGCTCGACGCCCAGGGGCACATGACGCCCCAGGAGGTCGAGCGCGAGCTGACCGTGGACATCGCGGCGCGCTGGGGGACCGGCTACGACACCGAGCTGCGCTCGTTCGTCAACGTGATCGCCACCCCGAAGGGCGGCACGCACGTGAGCGGCTTCGAGTCAGCGCTCACCAAGACCTTCAACGACGCGATGCGGGCCACCAAGGCGCTCAAGGTCAACGACGACGACGTCATCAAGGACGACGTCCTCGAGGGACTCACCGCGGTGGTGACCGTGCGACTGGCCGAGCCGCAGTTCGAGGGCCAGACCAAGGAGATCCTCGGTACGCCCGCGGTGCGCTCCGTCGTACGCCGGGTGGTGTCGGCGGAGCTGAAGAACTTCCTCACCTCCTCCAAGCGGGCCGAGAAGGCGCAGGCCAAGCTCCTCATGGAGAAGGTGGTGGCCGCCTCCAAGACCCGCCTGGCCGCGCGTCAGCACAAGGAGACCCAGCGCCGCAAGAACGCGCTGGAGTCCTCGGCGCTGCCCTCCAAGCTCGCCGACTGCCGCGCCAACGACAACGACCGCACCGAGCTGTTCATCGTCGAGGGTGACTCCGCGCTCGGCACCGCGAAGCTCGCGCGCAACTCGGAGTTCCAGGCCCTGCTGCCGATCCGCGGCAAGATCCTCAACGTCCAGAAGGCCTCCGTGGGCGACATGCTCAAGAACGCCGAGTGCGCCTCGATCATCCAGGTCGTCGGAGCAGGCTCCGGGCGGACCTTCGAGCTCGAGGCGCGCCGCTACGGCCGGATCATCTTCATGGCCGACGCCGACTCCGACGGCGCGCACATCCGCTGCCTGCTGGCGACGCTGTTCTTCAAGTACATGCCCGACCTGATCGCCGAGGGCCGCGTCTACTCCGCGGTGCCGCCGCTGCACCGCATCGAGATCTCGGCGCCGAAGAAGGGCCAGGAGAAGTACGTCTACACGTACTCCGACGACGAGCTGCAGCGCAAGCTCGCCGAGCTGAAGAAGAAGAACGTGAAGTGGAAGGACCCGGTCCAGCGCTACAAGGGGCTCGGTGAGATGGACGCCGATCAGCTGGCCGAGACCACCATGGACCCCCGCCGCCGTACGCTGCGCCGGATCACCGTCGACGACGCCGACGCCGCAGCCCAGGTCTTCGAGCTGCTCATGGGCTCCGACGTCGCCCCGCGCAAGGAGTTCATCGTGCAGGGCGCCTACGAGGTGGACGTGGAGGCGCTCGACGCCTGAGCGTGCTGCGGGTCACCCGAATGGGTGGAACCCGCCAGATCCGGGCTAGGTCGCGACCCGGTGGGTACTCGGCTCCTCCAGCAACGATGAGGAGCCGCCATGAGCACCACACCGAGCACGCCATCGACGACCGACGAGTCGTCGTCGGGAGTCGCGGAGAAGGCGCAAGACGCCAAGCACGCGGCCAGCCAGACCGCCTCCACCGCCGCCGACGAGGCGTCGCACGTCGCGAGCGTCGCCGGCGAGGAGGCCGCCAAGATCGCGAGCGAGGCCAAGGACCACGCCCGCGGTCTCCTCGACGAGGCGCTCGCCCAGGTGGACGAGCAGTCGCGCACGCAGCGCGACCGCCTGGTCGACACCCTGAGCAGCTTCAGCGACGACCTGCACCAGATGGCTGAGCAGTCGACGAGCCCTGGCCTCGCCTCCGACGTCGCGCGCCAGGTCGCCGACCGGGCCCGCAGCCTCGGCGACCACCTGGACGGCCGGGAGCCTGCGGACCTGCTCGACGACGTCCGCTCGTTCGCCCGCCGCCGCCCCGGGGTGTTCCTCCTGGGCGCGCTGACCGCGGGCGTTGTGGCCGGACGTCTGGCGCGGGGTGCCAAGGACGCGAAGGACGCCGGCTCGGGCACCGACTCGGGCACCGGCTCGGGCACCGGTTCGGGCACCGGCGTGATGCCGGTGACAGCCGCGACGCCCGCGCCCACGACCGTCGTGCCGCCGACGTCGCCCGCGCCCCCGCCTCCCGTAGACGACCCCGTCGCGGGCACCGGCCAGCCCACGGTGGGGCAGCCGCAGTCGACGGCCCCCGTCTCCAGCGACCCGCTGGGCGCGACACCGCTGTCGGAGCCGGCGGACTCCGGACCGCTCTCCACGCCGCGGCAGGGGTACACACCGTGACCTCCACGACCCCGCCGTACGACGGCGGGTCGGCCGCAGATGGAGGTGTCGAGGAACAGCGCAGCCTGGGGCAGATCGTCAGCGACGTCACCCAGGACCTCACGACCCTGATCCGGCAGGAGATGGACCTGGCCAAGACCGAGATGAAGCAGGAGGTGAGCAAGGCGGGCAAGGGTGCCGGCCTGCTCGGCGGCGCGGGGGTGGCCGGCTACTTCGTGCTGCTGTTCCTCTCCCTGGCCGCGTTGTTCGCCCTGGACGAGGCGATGGACGCCTGGCTGGCCGCGCTGATCGTGATGGTGGTCTGGGCCGTGGTGGCCGTCGTACTCGCCCTCGTCGGCAAGAAGTCGCTCGACAAGAGCAACCCGCAACTGCCGCAGACGCAGCAGTCCCTCAAGGAGGATGTCCAATGGGCCAAAGCACAGAAGAGCTGAACACCGAGATCGCAGGCACTCGCGAGAGTCTCGCGAACGACCTGGACGCGCTGCAGGACCGGGTCAGTCCGGCCGCCATCGTAGAGCGCCGCAAGACCGCCGCCCGCAACCGCGTGCTCGGGGTCAGGGACCGCATCATGGGCAGCTCCCAGTCGGCTGCCGGGTCGGCGCAGTCGTCGATGACCGGCGCCGCCGACAGCGTCAAGGGCGCCGCCGGCAGCGCTAAGGAGGGCGCCAAGAGCGCCGTCAGCAGCGCGGGCGACTCCGTCGAGGGCAGCCCGCTCGCGGCCGGCCTCGTCGCCTTCGGGGCGGGGCTGGTCATCGCCGGCCTGATCCCCGCCAGCAGGGCTGAGACGCGTGTCTCGCAGCAGGTGGTGGACGCCGCCAAGGAGCACGGCCAGCCGCTGGTCGAGCAGGCCAAGTCGGTGGGGCAGGAGGTCGGCGACCACCTCAAGGAGTCGGCCACCGACGCCGCCCAGCAGGTGACCCAGACCGCCCAGGAGTCCGCCGGCCGGGTCCAGGAGGAGGGCCGGTCCTCGGCCGAGAACGTGAGGTCCGCGGCGCCGGGGCAGACCTGACCCCGCTGCCGCACCGGCCGAGGGCACCTTCCGGGTCCCGACCGGCCGGCCCTGCCCGCCGCGCCGGAGGCATGCGGCGGGTGGGGGAGTGGGCTGCGATGCGCCCGCCCCGGTGCACCGGCGAAGCCGACGGCAGCCGGTACTTCGCGGGCGCTTCGAGCGCTGCCCGCCTCAGAGGTGCCGCTCGAGCAGACCGGTGTCGACGTCGTAGACGAACCCGCCGACGACGGTGTCGGCCGGGATGAGCGGGTGGGTCCGGATCTTGGCGATGTCCTCGCGCAGGGCCTGCAGCTGGTCGGTGATGACACCGAAGCTCTGCCAGGAGGCGTCCTGGCCGGAGGAGGCCGAGACCCGCTCGCGGATCTCCTCCTCGGTGTGGCTGGCCATGGCGCAGCGGGTGTGCGGGACCACCAGGATCCGCTCCACCCCGAGGAGGTGGGTGCCGAGCACCAGCGCCTCCAGGGCCTGGGGCGTCACCCGTCCGCCCGGGTTGCGGAAGATCTTGGCGTCGCCGGGCTTGAGCCCGACCATGCCCAGCGGGTCGATGCGCGAGTCCATGCAGGTCACGATCGCGACGCCCGCATGGGCGACGCCGTCGAACCCGCTGAGGGAGAAGTCGGAGGCGAAGTCGCGGTTGGCGGCAAGAAGATCGTCGAAGTCGGCCACGAGCGCGAACCTATCGGACGCCGCGAGGACAGGTCAGTGGCGGACGAGCATGTGGACGGTGGTGTTGCTCACCCGCCGGCGCGCAACACGTCGGCGGGGCTGAGGGAGCGGGTCGGCGCGCCCCGGAAGACCACGAGGGCGCAGGCCGCCGCCAGCACGGCGCACACCGCTGCCCCGGCGAAGACGGCGTGCTCCTGGGGGATGCCGGCGCCGGCGAGCAGATCGCTGAACGCCTGGCAGCGGGTCTTGCCGTCGCACACCTCGCGCGCCGGCGGCATCGGATGGTCCTCCAGGTAGGTGTAGTAGCGGCGCAGCCCGATCGCGGTCAGCGCCGAGATCCCCACGAGCATGCCCACCATCCGGGCCACGACGACCATGGCGCTCGCCACGCCGTGCACGTCGTCGTCGGTGCTGGCCAGGATCGCGGCGTTGACCGGCGCGAGCGCGAGGCCGAACCCGAAGCCGCACAGGACCAGGGTCAGGTCGGAGTGGAACGACTCCAGGCTGGTGATGTCCCAGCGGGTCATCAGCACGAAGCCCACCGCCGCCATGACCATCCCCGCCGCGGTGATGAGCCCGGCGCTGGAGCGACGCGTCAGGTAGCCGCCGACGACCGCCCCGACGGGCAGGGCGACGAGGAACCGCACGAGCTCCAGGGCCGCCATCAGCTGGGAGTCGCGGTGCACGGTGGTGCGCGCGAAGAGCGGGATGTCGATCAGGGCCGCGATCAGCGCCGCGCCGACGAAGAAGCTGACCAGGATGGCGCCCCACGCCGGAGTACGGCGCAAGGCCCCGCGGGGGACGAGGGGGGACGGCGTACGGCGCAGGTGCACGACGAGGGCGAGCGTGGCGATCGCGGAGCCGGTGAGGTACCAGTAGCCCTGGTCGGCGAAGAGCTGGATCTTGGGATCGGCCGTCGCGAAGGCGAGGATCACCCCGCCGAGGGCCACCGCCAAGAACAGCGCGCCACCGAGGTCGGCGTCCCGCATGCTGCGCACCCAGCTCGGTCCGTCGACGAGGGGGCGCCGGGCGGTGAAGCAGCGGACGACGAAGAGCAGGCCGGCCACCATCGCGGTCGCCCCGACCGGGGTCAGCCACCGCCCGTCGCCGGCGAACGGGATGAAGATCTGTCCCCAGGTCAGGTCGCGCTGAAGCTCCGACGGCTGCAGGAACACCAGCGCCCCGGAGCCGAGACAGGTCAGGAGGAAGAGGGCGCCGACCAGGTCGGGGGGTCTCGAGGCTCGCTCCGCTCGCACCTCGACCACCGAGGGGTCTCGCAGGGTCCGGATGGCCGCGGCGAGGACCAGCCCGACGACCAGGTTGATCACGAAGATCATCCGCCAGTCGGCGACGGCGAGGACGGCGGCACCGAACAGCGGTCCGATGACGCTGCCGATCTCCTGGACGGCGGAGACCACGCCGAGCGGTACGCCGCGGCGCTCGCGGGGGTACAGGTCGGCGACCAGCGCCAGGGTGGCGGGGACCAGCCCGCCGCCGCCGAGTCCTTGCAGGAACCGGCCGGCGACCATGCTCGGCATGTCGTAGGCGAGCGTCGTCACCAGCGAGCCCAGCGCGAAGAGCACCAGGGCGGCGACCAGCACCGGCACCCGGCCGCGGAGGTCCGCGATCCGCCCGATCAGCGGCAGCATCGCGACGTAGCCCAGCAGGAACCCCGAGATGATCGGGGCGGCCCGCTGCAGCTCCTCGGTGGAGACGCCGACGGCGCCGACCATCTCGGGCAGCGCCAGCACGACGACGTAGGTGTCGGCGGCGGCGAACGCCACGGCTACCGCGGCCAGGCCGAGCAACCACCGCGGGGAGCGAGTCACGGCGCGGTGATGTCCTTCTCGGTGCCGTAGTCGTCGAACGTGAGGGTGTAGGTCATCGAGTCCGCGCCCTGGTAGAAAGCGCCGGTCAGCACGGCCGAGCGCAGCTCACCGGAGTCGGAGACGGTGTAGGTGACGTCGAAGTCGCCGGTGGAGCCCGGGATGACGTTCTTCACGACGGTCCCCGGGACCGTGCCGGAGTACTCGGTGAAGATCTCCTTGTTGCCCTCGCCCCCGCGGATGGACTCGCCCTTCTCGAGCGCCTCGGTCGCGGGCAGCAGCGAGGAGAAGCCCTTGTCGGGGCTCATCAGCTGCGCCGGGTCGGGCGCGCCGTACTCGCCGGGGTCAACCTCCTGCATGCCCGGGCTGAGCGGGATCTCGGCGTAGACCTTGCCGTCGACGGCGATCACCGGCACCTGGAACTGGCCGGCGGAGATCGAGACGTCGATGGTGCCGTCGAAGGCCGGCGCGTGCGTGCCGACGCCCTCGGCGGCCAGGATGCCGGTCACGCCGTCGGGCAGGTCGCTGGTCTCGAGGGTGATCATGACGCCGGCGGTGTCGTCGAGCTCCGCCTTGGCCGAGGCCAGGACCTCCTCCGGGGGGCGGTCCTCGGAGCCGCCCTCGTCGCTGTCAGCGCCGCAGGCGGAGAGGGCGAGCAGGAGAGCGGGGACGGCCAGCGCGGCCAGGCGGGAACGCATGCGGTCAGCCTTCCACATCGGTGTCGGCCGGCACGCCGATCCGCGCGGACAGCGGACCCGCGCAGGCGGCGATCGGCTGGGAGCCGGGCAGACCGGACCCGTCGCGGCGACCGTTGGCCTCCGGCAGCTCCACGGGCGCACCGCTGGCGGCGGCGGCGCGGGCCGGGGCGACGCCGGCCCACGCGAAGACCAGGGTGTCCTCGCCCTTGAGGAAGCGGTGGCAGCGCACCCCGCCGGTGGCGCGGCCCTTGGCGGGGTACTCGGTGAACGGCGTGACCTTCACCAGCCCCGGCTCCGTGCCGGGCAGCGCCGTGGAGGAGCCGGAGGCGGTGACCACGACCGAGTGCTCGGGGTCGTCGACGACACCGAACCACGCGACCGCCTCGTCCCCGGCCAGGCGGACGCCGGCGATCCCGCCGCCGCCCCGCCCCTGGGGCCGGACGGCGTCGGCACCGAAGTGCAGAAGCTGGGCGGCGGTGGTGATGAAGCACAGCGTCTCGGCTCCGGTGCGCAGCTGCACCGCGCCCACGACCTCGTCGCCCTCCTCGAGGCGGATGACCTCCCACTCGTCCTTGCCCAGGACCTCGGGGTTGACCCGCTTGACGATGCCCTTGCGGGTGCCGAGCGCCAGGCCCGGACCATCGGCCACCAGCGTGCACAGCCCCAGCGCGCGCTCGCCTGTGCCGAGGGGCAGCACCTCGCTCAGCGGCAGGCCACCCTGCAGGTTGGGGTCGTTGGCGGAGGCGGGGATGGCGGGCAGGTCGAGGACGCCCAGGCGCAGCACGCGGCCCGCGGAGGTCAGCACGCCGATCTCCCCGCGGGCCGTCGTCGCCACCGCCGAGACCACCACGTCGTGGTTGGTGCGCGCGCCGCCGGAGCCGACCGGCTCGGCGCTCGAGGTACGGGCGAGCAGGCCGCTGGCCGACATCAGCGCGAAGCACGGGTCGTCTGGCACCTCGAGGGAGACAGAGGCGGCCGTGACGGTCGTCCCGGCCGACTCGAGCAGGACGGTGCGGCGCGGGGTGCCGTAGGTCTTGGCGACCTCGGCCAACTCGTCGCCGACGACCTTGCGCAGCAGCTTCTCGTCGCCGAGGATCGCGTCGAGCTCCTCGATCTCGCGGCGCAGCTCCTCCTGCTGCTCCTCCAGCTCGATCCGGCTGAAGCGGGTGAGCCGGCGCAGCTGCATCTCCAGGATGTAGTCGGTCTGCGCCACGGTCAGGTCGAAGACCGACATCAGCCGCTCCCGGGCCGTGGCGGTGTCGTCGCTGGTGCGGATCACCTGGATGACCTCGTCGATGTCGAGCAGCGCGACCAGCAGGCCGTCCACGAGGTGCAGGCGCTCGGCGCGCTTGTTGCGGCGGAACTGCGAGCGACGGCGTACGACGTCGTAGCGGTGGTGCAGGAAGACCTCGAGCATCTCCTTGAGGCCGAGCGTGCGGGGCTGGCCGTCGACGAGCGCGACGTTGTTGATGCCGAAGGAGTCCTCCATCGGGGTCTGGCGGTAGAGCTGCTCGAGCAGCGCCTCCGGCACGAAGCCGTTCTTGATCTCGATCACCAGGCGCAGCCCGTGCTCGCGGTCGGTGAGGTCCTTCATGTCGGAGATGCCCTGCAGCTTCTTGCCCTGCACCAGCGCCTTGATCCGCTCGACGACCTTCTCGGTGCCGACGCCGTAGGGCAGCTCGGTCACCACGATCCCCTTGCGGCGCCCGATGGTCTCGACGCGCGCGCTGGCGCGCATCTTGAACGTGCCCCGGCCGGTCTCGTAGGCGTCGCGGATGCCGTCGAGACCGACGATCTTGCCGCCGGTGGGCAGGTCGGGACCGGGGATGAACCGCATCAGGTCGTCGATGGTGGCCTTGGGGTGGGTGATCAGGTGCCGCAGCGCCTGTACGACCTCGACCAGGTTGTGCGGGGCGCAGTTGGTGGCCATGCCGACGGCGATGCCGGTGGTGCCGTTGACGACTAGGTGCGGGATCGCGGCCGGCAGGACCGACGGCTCCATCTCGCGGGAGTCGTAGTTGGGCTTGAAGTCGACGGTGTCCTCGTCGATGGAGGCGGTCATCGCGACGGCGGCGGGCGCCATGCGGCACTCGGTGTAGCGCATGGCTGCGGGGGAGTCGTCCGGGGAGCCGAAGTTGCCGTGGCCGTCGACCGTGGGCAGGCGCAGCGAGAACGGCTGGGTCATGCGCACCAGCGCGTCGTAGATGGCACCGTCGCCGTGGGGGTGCAGGCGACCCATCACCTCGCCGACCACACGGGCGCTCTTGACGTGCCCCCGGTCGGGGCGCAGCCCCATCTCGTTCATCGTGTACAGGATCCGGCGTTGCACCGGCTTGAGGCCGTCGCGCGCGTCGGGCAGGGCCCGGGAGTAGATGACGGAGTAGGCGTACTCGAGGAACGAGGAGCGCATCTCGTCCCCGACGTCGATGTCGAGGATGTGCTCCTCGAAGTCGTCGGGGAGCGGGGGCTGGGGACTACGACGTGCCATGCGGGCATTGTCCCCCGCGTCTCGCGGCCACCTCGAGGTGGCACGCCGTACACCCGCGACGGGATAGATTGCCCACCGTGAGCGCCGAGACGACCGAGGAGACGATCGTGCCGAGCGCGCCTCGTCACTGGGAGGCCGACGTCCTCCTGCGCGACGGGCGGACCGCGCACATCCGGCCCATCCAGCCGGAGGACGCCGACCTGCTGGTCGAGTTCTACTCGCGGGTCTCGGACCAGTCGAAGTACTACCGCTTCTTCAGCCCGATGCCGACGCTGTCGGAGCGCGACGTGAAGCGCTTCACCCGCGTCGACCACCAGAAGCGGGTGGCCCTGGTGCTCATGCTGCAGGGCCAGATGATCGCGGTGGGACGCTTCGACGTCGTCGCTCCCGGCGAGGCGGAGGTGGCGTTCCTGGTCGAGGACCGCCACCACGGCCGCGGGATCGCCCAGCTGCTCCTCGAGCACCTCGCGCAGGCTGGGCGCGAGCGCGGCGTCGAGCGGTTCACCGCCGAGGTGCTGCCCGACAACCACCGCATGATCCAGACCTTCCGCGACGCCGGGTACCGCATCGCCAGCGAGTACGAGGAGGGCGTCCTCATGCTGGAGTTCTCCATCGACCCCACCGAGACCGCCATCGGGGTCATGCGCGGGCGCGAGCATCGCGCGGAGGCGGCCTCGATCGAGCGGTTCTTCAACCCGCGCTCCGTCGCGGTCATCGGCGCCAGCCGCCGCCAGGACACGATCGGCCAGACGCTGGTGCGCAACCTCGTGACCGGCGACTTCACCGGCCGCGTGTACGTCGTCAACCAGAGCGCCTCGGCGGTCTCCGGGATGCCGGCGTACAAGTCGGTGGGGGAGATCCCCGACGACGTGGACGTCGCGATCGTCGCCGTGCCGGCCGACGCCGTCGAGGACGTCGTCCTGGACTGTGCCGCCAAGGGCGTGCACGGGCTGATCGTCGTGTCCTCGGGCTTCGCGGAGACCGGCGACGAGGGCCGCAAGCGCCAGCGCCGCCTCGTCGGTCTGTCCCGCTCCTACGGGCTGCGCCTGATCGGGCCCAACTGCCTGGGCGTCATCAACACCGACCCGACGGTGTCGGTCAACGCCTCGCTGTCGTCGGTGATGCCGGCGCGCGGCCGCGCGGGCTTCTTCTGCCAGTCCGGTGCGCTCGGGTCGGCGATCCTGGAGAAGGTGAAGAACCGCGGCCTGGGGCTCTCCACGTTCGTCAGCGCCGGCAACCGCGCCGACGTGTCCGGCAACGACCTGCTGCAGTACTGGGAGGAGGACGACTCCACCGAGGTCGTCCTGCTCTACCTGGAGTCGATCGGAAACCCGCGCAAGTTCTCTCGGATCGCTCGTCGGGTCTCGCTGCGCAAGCCCATCATCGCGGTGCGCTCGGGCCGCACCACCCAGGGCGTCCCGATGGGGCACTCCGTACGCCGGATCGCCGCGCCGCCCCAGGCGGTGGACGCGATGTTCCGCCAGGCCGGGGTGATCCAGGTGGACACGCTCGAGGAGATGTTCGACGTCGCCCAGCTGCTGGCCCACCAGCCGCTGCCGCGCGGTCGCCGGGTCGCGGTGGTCGGCAACTCCGACGCGCTCGGGCTGCTGGCAGTCGACGCCGCGGTCTCCGTGGGCCTGGTGGTCAACAAGTCGGTCGCCCTGGGCGCGGAGGCGACCGCCGACGACTTCGAGGACGCCCTCGACGCGGCCATCGACGACCCGGACATCGACTCGGTGATCGCGGTCTACATCCCGCCGCTCAACGTCTCCGGCGAGGACGTCGCCAACGTGCTGGCCGCCGTGGGCGAGCAGTCCGACAAGCCGCTCGTGTCCTCGTTCCTGGGGGCCGAGGGCGTGCCGGAGCTGCTGCGGGTGCCCGACGTCGCCGGCTCCACCGCCGGGCGCGGCTCGGTGCCGTCGTACCCCGCGGTCGAGGCGGCGGTGCGTGCCCTCGCCCGGGTCGTCGACTACGCCGTGTGGCTGCGCACCCCCGACGGGTCCGTGCCCGACCCCGCCGAGGTCGACCTGGCCGGCGCCCGCCGCCTGGTCACCGAGGCGCTCGCCGCGCACCCCGAGGGGGTGGCCCTCGAGCCGGAGCAGACCGCCGAGCTGCTGGCGGCCTACGGCATCGACCTGTGGGAGTGCCGCCGGGTCGCCACCCTGAGCGAGGCGCAGGCCGCGGGGCACGAGCTCGGCTGGGACGTCGTGCTCAAGGCCACCGCGCACCCGCTGCGCGAGCGACCCGACCTCGCGCACGTGTGGCGCAACATCGACAACCCTGACGAGATGCTGGATGCCTGGACCACACTCACCGAGCTGGTCGGCGACCCGGCGTCGGCCGGCTTCGTGGTGCAGAGGAACGCCCCTCCCGGCGTCCCGGTGTCCATCCGCAGCATCGAGGACCCGCTGTTCGGTCCGGTCGTGTCGTTCGGCATCTCGGGCCCGATCATCGAGCTGCTGGCCGACAAGTCGTACCGGATCCCGCCTCTGGGCGTGCGCGATGCCGCCTCGATGGTGCGCGAGATCAAGAGCTCGCCGATGCTGTTCGGCTACCGCGGTGCCGACGTGGTCGATGTCGAGGAGATCGAGCGGCTGATCTCGCGCGTCGCCCAGCTGCAGAACGACCTGCCGCAGGTCAGCGCGTTGGAGCTGGCCCTGGTCCTGGTCGGCACGTCGGGTGCCAGCGTGCTCACCGCCACCGCGCGGGTGGACCCGGTGACCGACCCGCGCTCGGACCTCTTCGTCCGGCGGATGCCCGAGCTGCCCGGCGACACCGTGCCCAGCTGACCCCTCGTGACAGACTGACCACATGCGCAGCACCCGCACCGAAGACCGCGACCACACCCTGGAACTCCGCGAGGCCATCGACCGCACGGGTTACTACCCCGAGGTCGTGGCCGACGGCGTCGAGGCGGCGGTCGCAGGCGAGCACGTGGTGTCCTTCTACGTCCACCACGAGCCGACGTTCGAGCGCGACGAGGTACGTCGCCACCAGAGCGTGATCGTGCTGACGCCGTCGCGGCTGATCCTCGCCCACACCGACGAGCACGCCGGCGACGACCTGCTGCCCGAGCCCTACACGTCCACCTCCACCGAGGCGATCGCGCTCTCGGCGGTGAAGTCCGTCGTGGTCACCCGGATGACGGCCAACCCGACCTCGGGCCCGACGCCTCCGGCCGAGGCCGTCATGACCATCGGCTGGGGCGGCGTCAGCCGCATCGACCTGGAGCCGGCCGGCTGCGCGGACCCCGACTGCGACGCCGACCACGGCTACACCGGCGTCCTGGCCTCCGACGACTTCTCGCTGCGCGTCAGCGCCGCCGCCGACGGCGGCGAGGCGGTCGCCGGTCTGCTCTCCTTCGCCGAGTCCCTGTCCGCGCGCACCCACGCCGGGTGAGCACGTTCCACGAGCCGGCCTACGGCCAGCGCTCGCTGGGCGACGTCGTCCCGGCCGTGGCGGCCGCGCTCGGCGTGCCGCACGCCGCGGAGCCGACCGGGCTGGTGCTGCCCGACGCCGCGTCGTACGTGGTGTTCCTGATCGACGGCCTCGGAGCCCGCCTGCTCGAGCGCTACGCGCATGCCGCGCCGTACCTCTCGAGCCTGCTGGCCGGCCAGGAACCGGCGACCGCGGGCGTCCCCTCGACGACGGCCACGAGCCTCACCTCGCTCGGCACCGGCCTCGGTCCGGGGGCGCACGGCCTGGTGGGGTTCACCTCGCGGGTGCCTGGCACCGATCGCCTGCTCAACGCGCTGGCCTGGGACCAGGACGTCGACCCGCGCGAGTGGCAGCCGCACCAGACGGCGTTCGGGCGGCTGCAGGCGGCCGGCGTGCCGGTCACGACCGTCAACAAACGCGAGTTCCGCGACAGCGGGCTGACCGTCGCCGCCCACCGGGGCTCGGACTACGTCGGCGCCGACAAAGTGGGGGAGCGGATCGCAGCGGCGGTCGCGGCCTGCGCGGTCCGGCCGTCGTTGACCTACCTCTACGACGGCGATCTCGACTGGACCGGGCACCGCTGGGGCGTGCGATCGAGCCAGTGGCTGATGCAGCTGTCGATGATCGACGCCGAGGCCGAGCAGCTGCGGGAGGCGCTGCCCGGCCACACCCGCCTGCTGGTCCTGGCCGACCACGGCATGGTGGACTCGCCGACGGAGGACCGCACCGACGTCGACGAGCACCCCGAGCTGCGGGACGGGGTGGCCATGCTGGGCGGAGAGGCGCGCTTCCGGCACCTCTACTGCCAGCGCGGCGCCGTCGCCGACGTGGTCGCCACCTGGAGCGAGCACCTCGGCGACCGCGCCGAGGTGCTGACCCGCGACAGCGCCATCGCCCGCGGCTGGTTCGGGCCGGTCGCCCCGCTGGTGCTGCCCCGCCTCGGCGACGTCGTCGTCGCCAGCCGCGGCGAGCACGCCGTCATGTCGTCGGTGGACTTCTCCTACGAGACCACGCTGGTCGGTCTGCACGGCTCCCTGACCGAGGACGAGATGCTGATCCCGCTCCTCCTCGACTGAACCGCCGCGCCGCTCAGGCCCCGCTCGCGTCCACTTGTGCGGTGAAGTCGAGCAGAGCACCGGCGAGCGCCTGGGGCGCCTCCTGGGCGACCAGGTGCCCGACTCCCTGGAGGTGCGCCGAGGTGAGCCCAGCCGCGCGGACCTGCCGGAACGTGGCCTCGGTGAAGGGACCGTTGACGGCGTCGACGGCCAGGACCGGCACGGTGAGCGGGGCGGCCTCGGCCAGCGCCCTGGTGCGACCGGCGTCGACGAACAGCGACCGGTAGAGCCCGGCGGTTCCGCGCCAGGCGTTGGGGCGCGTGTAGGTCCGGAGGTACTCGGCGGCGTCGGCCTCGGTCACGACGCCGGGGACGGTCATGACCGACCAGGCCCAGTCGAGGACCTCACGCTCGTGGCCCGGGAGCAGCATCTCGGCGATGCCCGGTGCCCCGAGCATCCCGACGTGCCACGATCCCCCGTGGTTGACGTCGGCGAGCGACTCGAGCCCGAAGCCGGCCAGGGTGGTCTCGACCGCCACCAGGCTGGAAACGTCGTCCGGGTGCCGGGCCGCGAGCTGGAATCCGACCCCGCCGCTGATGTCTTGGACCAGGAGGTGGACCGGGCCGACCCCGAGGTGCCGCACGAGCTGGTGGAGGTCTTCGACGAACTCCGCCTCCTCATAGCTCCCATCGGCGTTGCCCGAGTCGCCGAACCCACGCAGGTCGACGGCGATCACGCGGTGCGCGTGGGCCAGCATCGGGATCAGCCGGTGGAACGCCCACCAGGTCTCCGGCCAGCCGTGCACCAGCAGGATCGGCGATCCGCTGGACCCGGCGGAGACGTGGTGCAGGCGCGTCCCGTTGAGGTCGGTGAGGTGGTGGGTCACCTCGGGGATGGTCGCGCCGGGAGCGGCGGTGAGGGCCATGGGGACTCCAGAAGGGACTAGACAACGTGGTTGTCCTTCAAGGTAGACAACATGGTTGTCTTATTCAAGGCGATCGTATGCTCTGCCGCATGTCCCGATCCGGCGCCGACCTCGCGCTGCTCCTGCTGGGCGGCTTCCGGGCGCTGGCCGACCAGGCGACCGTGGAGCTGGCCGCCCGGGGCTACGAGGACGTCCGCCCCGTCCACGACTTCGCCCTCCAGGCGATCCTGTCCGGCGCCGGCACCGCCTCCGAGCTCGGCCGGCGGATGTCGGTCACCAAGCAGGCGGCGGCCAAGACGCTCGCGGTCCTGGAGGAGCGTGGGTACGTCGTACGGGAGCCCGACCCGGCCGACCGGCGGCGCCTGAGCCTGCACGTCACCGAGCGCGGCCTGGCCATGCTGCGCGAGGGCGAGGCCGTCTTCGACGAGCTCCGCGCGCGGTGGGAGGCGCAGGTCGGCGCCGGCACGCTCGGCGAGGTCGAGCGCGCGCTGCGTCAGCTGCTGGGCACCCAGACGGTCCGCCTCGACTCGCCGGGCTGGGCGGCGCAGGGGCTCGAGTGGTAGCCGCTGCTCAGCCGAAGGGCAGCGGCTCCGCCGCCAGGCTCACCGCGTGCGCGCGGGCGGCCGTCAGCCGGCGCCGGTGGTGCTGGCGGCACAGGACCTCGTAGGAGACCTCGGCCGGCTCGCCGGCGACGGCCTCCTCGGGCTGCTCGACGTCGCCGACGACGATGACGTCGCCCTCGACGACCATGACTCCGTCCTCGGTCCGGGCGTTGTGGGTGGCGCGCTTGCCGCACCAGCACAGGGTCTCCACCTGGAGCACGTTCATCCGGTCGGCCAGCTCGACGAGGCGGGCGCTGCCCTCGAACAGCGAAGTGCGGAAGTCGGTGAGGATCCCGAACGCGAAGACGTCGATCTGCAGCTCGTCGACGATCTTGGCGAGCTGGTCGACCTGCGACCGGGTGTAGAACTGGGCCTCGTCGCAGATCAGGTAGTCGATCCGGCCGCCCTGGGTGAGCGCATCGACGACATAGCGCCAGAAGTCGAAGTCACGCGCCACCTCGATGGCCTCGTGGGCCAGGCCGAGCCGGCTGGAGAGCGTGGCCGTGCCGGCGCGGTCGAGGGTGGTGAAGATCCGGCCCTGCCGACCACGGACCGCATGGTTGTGGTTGGTCTGGAGCGCCAAGGTGCTCTTGCCCGAGTCCATGGTCCCGGTGAAGAAGTGCAGTTCCGCCACGCGGCGCATCCTGTCACGCGGGCGGGGCGGTGATCTCCCACAGGTGCCCATCGGGGTCCGCGAACGTCCCGGTGTAGCCCCAGGGCTGCTGCGCGGCGGTGCTCACCACCTCGCCGCCGGCGGCCGCGACGTCCGTGAGGAGGGCGTCGACGGCGGCCTGCGAGTCCACGGCCAGGCTCACGAGGCACTCCACGGTGCCGCGCGGTGCCGTCGTCCGGCCTCCTGTGACCCAGCCGAACCCCCCGGTCGGGATGAGCATGACGTGCATCCCGTCGTTCACGGCCACCTGCAGCGGCTCAGGGACGCCGTCGTCGGCGGGCTCGCCCGGGGTGGCGAACCCGAGAGCGGTGAAGAAGGCGTGTGCCCGCGGACGGTCCTCGGTGGGCACGGACAGGGTGACTCGGTAGGTGCTCATGGAGACCGGACCGTCGGTGGCGCCCCGAGTCATCGGACCCGGCACGATAGGCCCATGACCTCCCCGCTGATCTCGACCGCGGAGCTGCAGGACCGGCTGGGCGACAGGCCCGGGGACCTGAGCCTGCTCGACGTCCGCTACCGCCTGGGCGGGCCCTCCGGGCCCGAGGAGTACGCCGCCGGCCACCTGCCCGGCGCCGTCTACGTCGACCTCGACACCGTCCTCGCGTCGCCGGCGGGCAGCGGCGGGCGGCACCCGCTGCCGGACCCGGACGCCTTCGAGGCGGCCATGCGCGGCCTCGGCGTCCGCGACGACCGACCCGTCGTCGTCTACGACGACTGGTCGGCGCACGCCGCGGGGCGGGCCTGGTGGCTGCTGAGGTTCCACGGGCACCCGGACGTGCGGGTGCTCGACGGCGGGCTGGCGGCCTGGGTCGCCCGCGGGGGAGAGGTGGAGACCGGCCCCGTGTCGCCGGTCCCCGGCGACTTCACCCGCTCGGAGCAGCCCGCGATGGCGGCGGTGGCCGCCGACGCGGTGCTCGGCGTCGACGTCCTGGTCGACGCCCGGGCGGCCGAGCGCTACCGCGGCGAGGTGGAGCCGATCGACCCGGTCGCCGGGCACATCCCCGGGGCCGTCAACGTGCCGACGTCGCGCAACCTCACCGAGGACGGCCTCTTCCGCAGCCCCGAGGAGCTGCGGGCGCTCTACGCGGAGGTCGGTGCGGTGCCGGGCGCCGACGTGGCGGCGTACTGCGGCTCCGGCGTCACCGCCGCCCACGACCTGATGGCGATGGAGGTCGCCGGCGTCCGCGCCGCCCTCTACCCCGGGAGCTGGAGCGGCTGGATCACCGACCCCACGCGTCCGGTCGAGCGCTCGGCCTCCCGGTAGCTGGGGACGTGAGCGGGCTCACGGGGCGGCCACCTATTTGGGCGAGGTCCCGGCGAGGGTGGCGGGGCACCGGAGAAGCACCACGGCGAGCAGCGCATGGGGGGCCACCGACCCGTCGAAGACGGGCACTGTCAGGCGCTTCGCCGTTCCTTTGAAGGGGAACACATGTCGACCACCACCAGCAACCACGTGCACCAGGCAGAGCGCAGCACGGGCACGCGCCGGGTCAGCACCGAGACCAAGGCGTCGTTCAAGACGACCGAGCTGATCGCCTACGTCGCGGCCGTCCTCGGGGTCCTCATCGCCTCCGCCGTCGTCGACGTCACCGACTTCGGGGCGCAGGAGGCGTGGTTCTACGTCACCCTGCTCACCATCGGCTACATGGTGAGCCGCGGCCTGGCCAAGTCCGGCAGCCGCGACTTCTACGACGACAACCAGCGCGACCACTGACCGTCGCTCTGCGGCCCCGGCCCCTCGTTCGCGAGGGGCCGGGGCCGTTCGCTGCCTGACCCCCTAGGAGCCCACGATGTTCTTGTTCTTCAACAACCGCCTGGGCTGCGCCGGCTCGCTGCTGGTGTCGCTCGCCCTCAGCGCCGTGCTGTTCCTGATTCTCGTGCTCATCAACCGCTGACCCGTCCCAAAGTATGTGACGGGTCAGCGGTGGGCCGGGGCTACTGGTCGCTGCCGCCGAACATGATCTCGTCCCAGCTCGGGACCGAGGCGCGGCCGCGCTTCTTGGGCTTGCGGCTAGGGGGCTCGTCGGCGGCGGGGCCCGCCTCCGGCTCGTTGGCGACGGCGGCCTCGGTGGCCTCCTCGCGCAGCTCGGGGTCGTCGGAGGCGGGGGAGTCGTCGAGGAACGCCTCGACCGGTGCCCCGGAGCCGAGCGGGGCCGGGTCGTCGTCCTTGAGCAGCTCGAGCACGTCGTCGCCGAGCGGCAGCTCGTCGGCGGGTACGGCGCTCAGGCGGCGCGAGCGGGCCTGCCGCAGGTCGTCGCGTGGCTCCGCGGCGGCGGGCCTCTCCGCGACCGCCTCGCCGACGAGCCAGCGTGCGTCCTCGTTGTCCAGGAGCACGTAGCTGCCGGGAGCGTCGTAGGTGAGCTCGGCGGTGCCGCTGCGGCGCAGCGTCGTGAAGGTCGCCCGCAGCGCCCAGCGACCGTCCTCTCGGCGCCAGGCGTCCCACTCGACGGTCTCGGGGTCGACGTTGAGCGAGTGCAGGTGGGCCTCGACGGCGTCGCCGAGGATGCGGGCGCCGCCCTCCCCGGACCCGCGGCGCACCGAGGATCGCTGGGCACGCTGGGCGACGTGCTCCCGCTCGGCGAGCACCGGGCCGGCGTAGACCATGACCCGCTCGACGCTCGTCTGGGCGGACTGCGCGACCGCCTCGGGTGACTCGCCGGCGCGGATCCGGGCCTGGATGTCGCGGGGACGGAGGGATGAGTCCATCTGAATCTCCAACTGGCCGAGGCGAGAGGCGTCGCCGCGGAGTGCGGCCCGGAGGCTCTGGTCGATGTCGAGCGTGAACTCCGCACCCTCGTCGCTGACCAACAGGAGGCGCTTCCCGTCGTCGCTCACTCCAGCGAGCGTGAGGTGCGCCATGGGATCAGCTTCCTGGGGTCCTGCGGGTGGGTGGGGACGAGCCTTCGGTTGGGCCGAGCCTACGCCAGCGAAGGTGGTCGGCCCGGTCATCCCTCGGCGTGCCCGGACGCAAAAAATGTGAGGGATGCGACCAGTAGGCTGCAGGAGTGCCCGGCACCCTCGTGAGCATCGACCTGGTGGGGATCTTCGTCTTCGCGATCTCCGGGGCCCTGGTCGGGGTCCGCAAGGAGCTCGACGTGTTCGGGGTCCTCGTGCTGGCCGGGACGACCGGCCTCGGCGGCGGGTTCCTGCGCGACGTCCTCATCGACGCCGTGCCGCCCGCCGCCCTGGCCGACTGGCGTTATCTGATGGTCCCCGTCGCCGCCGGCCTCCTCACCTTCGCCTACCACCCCCTGATCGGGCGGATGGAGAACATGATCAACGTCTTCGACGCCTTCGGCCTGGCGCTGTTCTGCGTCACCGGCGCGACGAAGGCCCTGGAGCACGGGCTCGGACCCCTGCCCGCCGCGCTCATGGGCATGCTGACCGGCATCGGCGGCGGGATGTTGCGCGACCTCCTCGCCGGTCGGGTGCCGGTCGTGTTCCGGGGGGAGATCTACGCCACGCCCGCCCTCGCCGGCGCCGCGATCGCCGTGGTCGGCACCCGCGCCGACCTGCCGGTGCTGGCCGTGGCCCTCGCCGGCGCCGGGGTGTGCCTGACCTGGCGGCTGCTGGCGATGTGGCGCGGCTGGCGGGCCCCGATGCCCTCGGGGCCTGCCAGCGTGTAGCTCGAGCGGGACGAGAGGCCGGTCAGGGCCCGAGCACGCGCCGCAGGTAGCCGTTGGCGAAGACCCGGTCCGGGTCCAGCCGGTCGCGCATCGCGAGGAACTCCTCGAAGCGCGGGTACAGCGGCGCCAGCCCGTCGGCCTGCCGGGTGTGGACCTTGCCCCAGTGGGGGCGGCCGCCGTGGGCGCGCATGACCTGCTCCATCAGCGCGAAGTACGCCGTGTGGTCGGCGCGCCGGTGGGTGTGGAAGGCCAGGTAGAACGAGTTGCGCCCGCTCGCGGTCGACAGCGGGATGTCGTCGGCGGGGGCGACCCGGATCTCCACAGGGAAGCTCACGGTCAGGTCGGAGGCGTCCAGCGCGGCCCGCGCCTCGCGCAGCGCCGACAGGCCGGCCTCGCGCGGCACGGCGTACTCCATCTCCCGGAAGACCACGTCGCGCTCGGCGATGAAGACCCGGTGGGCGACGTCGGAGTAGGTGCGCGCGCCGAGGAGGCGGGCGTTGACGCGGTTCATCGGCGGGATCACCCGCGGGACCAGGTTGGCCGCGGCGGTGAGGGCGCCGAACGCCTTGTTGGCGAGCAGGTCGTCGTCGAACCAGGCGCGCAGGCGCGGCAGCGGCTGGGCCTCGGAGAGGTCGGCGTCGAGGCGGTCGTTGCGCTTGGTGAGCATCCGGTCGCTGTGGGGGAACCAGTACATGTCCACGTGGTGGCTCTCGGCGGTCATCTGGTCGAAGCCGGCGAGCGCCTCGTCCCAGCGCATCGGCTGCTCGGTCGCCTCCAGCAGGAAGAGCGGCTCGACCCGGAAGGTCACCGTCGTGAGGATGCCGAGGGCGCCGAGCCCGACCCGCGCGACGGCGAGGACGTCGGGGTTCTCCCTCTCGGTGGCGCGCAGCACCTCGCCGGTGCCGGTCACCAGCTCCAGGCCGACGACCTGAGCGGCCAGGCCGGCGGCGACGCCGCCGGTGCCGTGGGTGCCTGTGGAGATGGCGCCGGCCAGCGTCTGCTCGGCGACGTCGCCCATGTTGTGCAGGCTCAGCCCCAGGGCCTCGAGGCCGGCGTTGAGGTGCTTGAGCCGGGTGCCGGCCAGGGCGGTCACGGTCATGGCGTCCCGGTCGACCCCGACGATCCCGGTCAGTGCCTGCGGGCGCAGCATCGTGTGCTCGGGGGCGGCGATCGCGGTGAAGCTGTGGCCGGTGCCGACCATCTTCACGGTCGTGCCCTCCGCGCGCGCCCGCTCGACGGCGGCGACGACGGACCCCACGTCGGCCGGGGTCGCCTCGCGCTCGGGGCGCGCGGTCACGAGGCCGGACCAGTTCTGCCATTCAGTCATGGGACATCACGGGGCTCACCGTAGTGCGCTCGCTGGTGCGGATGGCCTGGGCGGCGAGGACGGCAAGCACGCCGCCGACGACGGGCACCAGGTAGGCCGCGGCGGCGCCACGGCTGTCGATGAGCACCCCCGCGAGGGCGGCTCCGGGGGCGACGCCGGCCACGAGGCCGGTCTGCAGCAGGGCCATGCCCTCGGTGATCCGCGACGCCGGCACCACCTGCTCGCACAGCGACATCGTGGAGATGAGCGTGGGCGCGACCGCGAACCCCGCGACGAACAGCACCGCCCCCATGACGACCAGCGAGTCGATGAAGGTGAGGGGGGCCATCGCCAGGGTCATCGCGAGGGTGCCCCAGCGCAGCCGGTACGCCGGTCCGCGCCGCCAGGCGACGGCGCCGCTGAGGACGCCCGCGATCAGGCTGCCCGCCGCCCAGAGGGCGAGCAGCGCGCCGGCGTAGGCCTTGGCACCCTGCTCCTCGGCGAAGGCGACCGTGGCGACCTCGGCGGCGCCGAAGAGCAGCCCGAGCATCGTGGAGACCACGCTCAGCGGCGCCAGCACCCGCCACGGCATCCGGGGCCGCGCGGAGCGATCCGCGGTGGGCAGGTGCGGCGGCGGCTCCGTGCGCCGCTGCGCGGCGAACGCGTAGGTGCCCACGACCCCGACGACGAGCGCCGTCGTGAGCCCGGCGGCGGGGTGGATCGCGGTGGCCAGCACGGTGACCAGGATCGGCCCGACGATGAACACCGCCTCGTCGGCGACGGCCTCCAGCGCGAAGGCGGTCTGCAGCTCCTGGGGGTCGCGGGTGACGTAGGACCACCGGGCCCGCACGCAGCTGCCGACCGACGGCAGCGCGGCCCCGGCGAGGACCGCGAAGGCATAGGTCAGCCCCGCCGGCCAGTCCGACTCCACCGACCACATCAGCAGCGCCAGCGCCACCCCCCAGACGCTGACGACCACGGGCAGCACGTGCGACTGCCCCAGGCGGTCCACCAGCTTGCCCTGGAGGACCGCGAAGAGCGCGTTGGCGAGCAGGTGCGCGGCCGAGACCGCGCCGGCGACGCCGTAGGAGCCCGAGGCGTCCTCGACGAGCAGGACGATGCCGAGCCCGACCATCGAGATCGGCAGCCGAGCGACCAGGCCGGTGGCGCTGAACAGGGCGCTGCCCGGCTTGGAGAGGATCCGGCGGTAGGTGCTGAGCATGGCCAGTGAACGATAGATCCATACGATGGGGGAGTGCCCAATCCAGATGCCTCCCCGTACGACGCCCTGCTCCTCGTCTCGTTCGGCGGCCCCGAGGCGCCGGACGAGGTCGTGCCGTTCCTGGAGAACGTGACCCGGGGACGCGGGATCCCGCGTCAGCGGCTGGAGGCCGTGGGGGAGCACTACTTCCTGTTCGGTGGGCGCTCGCCGATCAACGACCTCAACCGCGAGCTGCTGGCCGCCATCGAGGCCGACCTCCGCGGCGCCGGCATCGACCTGCCGGTCTACTGGGGCAACCGCAACTGGGACCCCTACCTGCGCGACACACTGGCGCAGATGGCGGCCGACGGGGTGACCCGTGCCGCCTGCTTCGTGACCAGCACCTACTCGTCGTGGTCCAGCTGCCGGCAGTACCGCGAGAACCTCTACGACGCCGTCGACGGCCTCGAGGGCGCACCCGCGCTCGACAAGTTGCGTCACTACTTCAACCACCCGGGCTTCGTGGAGCCCATGGTCGACGCCACGCTCGCCGCGCTCGCGGAGCTGCCCGAGAACGTGCGCGCCGGCGCCCACCTCGCGTTCGTCACGCACTCGATCCCCGACAGCATGAGCGACACCAGCGGCCCCGACGGGGGCGCGTACGTCGACCAGCACCTCAGCGCCGCGGAGGAGGTCGCGCGGCAGGTGGCCGAGACCACCGGCACCGCGCACCCGTGGCGGCTCGTCTACTGCTCGCGCTCCGGCGCACCCGAGACGCCCTGGCTGGAGCCGGACGTCAACGACCACCTGCGCTCGCTGCACGAGGACGGCGTGCCGGCTGTGGTGCTGGTGCCCAGCGGCTTCGTCTCCGACCACATGGAGGTCGTCTACGACCTCGACACCGAGGCGCTGGCGACGGCGCGTGACCTGGGCCTGCCGGCCCGCCGGGCCGCGACGGCGGGCACCGATGCGCGCTTCGTCGCCATGGTCCGCGACCTGCTCCTCGAGCGCGCCGCCGCCGAGCGGGGTGAGGCCGTGGCCCGCAACGCCGTCGGCCGCCTGGGCGCCAGCTGGGACCGCTGCCCGGTGGGCTGCTGTCCGAACCCCCGCGCGGATCGCCCGGCGCTCTGCGGCGAGCGGGCCGACGCGTGACGACCCGTCCCGACCCGGCCGCGCTGGCCGACCTCGCGCTGGAGACCGCCCGCCTCGCCGCCGAGCTGGTCCGGGGGCGCCAGGCGGCGGGCGTCAGCGTGGCCGCCACCAAGTCCAGCGACGTCGACATCGTCACCGAGGCCGACCAGGCCGCCGAGGCCCTGATCCGCGACACCATCCGTGCCCGGCGCCCGGACGACGCGTTCCTGGGCGAGGAGGGCGAGGCCGAGACCGGCACCACCGGCGTGCGGTGGATCATCGACCCGATCGACGGCACCGTGAACTTCCTCTACGGGCTGCCCCAGTACGCCGTGTCGATCGCGGCCGAGCTGGACGGCGAGGTGGTCGCCGGGGTGGTCCTCAACGCGGCCACCGGCCTCGAGTACGTCGCCCGCGAGGACGACGGACGCCTCGTCGCCACGCGCGACGGGCGAGCGATCGCCGTACGCGGGGAGGCGCCGCTGTCGCACCGGCTGATCGGCACCGGCTTCTCCTACGACCGCGAGGTGCGCGTCGTCCAGGCCCAGGCCGTCACCCGTCTGCTGCCCCACATCCGCGACGTACGACGGCTGGGGTCGGCGGCCCTCGACATGTGCGCCGTCGCCGACGGCCAGCTCGACGGCTACATCGAGGAGGGGGTCCACCTGTGGGACCACGCCGCCGCCGGGCTGATCGCGCGCGCGGCCGGCGCGCGCACCGAGCTGGCCCAGGGCGCCGGGGGCCTGACCTTGATGCTGTGTGCTCCGGCTCACGGATTCGAGGAGTTTCGGGAGGCCACCCGGCAGGCCGGTTTCATGGCACCTGTCACCATCGCGGGCAACGGGGAATAGCCGAGCCCTGGGTCTACGTTCACCAACGGGTCGCCGAGCCGGTGTTTGCCAGACCGAGGCGATAGTGCACAATCTGGCCCGCCACATACAGCCGAAGGGAGTGAGCGACGCATGGCTACTGACTACGACGCACCGCGTAAGAACGAGGAAGACCAGTCCGAGGAGAGCATCGAAGAGCTCAAGGCGCGTCGCCACGACAAGAACTCCGGCAAGGTCGACGAGGACGAGGCGGAGGCCGCTGAGGCGTTCGAGCTTCCCGGCGCCGATCTTTCCCACGAGGAGCTCGCCGTCGAGGTGAAGCCCAAGCAGGAGGACGAGTTCACCTGCATGAGCTGCTTCCTGGTCCACCACCGCAGCCAGCTGGCGGACAGCAAGAAGATGATCTGCCGCGACTGCGTCTGAGGACGTCCGTCACACCATCCGCCCCGGGGTCGGGACCTGTGCTCAGGTCACCGGCGTCGGGGCGGAGGCGTCTTGGTCGTCCTTGTGCAGGCCCGGGGGCAGGTGACCCGTGGACTTGGAGTAGTAGTCGGCCGCCTTGCGCGCCGCCAGCATCCGGGCCAGGGCGATGAACGTGCCGCTGACGGCCGCCCACGCCACCGCCTCCCAGACGTCCACGTCGGGGTCGGCCGGGTTGGCGGGCGGGTTCTTGCCGGTCGCCGCCTTCCACGAGGTGTTGAGCACCTTCTTGGCGATCGCGGCGGCGCCGATCGCAGCGCCGAGCGAGAAGACGGTCCAGATCTTGGAGGTGTCGGAGGCCATGCTCAGAGACTAGTCGCGGCGCGCAGTGCCTCGACCAGGCGCTCGGGATGGCGCGTGCTCACCAGCCAGTACGGCGTGGGGTCGGCCGGGTCGGTGACCGTGACCTTGACGGCGCGCTTGAGGTAGGGCCGCAGCACGAGGAACGCGCGCGCGTCTGCGTCCACGCCGGCCGCGCGTCGGGTCTGGTCGGCGTCGAGCGCGACGGCCGCCCCGAGATGGGCGACCTCGATGTGCGCCGGTCCGGCGCGCAGCTCGCCGCCGCGCAGCTCGACGCGGGCCGAGCCGTAGGTGAGCAGCGCCGCGGCCAACAGTCCCAACGCGAGGGCCGTGGTGACCCAGGCGACCGGGCCCGGCACGGCCACGACGAGGGCCAGCCAGAGCGTCGCCACGAGCATGGTGCCCTGGACCCACCAGCGCAGGGGGACCGTCAGCCGCTCGGCGTACACGGTCTCGGCGGTGCTCGTCACGGGCTAAGCCTCGCATCCCTGCCGTCGTGCCCGGTGCACTAGGGTCCGTCCGTGCCCACGCCCGACCCCGCCCCAGCCACGAGCGGGGTGACCATCGAGGTGGTCCGCCTGGACCCCGACCTGCCGCTGCCGTCGTACGCCCATCCCGGCGACGCGGGCGCCGACCTGGTGACGACGGTCGACGTGACGCTGGCGCCGGGGGAGCGGGCGCTGGTGCCCACCGGAGTCGCGATCGCACTGCCGGAGGGCTACGTCGCCCTCGTGCACCCGCGCTCGGGACTGGCCGCGCGCCACGGTCTCTCCATCGTCAACACCCCGGGCACCATCGACGCCGGGTACCGCGGCGAGATCAAGGTGCTGCTCATCAACCACGACCTCACCACACCGATCGAGCTGCGCCGCGGCGACCGGGTCGCACAGCTGGTCGTCCAGCGGTTCGAGAGGGCGCACTTCGCCGAGGTGGGGCAACTGCCCGACAGCGTCCGTGGCGCCGGGGGCTACGGTTCTACCGGGGGCTTCGGCCCACCCTGACCGCGAGGAGTAGTACGTGAAGTTCCGCCGCAAGTCCGACGTCGACGCCGCCCCCGAGGCGGTGGACGAGAGCGGCTCGCCGGACACCGAGAGCGGACCCACCGGCCCCTACGACGTGGACGACCTGCCCGACGACGGCGTCGAGCGGGTCGACCTGGGCTCGCTGGTGATCGCGCCCGAGGCCGACCGCGAGCTTCGGCTGCAGGTCGACGAGAAGTCCGGCAACGTTCAGGCCGTGGTGCTGGCCGGCCCCGACGGGGCCCTCGAGCTGCGGGCGTTCGCCGCGCCGCGGGGTGGAGACCTGTGGGGCGAGGTGCGGCCCCAGATCGCGGCCGACATGTCGCGCCGCGGCGGCACGGCCACCGAGCGCGAGGGTGAGTTCGGTCCCGAGCTGGTCTGCCAGATCACGGTGAAGCGTCCCGACGGCACCACCGGGACCCAGCCCTCGCGGATCATCGGCGTCAACGGACCGCGCTGGCTGCTGCGCGCCACCCTGCTCGGGCGCCCGGCCCTGGAGCCCGAGGCGGCCGGGGCCTGGATCGAGGCCCTTCGTCGGGTCGCCGTACGCCGCGGCGCGCACGCGCTGCCCGTCGGGGAGGCGCTCCCGCTCGTCATGCCGGAGAACGCCCGCCGCGTCGACCCGCCAACCCCATGATGAGCCGGCCATGAGCAAGCTGCGACGCACGATCAGCCGGTGGGCCAACAGCTCCGACCAGCACGCCCGCGACCTGCGGCGCACCTACGCCGACTCCGGCGTCGCCATGATCGCCGAGGCCCCCGACCGCGAGCTGGTCCGCCTGCGGGGGACGCTGCGCACCGTCACCCTCCGCCCGCGTGGCGGCGTCCCCGCCCTCGAGGCCGAGCTGTTCGACGGCTCCGGGGTGCTCACCGTCGTGTGGCTCGGTCGCCGGCGGATCGCCGGCATCTCCCCGGGCCGCTCGATCGAGGTGCAGGGCCGCATCGGCACCCACGACGGCGTCCGGATCATCTACAACCCGCGTTACGAGCTGATGCCGTGAGCGAGCCCGCCTCCCACCACCCGCCCCCGCCGAGCGTCGCCACCGTCGAGGAGGTCGTGCGCGCGCAGTTGTCGAAGGCGCTGGGTGGCCGGCGCGGCATGCTCGAGGCCGCCGTGCCCACGGTGCTCTTCACGATCCTGTGGCTCACCACCCGCGAGCTGCCGATCGCGCTCGGCGTCAGCATCGGTGCCGCTGTGCTGACCCTGCTGGTCCGCCTGGCGCAGCGCACGTCCCCGCAGTTCGCGCTCAACGCGATCTTCGGGATCGGCATCGGCTGGCTCTTCGTGCGCCTGGCCGCGAGCCGGGGTGGCAGCGAGGACGAGCAGGCGCTCGCGTACTTCCTGCCCGGCCTGATCTACAACAGCGGCTACTCCGTGGCGCTCGCCTCCTCCTGCCTGATCGGCTGGCCGCTCGTCGGCTTCATGGTCGGCAGCGTCACCGGCGACCCCACCGCCTGGCACGCCAGCCGACAGATCGTGCGCCTGTCCACGCTGCTCACCTGGCTGCTCGCCGTCCCCTGCATCGTCCGGGTCGTCGCCCAGGCCCCCGTCTGGTTCGCCGGCAACTCCGGCGCCCTCGACGCCGACACCGCCGTCGCCGTCCTCGGCGTCCTCAAGATCGCCCTCGGCTGGCCCCTCCAGCTCGCCGCCCTCGGCTCCATGGTCTGGGTCCTCTCCCGCAACGCCACCCCCGTCGACCCCGTCGACCCCGTCGAGCTCGCCTGACCCTGCGCCCCTCGGTGGTCGAGGTGTGAGGAGCGCCAGCGACGAGCCTCGAGACCCCGCCACCATCCACCAGCCGGTGTGGCAACAGCGCGCGGCACCACGTAGCCCTCCGGACGTGCCGGTGGCCCCCGCGGGTGGCGGGGTGGGGGGCGGTCAGGGTCTCTGGCTGCTTGGTGGTGGGAGGGGTTCGGTGCCGGTGTGGTCGCGGCGGTAGATGTGGCCGTGGGGTGAGTGCCACAGGTAGGTGCCGCGGTCGAGGACGTCGTAGGTCCAGCGGCCGTGGGTCTTCAGGCGGTGGTGTCCTCGGCACAGGGGTGCGGAGTTGCACGAGCAGGTCGGTCCGCCGCGTTGGTAGGGGGTGACGTGGTCGTGGTCGCACCTCTCGGCCGCTCTGGTGCACCAGGGGAACACGCAGTGGTGGTCGATGAGGTCGTCCTGCTCGATGAGCCGGTCGGGGTGCTCGTAGCCGGCGACGTGGAGGTGCTCGGCGAGGTCTCTGACGGGCTTGAGGTTGATGACGGTGTCGGGTGCGCCGCACCACTCGCGGATGGTCTCGAGGAGCACCGGTTTGCGCCCGGCTCGTCCGACGGTGGCGTTCGGGTCTCCGAACACGCCGGCCTGGTGGACGTGCAGGTCGATGACTCGGGTGATCTTGATGCCCTCGGTGGTTGAGGAAGGACGAAGTCCTGTCTCGAAACCACCCTCACGCTCCTGGGCGTCCTGGGCGTCCGGCTCGAAGGGCAGCGTGTCTTGCCCGCGGGCGAGGTCACCGGCGGCCTGGGCGCGTCGTACGTCCAACGACTCGGTCGACCCGGCCGCCTTCCGGTCGGCGGCGAGGCGGCTGATCGCGGCATCGAAGTCCAATGCGTCTTGGGCGTCCAAAGTCCCGGACACCTCGATCGTGCCCTCGAGGGACATGTCGTCCTTGTGCACGTCGAGCCTGCGTCCGTCGGCGGCCTGGCGGCGTAGCTTCTCGGCCTGCTCGGGGTCGAACCTGGCCATCGCGGTGGTGATCTGTCGTTCGACCTCGGCGTAGGAGACCTTGTGCGCGCAGTAGCCGACCTGGTGGTCCACGAACGCCGCACCCGCCATCGGTAGGCACATGGTGTGCTCGGCGATCCAGCGTGCCTTCCAGAACCCGAGCTGACCGGCCTCGACGCGGGCCCAGATCCTGGGGAGGCGGTATCGGATCTCGAGGGCGGCGCCGACGTAGCGCTTGGCGGAGTCGGTGGACATCCCCAAGGCGGCGCCGAGCTCCATCACCGCGAACTCGCTCACCATGGGGGCGCCGGGTCCCGCGAGGGGGATGCCGTGGTCGCCGAACGCGGCGTCGTCCTGGTCGTTGGTGGTGTGGATCTCGCACCAGTCCAGCGCCGCGTGCAGGCGATCCACCTCGGCCGCCGCCGCGGTCTTGGTGGCAGTCCGCATGACCTCGAGGAGGTCGGCGGGAGTGCTGGTCATGGGACTACTCAAGCACCCGGCACCGACACTCGAAGGGCCGAGAATGTCCTTTGTCCACAGGGCTCTGAGAACCTTCCCGACCCCTCGGTGGTCGAGGTGTGAAGGCGCCCTGGCGCCTGAGCCTCGAGACCTCCGCGACCTGACCGTCGTACCCCAGGCTGCTTGTTGGGTCGCTGGGTCTCGAGGCTCGTCGCTGGCGCTCCTCGCACCTCGACCACCGAACGTAGGCCGCTCCGAGACCACCGGAGGACGGGGCGCGGAGCGCGGCCGCTCGGGTCGCTCAGCTGTGGGCGCGGGGCGCGAGGAGGTGCTCGAGCTCGTCCTCGCCGGTGTCCGGGATGACGAAGAGCAGCTCGTCGCCGGCCTCGACCGGCTGCTCGCCGTCGGGGACGTAGACCTGGCCGTCGCGCAGGATGGTGACGAGGGCGCAGTTCTCCGGAAGCGGGATCAGGCCGGAGGGCTTGCCGACGTACGGCGAGTCGGCGGGCAGCACCATCTCGACCAGGTTGGCGTTGCCCTTGCGGAAGGTGAACAGCCGCACCAGGTCGCCGACGGTGACGGCCTCCTCGACGAGGGCCGACATGATGCGCGGGGTGGAGACGTTGACGTCGACGCCCCACGCCTCGGTGAACAGCCACTCGTTGTTGGGGTGGTTGACCCGCCCGACGGTGCGGGGCACCCCGAACTCGGTCTTGGCCAGCAGCGAGGTGACCAGGTTGGCTTTGTCGTCGCCGGTGGCGGCGATGACGACGTCGCACTTGTCCAGGCGTGCCTCCTCGAGGGAGGAGAGCTCGCAGGAGTCGGCGAGCAGCCACTCGGCGTCCGGCACCCGCTCGGGGTGGATGGAGCCGGGGTTCTTGTCGATGAGCAGGACCTCGTGGCCGTTCTGGATCAGCTCGCGGGCGATCGAGCGCCCGACGGCGCCGGCTCCGGCAATGGCGACTCGCATCAGCTCTCCTCGGGTCCGCGCTCGATGACCTGGTAGGCCTGCGCCGCGTTCTCCTCGCGCATGACCAGGTGGAGCAGGTCGCCCTCCTGGATCACGGTGTCACGGGCGGGCAGCATGCCCTCGCCCAGCCGGTCGATCCAGGCGATCCGGCTGCGCGACTGCTCCTGGAAGGCCACCGTGCGGTGACCGATCCAGGGCTCGCCGATGGGCACCTGGTCGAGGCGGATGGTGCCAGACGGGTCGCGGAAGTCCGGCTCGGCGCCGGCCGGCAGGATCCGGCGCAGCACCTGGTCGGCGGTCCACTTCACCGTCGCGACCGTGGTGATGCCGAGGCGCTGGTAGACCTCGGCGCGGCCGGGGTCGTAGATGCGGGCGACGACCTGCTGGATCCCGAACGTCTCGCGGGCGACCCGCGCGGCGATGATGTTGGAGTTGTCGCCGCTGGAGACTGCGGCGAACGCATCGGCACGGCGGATGCCGGCCTTCTCGAGGACCTCCTGGTCGAAGCCGTAGCCGGTCACCTTGTCGCCGTTGAAGCCGGGCCCGAGGCGCCGGAAGGCGTCGGGCTCGCTGTCGATGACGGCGACGGTATGGTTGCGGTCCTCGAGGCTGCGCGCAAGGGTCGAGCCGACCCGGCCACAGCCCATGATCACTACGTGCACGCGGCAACCGTACTGCCCCGGCAGGGGTGCCGTACCCTTGCCGGTCGTGGGTGTCGGCGACGTCTCCAAACGAATCCTGCTGGGGCGCAAGCTGAGAAGCTCCCAGCTGGGGGAGACACTGCTCCCCAAACGCGTCGCGCTGCCCGTCTTCGCCAGCGACGCTCTCTCCTCGGTGGCCTACGCGCCGGACGAGGTGTTCATCATGCTGTCGTTGGCCGGGGCCAGCGCGTACGTGTGGTCCTGGAAGGTCGCCATCGCCGTCGCGCTGGTCATGGCGGCCGTCATCGCGTCGTACCGCCAGACGGTGCACGCCTACCCCAGCGGCGGCGGCGACTACGAGGTCGCCACGGTCAACCTGGGGCGTCGGGCGGGCGCGACCGTGGCGAGCGCCCTGATCGTCGACTACGTCCTCACCGTGGCGGTGTCGATCTCGTCGGGATCGCAGTACGCCGCGGCCGCGATCCCCGCACTGCAGCACCACGAGGCGACGGTGGGCGTCGTGCTGGTGGCCCTGCTCACGGCCCTCAACCTGCGCGGCATCCGGGAGTCCGGGACGCTCTTCGCGGTTCCGACCTACGCGTTCATGGTCGCGGTCCTGGGCATGTGCGCCTTCGGCTTCCTCCAGATGGCGACCGGCAACCTGCCCGACGTCGAGTCGGCCGACCTCGTCATCAAGCCCGACTCGGAGTACGAGGGCGCGCTGACGACGATGGGGCTCCTCTTCCTGTTGGCGCGCGCCTTCTCGTCGGGCTGCGCGGCGCTGACCGGGGTCGAGGCGATCTCCAACGGCGTGCCGGCCTTCCGGCGGCCCAAGAGCCAGAACGCTGCCACGACCCTGCTCCTGCTCGGCGCGATCGCGATCACCATGATGATCAGCGTCATCGTGCTGGCCCGGCAGATGGGCCTGCGCTACGTCGACCCGCACGACCTGGACCGGCTCACCCGCGACGGCGAGCCGCTGCCGAGCGGCTACGACCAGCACGCGGTCATCGCCCAGATCGCCCGCGCGGTCTTCCAGGACTTCTCGCCGGGCTTCTACCTGGTCGTGTCGGTCACCGGCATCATCCTGGTGCTCGCCGCCAACACCGCCTTCAACGGCTTCCCCGTGCTGGGCTCGATCCTGGCCCGCGACGGCTTCGCCCCCCGCGCGCTCGACTCTCGCGGCGACCGGCTCGCCTACAGCAACGGCATCCTGTCCCTCGCCGCGCTGGCAATCTTGCTGATCTGGGCCTTCGACGCCCAGACCACCCGGCTGATCCAGCTCTACATCGTCGGCGTCTTCGTGTCGTTCAACCTCAGCCAGCTCGGGATGATCCGCCACTGGACCCGCCACCTCGCCACGGAGCGCGACCCGGCGGAGCGCCGCAAGATGATGCGCTCTCGCGCCATCAACGCGATCGGTCTGGTCTTCACCGCGGTGGTCCTGGTCGTCGTGCTGATCACGAAGTTCCTCGAGGGCGCCTGGATCACGATCCTCGCGATGGTCTTCTTCTACGTGATCATGAACGCGATCAAGTCCCACTACGACGAGGTCAACCTCGAGCTCGCGGCCGACGAGGAGGACAAGGTGCTCCCGACGCGGGTGCACGCGATCGTGCTGGTCTCCAAGCTGCACAAGCCGACGCTGCGCGCGCTGGCCTTCGCCAAGGCGTCTCGGCCCAACGTGCTCGAGGGCGTCTACGTCGCCACCGACGACGCCGCCACCAACAAGCTCCTCGAGGAGTGGGACGAGCGCCGGATGGACGTGCCGCTGAAGGTGCTGCACTCGCCCTACCGCGAGCTGGTGCGTCCGATCGTCCAGTACGCCTCCGAGATCCGGAAGGCCAACCCGCGCGGCGTCGTGGCCGTCTACATCCCCGAGTATGTCGTCGGGCGCTGGTGGGAGCAGCTGCTGCACAACCAGACCGCGCTGCGGCTCAAGGGCCGGCTGCTCTTCACCCCCGGCGTCATGGTCACCTCGGTGCCCTACCAGCTGCGCTCCTCCCAGATCGCCCGCGAGCGCGAGGAGCGCGACGACGCCCGGGTGCGGCCCGGCGACCTGCGGCGCGGCCGCGTCGCGGAGCGCGACGACCGCCAGATCCCGCGATGAAGCGTCATCCCCGCCAGCGGGCACCTCGCGGCAGGTCCCGGGTCGGCGAGAGGTTCGAGGCCGAGGTCGGCCCGGTCGCGCACGGTGGCCACTGCATCGTCCGCCTGCCCGAGCCCGAGTCCCGCGTGGTGTTCGTGCGGCACGCGCTGCCCGGCGAGCGGGTCGTCCTGGAGATCACCGAGGGCACGGAGGGGGATCGGTTCTGGCGTGGGGACGCGGTCGAGGTGCTCGAGCCCTCGGCGGACCGGGTCGTGCCACCCTGTCGCTTCGCCGGCCCCGGTCTCTGCGGCGGCTGCGACTTCCAGCATGTCGCGCTCGAGCGCCAGCGCGCGCTCAAGGCCGACGTCGTCCGCGAGCAGCTGGCCCGTCTCGCCAAGCTTGACGTGGAGGTGACCGTCGAGGCGGTGCCCGGCGACGACGACGGCCTGCACTGGCGCACCCGCCAGCGCTACGTCCCGCTGCCGGGCGGCGCCCGGGGCATGCGCAAGCACCGCTCCCACGAGGTCGTCGAGATCGACGAGTGCCTGATCGAGGCACCGACCCGCCCGTCGTACGTCGTGGGACCGCACTCGTTCGAGGTGGCCGACGACGGGTTCTGGCAGGTCCACCCGGGCGCCCCGGCAGTGCTGGTGGAGACCGTGCTCGACGCGCTCCGCCCCGCGCCGGGGGAGCACGCACTGGACCTGTACGCCGGCGTCGGTCTCTTCGCCCGCTTCCTCCTCGACGCCGTGGGGGAGTCGGGCCGGGTCGTCGCCGTCGAGGGCGACGAGCGGGCCTCGGAGCTGTCGATGAGCAACTGCCCAGGCATCGAGGCGACGTCCGGCCGCGTCGACCACGTCCTGTCCGAGGCCTATCCCGAGCACTTCGACGTGGTCGTGCTGGACCCGCCGCGCGAGGGCGCCAAGCGGGCCGTCGTCGAGGCCGTGGTGGCCCGCTCGCCCCGGGCCGTCGCCTATGTCGCCTGCGACCCGGCCGCGCTGGCCCGCGACGTGGCGATCTTCGCCGAGCACGGCTACGAGCTCATCCGCCTGCGTGCCTTCGACCTGTTCCCGATGACGCACCACGTCGAATGCGTCGCGTTGCTTACGAAAACCGGCTCTGACCTGCGGTGATGCGATCTGGGCTCTCGGGCTTGAGTCCCGAAGAGGCATTAAGGCTCATTCGGGCTCACTTTGAGTTCTCGGGCTCGGCTTGTGACGCCTCGCTCGCACTGTCGGAAAGGCCGTCGTGTGACGGCCCGAGGGCGCTCAGAACGGCCCGTAGACGGCTCAGAGCGCGTCTATAGGCCCAGGAGAGCCCACCCGTGGCCGCCGAAGGCCTCTCAGTGCCCGGGAGCAGACCCATCGCTCGACTCGGGGCTGGGAGCAAGGCGGTCGGTCGCTGCTCGGTAGTCGGGTACTCCGAGCCGTCGGTTGACGTAGTGCCTCTCCGTGACCGCCTTGGAAGTGTGGCCCAATTGGCTCATGGCCGCCTCGGCGTCGTAGACCTCGCCGATCTCAGTTGCCACCGTTCGGCGAGTTCGATGAGGACGCGCTCGTATGCCGATGAGGCGTCGATGGTGGATGCCTGATCGGCGAGCGCAGCGAGGTAGGAGCGCGCTTGCGCCAGGGTGAGCGCGTGGGGGAGAAGCACGATCGACTCCTTTCTGGGTGGAGTGCCACCGTCGTCACTTCGTAGAGCTGCGTCGCCGCTGATTGCGACGCCCTGTGGAATCCAGGTGCGCAGCGGCGCCCACGGGGCTGATCTGGCTCAGCCGAGCAGGGCTTGGTTGGCCATGGCCTCGGCAGCCCTGCGTCTGAACACGACCGCTCGAACGACCTCCTCAAAGTCCTGTTTCCGGTCGGCGATGGAGATCTCACCGCCGAGCTCCACGCCGTTCTCGCCGGGCCAGACCGTCTGACGAGTCGGGCGGTCGCGATCGAGGCGGGTGCCGCAGGTCGAGACCCAGTCCCGCAGCCGATGCCCGGCGTCGGCGAAGGCGCGCATCCACGCGATCGGGGCCGAGGGGCTCGCGGACTCGTGAAAGCAGCTGAGCCAGTGGGTGTGCAGCGCCGAGAGTTCCCACACGAGCTCGTCGTGGCGATGCCAGTACGGCGGAACGATCGACGGCGGCAGCCCGTAGGTCACGTTCAGCCAGATCACCCAAGCGTCCAGGTCATGCCACCCACGGTCAGCATCCTCGGAACCGAGGAGACTCCAGTTGATCGACTCCGGCGGACGCTCGAGAAGATCGGTGACACCGCGGTAGTTGCCGTCGGGCTCACGTACATGCCCATGATCGACGGCGGCTCAGATCGCGATGGGCGGCGGCTCGCGTACCGGTGTCGGCGAGCGCTCCGGTGCCGCTTGACGAGCACAGGCCGCGGGTCCAGGACCGCATCATGTCGTCGGCGCTTCATTCTCGTAGAGCGTCGGGATGGGGTGGTTGGCGACAAAGACGGAGGTGGGGTCGATGGCGGACTTGATCCCCACGATCTGGCGCCAGGTGAGTGGGTCGAAGGCTTGTCGGACGTCGGTGGGGTTCTCGACAAAGTTCAGGTACGCCGGTCGCACACCGTGGCGCGACATCGCGGCGACGACCACTTGAGCGTCTCTGCGTCCGGCGGCTGCCGCCTCGTCTGTCGGGGCGACCGCCCCGGCCCACAGTAGGAACTCACCAGGCAGGTGGTTCAGCGCACCGCCGCCCTCGTAGGTGTCAGCAAGAGCACCACCCAGCTGACGGAGCTCGACGATCAGCAGGGCAGGTGGCGCGGCGGGTCCGGCGATGGCGAGCAGGTCGCTGGCCGCGTCGTCGCCGAGCGATGCCAGGACGACTGAGTCGGACACCACCGGAAGTGGGTCCTCCGGGCCCATGTGGAGGCGGACGAGGGCGTCCGTGCCGGTGATGGCGAACGTGTCGATCCCGGGCTGAAGGTCACGCAGCGGTGCGAGCAGCTCGGAGCCGAGAGCCTCGTCGGTCTGTGCGGCGCCGTCCAGGAACACGACGCGACGCCCTCGGAGGAAGTCGGGGAGGTCAGGGAGCGGCGGGAAGTTCATCAGACGGAAGGAGGTGGTGACGGTCTCCGGTGCGGCGGCTGCCCAGTCGCGCCACACTCCGAGGACCCGCTCGGCGTGGACCTGGTCCCACACGGCGATGACCTCGGCCACGGTCGTCCGGACCTGGCCCCGGCCTGGGAGTCCGAGGCGGAGGGGAGGTGGCCTAGAGGTGGATGGGCGCGCGGTCGTTCTCTGCTCGTCGGTGACGTCTCCGACGCTCATATGACTACAACTGCAGGTGAACGCCTCAGCCATTCCCTCGGATGTGACGGCAAGCGTTGAGATCGATGACCTCCAATAGCGATAAAGGCCGTGGGTGACGCAGAAAGCCCGACTAGTCCCGTCAATGATCCCGCCTGACGGAACACGTCGGCGACTAGCTTCCTGGCGTGCTCATACCGTCCCCAACGCAATGGCACGCACAAGTCGCGCGATGGAGACGAGAGGCAACGTGATGAGAGTCGGTGGCCGCCTTCTCCTGTGCGGGCCGGGCTCTCCTCGACCCCGTGCCGAGAGCCATTGCCGATGCGATCTCGGGAGACGGCGCGAGCACGCCGCAGGTGATGCGCAGCGAGCGAGAGCGGACCGCAGGCCCCGGTCACCTTTGCGCGCCGCGCCAATTGGACAGCGCTCCGACTCCGGAGCCGTGTGAAGGGAACCAGCATGAAGAATCGAATTTGGTGCGCGACCGTGGTCATGGGGCTCGTCCTCAGTGGCTGCGGTGGCGGGGGTGAAGCAGACCCGGATGTCGAGGTCAACGCGGACGCCGGCGCCGGCCTGGAGCTGGCCGGCACCGAGTGGGAGACCGCCACGGATCGGGATGGGACTCTTCGGATCGCCGGGAATCTCCTCATGAGCAGCTCCGACGTGCACGCCGCCGGAACCACGGTCAGCACTCAGTACTTCAACCTGCTGTACGACCGCCTCTTCTGGGCCACCGTCAACGGTGAGCTGCGCGGCTATCTCGTCAAGGAATGGGAGTTCGTGCCCGACGGTCTCGAGCTGACGCTCCGTGACGACGCGAAGTTCCACGATGGATCTCCAATCGACGCCGAGGCGATCAAGGCGAATCTCGACCGTGCGCGCACTGCTGAGTTCAGCGCCTACCAGCAGGCACTCAAGGCGGTCACCGAGATCGAGGTGGTCAACGCCCAGACCGTCTTGATCAAGACCCGGAAGAAGAGCGGCGCGACGCTTCCCTACGTGCTGGCCGGCTGGGCCGGCATGATCATGAACCCCGCCTTCCTGGACGATCCTGAGGTGCTGCGGACCTCGGCTCCCGACGGCGTCGGCTCGGGTCCGTACAAGATCGTCTCGTGGACCCCGGGTGAGGACAGCGTGGTCTTCGAGCGGGTTGAAGGTCACTGGGACTCCCAGGCCGGCCAGGCCGCTCGCATTGAGGTGCAGGTCGTCAGCGACCCGGCCCAGGCGCTCAACGCGGTGGCGACGGGCCAGTACCACTTCGCCCCGTTCTCGAGCGAGTCCGCAGTCGATGCGGCCGAGCGGGCCGACGCCGCCAAGGACAAGCTGCAGACGGGGGAGCTCATCCCCACGCTCTCGATCCAGGCACTGTGGATGCGCGACCTGGTTGATCCGGTCGTGCGGGAGGCGATCTCGCTGGCGCTCGATCGGGATGCGCTGCTGGGGCAGTTCAGGGGCGGCGCCGCGCCCGTCAACCAGCTGTTCGGTGAAGGCCACCCGGCTCACACGAGCGCCATCGACGAGTTCACCGTGACCGACCCCGAGCGCGCGATGGAGCTCTTGAAGGACGTGCCCAAGGAGAAGAAGTCGGTCACCATGGGCTACGTCGAAGGGGGCCTCGCCACCCGTCTGACCCAGCTCGTGCAGGAGCAGCTGGCGGCGGTCGGGATCGAGGTGGAGCTGAAGGCGATGACCCACACGTCGGTGTACCCCGCCTGGTTCCAGAGCCAGTTCGACATGGCCTTGATGGGGACTGCCGGTCCCAACCACGCTTCGACGGGCATCTACGCCGCGCTTCTGCGTGGTGGCGTGAACTGGGGTGCCCCCGACTCGGCCCTCCCCGGTATCGAGGCGGAACTCGACCGGGCTGATGACCCGGCGCTGGACGAGGCAGAGCGCCAGGGCATTTACCAGGGCATTCTGACCGACGCCGCCAAGGAGCACTGGATGCTGCCGTTCGCCCAGCTGTACGCCACCCATCTGGCCTCCACCGAGGTGGTCAACATCGACCCGGCGGTCCCCTTCCAGTACCAGTCGCTTCAGGACTGGCGCTATGTCGGACTCGGTGCCGACTGAGCGTTGAGGCCGCGGCCGGCGGCCCCGATCGGGGCCGCCGGCCGCGGCCTCTGGCGCGCGCTCCGATTCCATCCGCGACGGACACGCCCGGACCGCGTGGAGGCTGCGCCGGGCTCGTCAGGTCCTCTTGCCTGCCCGCGTCCCGGGCGCAGCGGTCTTGTGCATGGCGCTCCAGATGGCCGAGGAGGTCCGGCGCCTCTTCGTGACGACATCCCACCCGCATCCCTGGCTTCGGGCCCGACACGGAGACGGCGCCAAGCCCGGCCGATGTTCCGGATCGGGGCGGCGACGAACGCCCCCCGTAGTAGGCCGAGTCCGCACGGCACACAGGACCTGCGCGGTGACCTCCGCTGCGCGGGCGGTGATGAGGGCCTTGTGCCAGCAGCCGGCCGCAACCAGTGGCCGAGGCGGTGTTGCCCTTTCGGAGCCGGGCGCGGGCGATCACCGGCGCGGCAAGCGGTGTGCTGATCGTGGCCAACTGCAGGTTTCAGGCCGCAGACTCCGGAGTAACCGAACGCTGCGCCTTGCTTGGCGTAGCCGTGCACCTCACCGGCGGTGTCGTCGACATCGAGGAACGCGATCCCGTCGGCGTCGCCGCCGTCGAGCAACCGCGTCACCCGAACTGCGAGGCCGGCCAGCAGCCGCCCCACCTACCGCGTCGACCTGCTGCAAGTGCCCGTGGGCGAACGCGCGCAAGAACGTCCCGAGCGTCGAGGGCGCACGGACGCCGCCGAACAAGCGGCCCATCCCGCCGTGCGCAGCAAGTCGAGGTCATCGATGGAGTCGGCACCGGCGAGCATTCGACCGGCCACCGAGGTTGCCTTCGCGATCGGGTTCGGCGAGCCGACACTGAGCCCTTCAAACAGGTCGTAGGCCGGCCGACTCCGCGAGCCGCAGCATCGGGACCGAGCCCGCTACCGACACCAGATTCGGGTCATTCAGAGAGGCGCCTCGTTCTACCTCAGGCTCACGAACCCGGTCAGCGTCGGTGGATCAGGGCTTGAGCAGCCGACGTCAGGCCGCCGGTACCAGCCGAAAAGCTGCCGTATCAGTTAATGGATAACTAATAGGTAAATCATCTGAGTTAATGTCAGAAACCCTGCCGCGGGTCCACTGAGTGGATGGCGCCGCCCGGTAGCGCACCCGCTGCCCGCGGAGCCGAGGAGCTCCCGCGCGGTCGGGTCTCATCAGACGGAATGAGTTGTGGACGTCGTACCTCGCCGGCGCCAACATCTCCCCAAGAACCCGACACCCGGTCGAACTGCGCGGCTCCCAATTTCACCGGATCCAGCTGAGCCGCTTGAGCCCGAGCCGAGCGTGCGAGGACACAGGGGGCCAAGTCATGAGCGACGAAGCGTTCTCGGGCGTGGCGGCGGGTGTGCCCCAGACCTCAACGCCGACGTCGTGGACGCCGCCGACCGACGTCAGCGGATCACATCCTCTCGGCGGTCGATGGCGTGGAGGTCGTCGACCAGCCGCGAGGGGCCTCTCGCTGATCCGACAGGGACGTAAACCACAACGAGTTGAGGAAGTGAATGCATGACCACGACGCAGGCACCGCCCACAGGCCAGAGCCCCCAGGAGGAGCAGAGCCGGACCGGGCAGACTCCGCTGAAGGGACAGACGCCGCGCTTCGACGGAGATGTCGACCCCGAGAGGGTACCGGAGGAGTACCGGTTGGCGCGGGCCTTCGTGCCGAAGGCCCGCTACCTCAGCCAGGAGTTCCTCGACCTGGAACTGGAGAAGCTGTTCAAGCGCTCGTGGCTCATGGCCTGTCGGGTCGAGGAGCTTCACGGGGTGGGCTCCTTCGTCGAGTACGAGATCGGCTCGCACTCGATCCTTGTCGTACGTGAGGCCAAGAACTCGATCCGGGCCTACTTCAACGCCTGCCGCCACCGCGGCACGCGGCTCACTCGGGGGCGCGGCCGGGTCGGCTCGATCATCTGCCCGTTCCACGGCTGGCGCTGGAACCTCGACGGGTCGATCCGCCTCGTCCTGGATCGCGAGGAGTTCGTCGAGCGCTCCGACGACGACCTGGGGCTCGTGAGCGTCCAGGTGGGTGTCTGGGGCGGCTTCGTGTTCATCAATATGGACCCCCACGCGATGCCGCTGCTGGACTACCTCGACCCCATCGTGCGGATCTTCGAGCCGTTCCAGCTCGAGAACATGCGCATCCGCTGGACCAAGGAGGTGGTGCTCGAGTGCAACTGGAAGACCGCACTGGACGGATTCCTCGAGGCCTACCACGTCGCCGGGACCCACCCACAGCTGCACCGGTTGGATAAGGGAAACACCAACATCCTGTCATTGAAGGAGATGGAGAACCGCCGCTGGGCGCCGACGACGACCTACGAGCGGCACGCGCACTACTCCAGTATCGGGGAGAAGAACCCCGACGGGGTCAAGGACCCGACGGACCGCCTCACGGAGGGTCTCCAGGACGAGCGGCTGAGCGTCGGCCTGTCGGTCCAGTACATCTTCGACGACATGCGCGGGCTCGAGAACGACCGCAGCTGGCGCGCCGCGGAGCAGCTGAAGACCGCTGACGTGCCCGACGGCGTCCCCGCCGGCAGGTACTTCCTCGAGCTGTACAAGCAGCTGTGCATCTCCGAGGGCTACGAGTGGAACGACATCACGCCCGAGCAGTGGGGCGAGGCGGGCACGGCCTGGAACGTCTTCCCGAACACGATCGTGCTGCCCAACCAGGGCTCCGCGTTGGTCTACCGGGCACGGCCCTACCTGAACGACCCCAACAAGTGCACCTTCGAGGTCTTCGCGCTAGACCAGATTCCGATCGCCGACTACGACAAGAAGCACGAGGTCAACCCGGAGTTCTACGAGGACTACCGCGAGGCCGACCTGGGGGTGGTGTTCAGCCAGGATCTGATGAACGCCAAGGAGGTGACGGTGGGGATGCACTCTCCGAGCTACGACGGTCACCGGCTCAGCGAGCACCAGGAGATGACCATCTACAACATGCACCGCGTCGCAGATCGCTATCTCTGGACGGACTGAGCGTGTGGCAGGCGCCCGGCCACGCGGCCGGGCGCTTGCCGTGTCCGAGTCGGCGACAGTGGCGGACGACGCCGCTGCTCAGGCATCCCAGATCGTTGGCCTTCCCGGCTCTCGAGGGACGCTCAAGGAATGGAGACACCCGATGTCTGAGGTGGGCGAGGTGGCCACCAGGCCACGGGGGGCGACCCGGCTGCTGATCGACCCGGCCTTCGGTGGCATCTTCTGGGGGAAGCTGATCACGGCCGCGGGGGTGTGGATCCACGGGGTGGTGGCCGCCATCGTGGTGTTCTCCGCCACCGGGTCGGCCTTTGCGGTGGGGATGGTGAGCATCGCCCAGTTCGTGCCACAACTCCTCCTCTCGCCGTTGAGCGGAGCCTGGGCAGACCGCGGGCACGCGTGGGGACAGATCATCGCGGGCCGAGTCGTCTGCATGGCGGGGTCCGGCCTGCTGGCCGCCTGGATCCTCGTGGTCGGGGAGGTCGACGGTTGGGCGGGCGCCTGGCCGGTGCTCGGCGCCTCGCTGATCGTCGGCGTCGGGTTCGTGCTCGGCGGCCCGGCCCAGCAGTCCATCATTCCTCGCCTCGTCACGACCGCCGAGTTGCCCGCGGCGATGACGTTGAACACGGTGCCGACGACGTTCGCCCGCGTCCTGGGTCCGGTCGTAGGTGCGATGGTCGCCTCGCACTTCGGGGCCGCGGCGGCGTTCGGGGTGGCCTCGCTCGCGCACCTTCCTCTCGCCGTCGTCTTCATCTTCGTCCGGATCCCCGAGGGGGAGGCGCGGGGCTCCGACACCGACTACTCCGTGCGCGCGGCCCTGCGATACGTGCGCCGACACCGGTCGCTGCGCCTGATCCTACTGGGGGTCACAGCAGTCGGGGTTGGCTCCGAGCCCACGATGACCCTCGCCCCCTCCATCGCTCACGACCTCGGCGGCGGGGCGACTCTGGTGGGCGCGTTGGCGTCGGCGTTCGGGGTGGGCGCCGGCGTGGGGCTGCTGGGCGTCGGCCCCGCGCAACGGGTGGGATCGCAGGCCGCTGTCGCCACCTCCGGCTTGGTCCTGATGTCTCTCGGGATGGTGGCGGTCTCGTTGGCCGTGTGGGCGCCGGTGGGGCTGCTGGGCTTCGCCCTGTGTGGCGTGGGCTTCACCTGGTCCATGGCCAGCCTGGGGACGCTGGTGCAGCTCCAGTCGCCCCCCGTCCTCCGGGGCCGCATCATGGCACTGTGGATGGTGGGCTTCCTGGGGGGAAGGCCCGCCGCCGCCGCAGTCCTGGGCGGGGTCGCCGACGCTGCGTCCGTACGGGTTGCCGTCGCGCTGATGGCCGTGCTTCTGGCGGCGGTGGCGGTGATCTCTCGTCCGTCCCGGTTGGTCTGAGCACGCGCTCAGGGGAGTGAGATGATCCGCGCTGCGGACACCGCCGCGCGGGTCCTAACCCAGCCCTCGATCCCGTCCCAGAGCCAGATGGCCACGGCCACGACGATCACGGCGCTGTGCATGGTGTCGGGGTCGAAGCCGGGCCATTGCGCCTGGATCTCGGCCACGGCGGCCGGGTTGAGCAGCCGGCCCTCGGCCGCCAGGTAGACGAAGGGGGCGGCGAAAAGGGCACCGAGCCCGACGTTCACCGTGGCCAGCGTGGGCGACCAGGCCGCAGCGCGGTACTTGACCACCTCGAACGCCGCCTCGACCACGATCAGGGCGAGGATCAGCGGCAGCCAGAAGCTCCACAGGTCGGGGTCGAGCACGGGCTCGTGGTCGCCGACGGGGGAGCGGAACTGCTGCCAGACCACGGCGCCGCCCACGAGACCGAGCCAGACCAGCGTCGACACCAGCTCCACCAGCGAGCCGGACCGCTCTCGCGGCAGCTCGGGCAGCCGGTCCGGCGTCCACTCGACGCCCAGGGACCCGCGGTCCCCGGTGGAGACGCCTCGCTCGGTCAGGGCGAAGGCGAGGGTGACCCAGAAGCACACGTGAAGGGCGACGGTCGCGGCGATCCACACGGTCTCGCCGACGATGCTGCCGACGGATCCCCCGTCGAGGGCCGCGATGATCGCGATGACCACGGCGACCGTGGGGACCGCGGCCAGGAGCACGCTCCTCAGCACCCGGACGTAGGCCGGGTAGAGCTCGGGCCCGATCAGCTGCAGTGCCCGGCCGGAGTAGCCGGCCGCCAGGCGCGCGGGGTCGCCGAGCTCCTCCAGGGCGACGTACTCGGCGCGCTCGGCGTCGAGGCCCTCGGTGTGCCGTAAGGCCTCGGCCCGGTCTCCGATGCTGGCGCGCAGCTCGTCGGCCACGTCGTCGCGTTGGCTGTCGGGGAGCCCGCGCGTTGCGGCGTGGACGTAGCGGTCGGTCAGCGACGCCGCGCTCCGGCCGGTGGTGGGAGTCTGATGGGTCGCCATGGTGATCACCTGAGTCCTTCGATGGAGGCGTGCAGGGTGCGCCACTCGTCCAGCAGCGCACGGAGGAGGGTCTCGCCGTCGGGGCTGACCCGGTAGAACTTGCGGGGTCGCGACTCCTCGGTGTTCCACTCCGAGGTCAGCAGGCCCTGCTTCTCCAGCCGCCGCAGCAGCGGGTAGAGCGTGTTGGCGTCGACCGCGAAGCCGGCCTCGGCCAGCGTCTCGAGGAGGGCGTAGCCGTAGGTCGGCCGGGACAGCGTCGCCAGCGCGGCCATCACCACGGTGCCGCGCCGCAGCTCCTGGAGGTGTCCGGTGAGGACGTCGTCGTTCATAAGCGAGACAATAGTGTGCGGCGCACAGCATTGTCTAGGGAATAGCAATGTGTGTCGCTTTGCTCCGGGTGGCGTGACCCCCCGGCTCTTCGGAACTGGCTCGACGTCATGTATCTTGATGTCAAGACATACGAGGCTCACGGTAAGGCTCGCCTTACTACCCCGGCCCGCCACGACGGCGGCAAGATGGGTGGAGCACACACGCGACTCGACGAGGAGACGGCTTGATGGCCAGCCAGGACAGCTTCGGAGCCAAGAGCACGCTGGACGTGGACGGGAAGGCCTACGAGATCTTCCGCCTCGACGCGGTGACCGGGGAGGGGCTGGACGTCAAGAGCCTTCCGTTCTCCCTCAAGGTCCTGCTCGAGAACCTTCTGCGCACGGAGGACGGCGCGGACATCACCGCCGACGACATCAAGGCGATCGCCGGGTGGGACGCGGACGCGGACCCGAGCAAGGAGATCCAGTTCACGCCGGCGCGCGTGATCATGCAGGACTTCACCGGCGTGCCCTGCGTGGTCGACCTCGCCACCATGCGCGAGGCCATGGCCGACCTGGGCGGCGACCCGACCAAGATCAACCCGCTCGCGCCCGCCGAGATGGTCATCGACCACTCCGTCATCGCCGACGTCTTCGGCACGCCCGAGGCGTTCGAGCGCAACGTCGAGATCGAGTACGAGCGCAACCGCGAGCGCTACCAGTTCCTGCGGTGGGGCCAGGGTGCCTTCGACGACTTCAAGGTCGTGCCCCCGGGCACCGGCATCGTGCACCAGGTCAACATCGAGCACCTCGCGCGCACGGTGTTCACCCGCGAGGTCGACGGTGAACTGCAGGCCTACCCCGACACCTGCGTCGGCACCGACTCCCACACCACGATGGTCAACGGCATCGGCGTGGTCGGCTGGGGCGTCGGCGGCATCGAGGCCGAGGCGGCCATGCTCGGCCAGCCGGTCTCCATGCTGATCCCGCGCGTCGTGGGCTTCAAGCTCAACGGCGACCTGCCCGAGGGCGCGACCGCGACCGACCTGGTGCTGACGATCACCGAGATGCTGCGCAAGCACGGCGTCGTCGGCAAGTTCGTCGAGTTCTACGGCCCCGGCGTCTCGGCGCTCCCGCTGGCCAACCGCGCCACCATCGGCAACATGAGCCCGGAGTTCGGCTCCACGATCGCGGTCTTCCCGATCGACGAGGAGACGACCAAGTACCTCAAGCTCACCGGCCGCTCCGACGAGCAGCTCGCCCTGGTCGAGGCCTACGCCAAGGAGCAGGGCCTCTGGCACGACCCGGACGCCGAGCCGCGCTTCTCCGAGAAGCTCGAGCTCGACCTCGCCACCGTGGTCCCGTCGCTGGCCGGGCCCAAGCGCCCCCAGGACCGGGTGTCGCTCTCGGAGGCCAAGCAGGCGTTCCGCACGGCCCTGGCCGACTACGTCACCGAGGGGGACACCGGCGGCGAGGACCGCAAGCCCGGCGTACCCCAGCAGGAGCAGCCGAAGGGTGTCACCTCGGTCGTCGACGAGGCCTCTGCCGAGTCCTTCCCCTCCAGCGACGCCCCCGCCTCCAACGGCAGCGGCGGCACCAGCCACGGCAACGGCAGTGGCGCGCCGGACGACTGGCACGACCACGCCGCCAGCGGCGAGGGACGCCCGTCGAACAAGGCGAGGGTCACCCTCGAGGACGGCACCGAGTTCGAGCTCGACCACGGGGCGGTGACGATCGCGGCGATCACGTCGTGCACCAACACCTCCAACCCGTCGGTGATGATCGGCGCGGCGCTGCTGGCCAAGAAGGCGGTCGAGAAGGGCCTGGAGCGCAAGCCCTGGGTCAAGACCACGCTGGCGCCCGGCTCCAAGGTGGTCTCCGACTACTACGAGAAGTCCGGCCTGACGCCGTACCTCGACAAGCTCGGCTTCAACCTCGTGGGCTACGGCTGCACGACCTGCATCGGCAACTCCGGCCCGCTCATCCCCGAGGTCAGCCAGGCGGTCAACGACAACGACCTCGCGGTCGTCTCGGTGCTGTCGGGCAACCGCAACTTCGAGGGCCGGATCAACCCGGACATCAAGATGAACTACCTGGCGTCCCCGCCGCTGGTCGTCGCCTACGCGCTCGCCGGCTCCATGGACGTGGACCTGTTCAACGACCCGCTGGGGCAGGACCAGGACGGCAACGACGTCTTCATGAAGGACATCTGGCCGACCTCGAAGGAGGTCGAGGACGTCATCGCCCAGGCGATCACCTCCGAGATGTTCGACGACGGCTACTCCGACGTCTTCGCCGGCGACGAGACCTGGCAGTCGCTGCCCACCCCCGAGGGCAAGACCTTCGAGTGGGACCCCGAGTCGACCTACGTCCGGCGGCCTCCGTACTTCGACGGGATGCCGGAGAAGCCGGCCCCCGTCGAGGACATCGAGGGTGCGCGGGTGCTGCTCAAGCTGGGTGACTCGGTCACGACCGACCACATCAGCCCGGCCGGCGCGATCAAGAAGGACTCGCCCGCGGGCCGCTACCTCGCCGAGCACGGCGTCGAGCAGCGTGACTTCAACTCCTACGGCTCGCGCCGTGGCAACCACGAGGTCATGATCCGCGGCACCTTCGCCAACATCCGCCTGCGCAACCAGCTCGCGCCGGGCACCGAGGGCGGCGTCACGCGCGACTTCACCAACGGCGGTGAGGTCACCTCGGTCTTCGAGGCCTCGGAGAACTACCTCGAGGCCGGCGTCCCGCTCGTCGTGCTGTCGGGCAAGGAGTACGGCTCCGGCTCCTCGCGCGACTGGGCGGCCAAGGGCACCTCGCTGCTGGGCGTCAAGGCCGTCATCGCCGAGTCCTACGAGCGGATCCACCGCTCCAACCTGATCGGCATGGGCGTCATCCCGCTGCAGTACCCCGAGGGTCAGAGCGCCGAGTCGCTCGGCCTCACCGGCGAGGAGGAGTTCTCCATCTCCGGGATCACCGAGCTCAACGAGGGCCGCACGCCCAAGACGGTCAAGGTGAAGGCAGGCGACGTGGAGTTCGACGCGGTGGTCCGCATCGACACCCCCGGCGAGGCCAACTACTACCGCAACGGCGGGATCATGCAGTACGTCCTGCGCAACTTGCGAGCTCAGACCGCCTGAGCGTGCGGCGGCCATGACCGCAACGGGCGCCGACCAGCACGACGGTCGGCGCCCGTTCGCGGGCTCGGAGCCGGCGCCGGGGGTGCCGGCCTCGGCTGGGCCGCGGGTCATGAGACCGGCGTGCGGTTCGTCGGCGTGAATCGGTCGGCCTGAATCGGTCGGCCTGCGCGCCCCTCCTTTGGGATGCCCGGCGGCGTGTGGTCTTGTGACCGAGCGCCACGGATCCGGAGGGCCGCATGAGCTCGCTGCACGACCGACTGGCCGACCTGGCCGAGGACGGGCCCGACCGCCCGCAGCCTCGCGACGCGTGGGAGCGGGGTCGCCGCTACGGACGGCGGCGTCGCCTCCAGGCGGCCGCGCTGAGCCTCGTGCTGCTCACCGCCGTCGGGTCGCTTCTCGGTGCCCTGCTGCCCGCGTTGTCGTACGACGTCGGGCCGGCCGACGCGGAGGCCGCGCTGCGGCTCCCGGACCGGCTGTACACCCCGAGCCCGTGGCTGCCAGGCACCGACGACGTGGGGGAGATCGGACCGCTGGTGGCGCTCGTGGGTGCGGAGCGCAAGACCTGGTCCGGCTCCGGGGCCGGGGTGGCAGGGGTCTCGGCCGAGGGCGACTACGCGTTCCTGGACCTGCCCGGCCTGGGGGGTGCTCTGGGGCGGGACCAGGGCGCCTCGATCGCACTCTCCGACGATGGTCGCCTGGTGGCCTACCCGTTGACCGGCCGACCCGAGGGAGAGCCCACGTTCGTCGGCGTCGCCGTCTACGACACGGTCACGGGTGAGGTCACGAGCCAGCGGATACCCACCGAGCACGGGATCAGCTTCGGCGGCTTCGCTTGGGCGGGGGCCAGGCTGTGGATGCAGTACGGGCAGCTGGAGCAGGCGGCGGACGAGGAGCCGTCCTCCTCATGGGGGTCGGAGTATCACGTCTACAGCTGGGACCTGGACGACGGGATCCGCAGGGCCTCCGGGCGGCTCGCGAACCGCATGCCGGACGTCAGCGCGTCCTCCGGGCTGGTGACCTGGCAAGGCAGGCGCCTGTGGGTGTTCGACCGCGAGGGCGCCAGCGTCCTGAGGGACCTGCGGCTCGACCTTGCCTCGGACGCCCCGCCGGCGCTGAACCCGTCGGGCACCCGCGTCGCCGTGCTGGAGGACCCCGACGGCGACCCCACCCTCAGCGACGGTCGGCCCTACCTGCTGCGTGCCGGGGTGGTGCCGGAGGGTGAGAACGTGCGGGTGGCCACCGCTCGCGTGGGCGACCGGACGGCCGACGAGCTCTGGGGCTGGCGCGACGACTGGCACGTGCTCGTGCGCGACCTCGGCGCCCATGCGCTGTTCTCCGTCGACGTCAACACGGGGGCGCGCGAGCCGATGCTCACCCTGCCCGACGCAACGGAATCTCCCGGGACCGTTCTGGCCGAGGACGCGCTCGCGGCACCGAGGTTCGACGCGCCGGAGCCGCCGCACCCGATGGACCCGCGGCTGCGTCTTGGCCTGATCGTCCTCGTCGTGCTGCTGGGCGGGGGCCGACTCGTGATCTGGTGGCGCCGTGAGCGAGTCTGAGGACCGGGCCGGCTTCGAGGAGTTCGTCCTCGCGCGGCGCCCGGCCCTGCTGCGCACGGCCTACCTGATGACCGGGAGCCACGAGGACGCTGAGGACCTGGTGCAGGTCGCGCTGGTCAAGGCGGTGCCGCACTGGCGCCGGATCCGCGACCGGCCGGACCCGTACGTGCGGCGGGTCCTCGCGCGCGAGAGCGTGTCGCGGTGGCGCCGGCGCCGGTGGCGCGAGGTGGCGACCGATTCGCCGCCCGAGACCGGTCGCGCGGACGGCGACGCCGAGCAGCGCGAGGACCTGCGGCGCGCGCTGCTGGAGCTGGCACCGCGGCAGCGTGCGGTCGTGGTGCTGCGGTACTACGAGGACCTGACCGAGGCCCAGACCGCCGAGGCGCTGGGGGTCACGGTCGGCACCGTGAAGTCGCAGGCCCGAGATGCGCTCGCGCGGCTGCGCGCGGTCGTCCCGCTCGACGAGACCGAGGTCGGCGCCGGGAGCTGAGCTAGGCCGTCCGGGCCGCGGTCGGGGGGCCGGTCAGCCGGTCGGCGACCTCGCCGGCCGCGGCGAGCAGGCCGTCGAGGCCTGGGGCACGATCGCGACCCCCCTTGGTGACGAGGTCGCGGGTCTCGAACCCGCCGATCACGTCGTACGGGCTGTGCGCGGCGCGGCCGACGTGGTGGGTGTCCGCCTCGACGTGAGCTCGGACGACAGCGTCGCGGAGGCCATCGCCGAGCTCGGGGAGCGGCTCGGGCACCTGGAGGCGCTGGTCAACAACGCGGGGGGAGGTCCCCTGGTGACCCGCATGCGCGGGCGGGGCGGGGGTCCGCCGGTACGGTGAGCACATGATCGTGGCGTTCAGCATCAGTCCCTCCGCCGGTGACGAGACCGGCGGCGTCTCCGAGGCGGTGGCGGCCGCCGTCCGCGTCGTCCGCGAGTCCGGCCTTCCGCACGAGACCAACGCGATGTTCACCAACATCGAGGGCGAGTGGGACGAGGTGATGGCGGTGGTCAAGCGCGCCGTCGACGTCGTCGCCGAGGTCTCGCCGCGCGTGGGGCTGGTGCTCAAGGCCGACATCCGGCCCGGCTGGACCGGGCAGCTCACCGCGAAGGTGGAGCGCATCGAGAAGGCGCTCGAGGGCTGATGTCGTCCGCGACGCCTCCGGGCCCGCCTCCGCACGAGCCGCCGTCCGCGCCACCGCCGTATGCGCCGCCGCCGGCCGGGCCGCCGCCGTACGTCCCGACCGCGGGCGCCCCGGTCGGGACGCCCCCTCCGCCGCCGTGGTCGCCCTACGCGGCCGCGCCCCCGCCGCCGTCGGGGGGCCGGTCCCGGACGCTGCCGCTCGTGCTGGCAGGCATCGGGGCGGTGCTGGTCATCGGCCTCGCGGTGCTCGTGCCGGTCCTGCTCTCGGAGGACGACGACAGCACGCCCCCGCGGGGTACGGACGGCGGCGGCGACACCACACTGGACGCGGTGAAGGAGTATCCGGACCTGGAGACCTCGCACACCGAGGACCCGGTCGACTACGAGCAGTCGCCGCCGGTCGGCGGCCCGCATGCCCCGGTGTGGCTGGACTGCGGGGTCTACGACGAGCCGGTGAGCGAGGAGTACGTCGTGCACGACCTCGAGCACGGCACGGTGTGGATCACCTACGAGCCCGGCCTCGACGAGGAGTCGGTCGCGGCGCTGGCCGACGTCCTGCCGGACAACGGCATCCTCTCGCCGTACGAGGGTCTCCAGGCGCCGGTGGTGGTGACGGTGTGGGAGCGCCAGCTCGAGCTGACCGGCGCCGACGACCCCCGGCTGGAGCTGTTCATCGACGAGTTCGGGGCGGGGGAGACCGCTCCCGAGCCGTTCGCCTCGTGCGCCGGCGGGGTCATGGACCCGAGCGGATCGCCGGTGTGATGGACAGCGAGACCAGGAGCTACCGCACGGGGAGCGAGGAGGTCGTCCTGGACCTCACCGACGACTGCGCGGAGTTCGTGAGCGGACGTGGCGACGGGCAGCTGTTCGTCTTCGTGCCGCACGCGACCGCGGGGATCGCCATCATCGAGACCGGCGCCGGCAGCGACGACGACCTGCTCGCGGCCCTCGGCGACCTGCTGCCGGCCGATGACCGCTGGCGACACCGCCACGGGACGCGGGGGCACGGCCGCTCGCACGTGATGCCTGCGATCGTGCCGCCGTCGGCGACGGTGCCGGTCCTCGGCGGCCGCCTGGCCCTGGGCACCTGGCAGAGCGTGTGCCTGGTCGACCTCAACGTCGACAACCCCGACCGCGAGGTGCGGTTCAGCTTCCTCGGCTGAGACCGTGCCGCCCCGGTCCGCTCGCCGTCGTCAGGGGGCTGTCGGGCGCGCCTCGACGCCGTGCTCGGCGAGCAGGTCCACGAGGACCCCGGGTCCCTGCGTGTGCTCCCAGTGCACCGCCTCGAGACCGGCGGCTCGGGCGCCCTCGACGTTGGCGAGGCCGTCGTCGACGACGAGGATGGCGGAGGGGTGTGCTCCGATCCGGCGGGCGGCCTCGATGAAGAAGGCCGGGTCGGGCTTGGTGAGCCCCAGGTCGTAGGAGTAGCAGCTGACGTCGAAGAGGTCGTCGTAGCCCAGCACGGTGCGCATGTGCTCTGCGCGGCGTCGCTCCTGGTTGGTCCCGAGGTGGACGCCGTAGCCGTGGCGACGCAGCGCCCGGATGATCGCGAAGGTCTCCTCGATCCGGTCGATGCGCTGCCAGACGGCGCGGTGGACGACCTCGACCGGCTCGGAGACTCCGTGGTCGGCCAGGGCGGCCGCCAGCAGGGGCAGGAAGTCGCCGTGGCCGGACAGCGTGGGCCGCTCGTCGCGCCACGCCGCGTGCAGGAACTCCCGGGCCCGGTCGCCGAGGAACGGCTCCATGGCGGCGTACCAGCCGCCGGGCAGCACCTGGATGACGCCGTCGGCGTCGAAGAGCACGTGCCGGACCGCCTGGACGCGGACCGAGGGAGCGCTGGTTGGCATGAGGAGATCCTGGACCAGGCGCGACGCCCTTGTCCGCACTTGTCCGCTCGATCTGGCGTCGGACCGCCAGCAGGGTCGAACATGTGTTCGACTATCCTGAGGGCATGGCACTCGTCGCACCACCCGGATGGCCGCGCGGGGTCCGCCCGCCGGACGCCCCTGACTGGGAGCGCACGGCCGCCGACTGGCTGCTCGACCAGTGCCCGCCCGACTACCGCCGCTACGCCGGGCTGCGCCGACACGTCGTGGTGCTGGCGCGCTTCGCGGTGCTGCACGTCGAGGCCAGCCAGGCCGCCTGCCGGCGCGGGATGAGCGAGGCACGGGCCGATCTGCGCGAGGTGGCCACCGATGCGGTCGTCGAGGCCGCGGTCCAGACCTTCCAGCTCGAGGAGGCCCGGCTGCTCCGGCTGCGCCGGGAGATCGGGCTGGTCGAGGAGGCCCTGCGCGGGCGGCGCTACGTCGCGCGGCTGTAGCCCTACGGCAGCGGGTCGGCCGAGCCGAGGCGCCACAGGGCGAGGCCGTGCAGGCCGAGGTCGTCGGCCAGCCGGGCGCGCACGCGCCAGGAGCGGCGGTCGGACCACCACAGGACGGTGCCGTTGGACAGCCGCGCCGACCACTCGCCGTACGCCGGGTGCCACACGGCGCGGGTGCCGTCGCGGCGAACCAGGGTGCGGGCGCCGGCGACGGTGACCGTGCGGCCGGTGCCGCGGCGCGGCCAGGTGTAGCCGTAGCCGGCGACGCCGAGGTCGAGCTGAGCCGCGGGCACGGCCTGACGCGCGGCGCGGACCGCCTGGCGCTGCCAGCGCAGCGGGCCGACCGGTCCGGGGCCGGACCAGGTGGGGCCGTGGAAGTCGTAGGCCATCAGCACGATCACGTCGGCCGCGTCGGCGAGGGCGGAGAGCCGGTAACCGTGCGCCCGGTACGCCGCCAGGCTGGTCGAGGCGCTCACGTCGATCGAGACGCTCTTCTCCTCGGGCATCAGCGCCTGGAGTCGCTGCACCAGCCGGACCAGCCCGCCGCCGCGGTGGCGCGGCACCAGCTCCAGGTCGACGTTGACGCCGTCCCAGCCCTGCGCGGCCACGAAGCCGGCGAGGCGCCGCGCCACCCGCTCGATGTTGGCGCGGCTGCCGAGCAGCCGGCTCACCGCGCGGCGGTCGAAGTCGCCGAGCCGGTTGCTGTAGTTGCTGATGATCAGCTCGCCGCGCAGCCCGCGGCGCTCGGCGGTGCCCGCGAGACGGCGGGTGCCGGCGTCCGGGCGCAGCACGCGCCGTCCGTCGGCGGTGATGCTGACCCCGGCCACCGTCAGGGTGGTGAGCGCGTGCGCCTCGCGGCCGACGAGCCGGTCGCTGGCGCTGCCCAGCGCGAAGCCGGTGACGGCGGGCTCGTCGGCTGCGGAGGCCGTGGGCAGCGCGGTGGTGAGCAGTGCGGCTGTGAGCGCTGCGGCCAACGGAAGCGAGCGATGCCGAGTCATGGGTCCACCTTGTCATCCCGGTGGCAGGGTGATCCGGCACTACGGTGGGCGCCGTGCACCGCTTCTCGAGCATCGTCCTGGTAGATCGTCGCGGTCGAGTCCTGCTGCAGGAGCGCGACTCCCGTCCCCGATACGACCCCGACCGCTGGGGCTATCCCGGCGGCGCGGTGGAGCCGGGGGAGGACTACGAGCAGGCGGCGTACCGCGAGCTGGAGGAGGAGACCGGCGTGCGCCTGGCACCGGGCACGCTGGAGCTGGTGGGGGAGTTCCATTTCTGGAGCGAGCCCTGCGGGGAGACCGACGAGTTCTGCCTCTACGCCGCCGGGACCGACCTCACCGAGGTGGCGTGCCACGAGGGCCGGCAGATGGTCTTCGTCGACCCGGCGGTCGCGCTCGACCTGGACCTGACGGCGTCGGCGCGCCACACGCTGAGTGACTTCCTCGCCTCCGCCATGTACGAGAGGGTGGCGCCATGACCTCGACCTTCACCGTCATCCCCGTCCCCGGCCACGGAGCGGAGGACGTCGTGGTCGCCACGAGCGGACCCGACGAGGGGGCGGTGTTCACCGGCACCGAGGACGGCGCGATCCTCCGGGTCAGCCCCGACGGGCAGAAGGTCGAACGCGTCGCCCACACCGGCGGCCGCCCGCTCGGCATTGAGCTCGACCTCGACGGCCGGCTCGTGGTCTGCGACGCCCGCCGTGGCCTGCTGCGGGTCGATCCGGCCAGCGGGGCGGTCGAGACGGTCACCGACAGCGTGGGTGGCACCCCGATGAGGTTCTGCAACAACGCCGCGGTGGCCTCGGACGGCACGGTGTGGTTCAGCGACTCCTCGACGCGCTACGGCATCGAGCGCTGGAAGGACGACTTCCTCCAGAACACCCGCACGGGGCGGCTGCTGAGGCTGAACACCGACGGCACCGTCGAGGTGGTGCTCGACGGGCTGGCCTTCGCCAACGGCGTGGCGCTGTCGGCCGCGGAGGACTTCGTCTGCGTCGCCGAGTCCGGGGCGCGCACCGTCGTACGCCGCTGGCTCACCGGCAACCGCGCCGGCATGCGCGACCTGCTCTGCTCGGGGCTGCCGGGCTACCCCGACAACATCGCCCGGGGCAGCGACGGGCTGATCTGGGTCACGATCGGCAGCCCGGTCGACCCGCTCGTCGAGCGGCTCCAGACCGGACCCATGGCCTTGCGCAAGGTGGTGACCAGGATCCCGGAGCGGCTGCAGCCCAAGCCGAAGCAGACCGTGCGCGTGCAGGCCTACGACGACGCAGGCAAGCTGGTGCACGACCTCGACGTGACACCGGGCGAGCACGGGGCGTCGTACCACATGGTCACGGGCGTGCGAGAGCACGACGGCCGGGTCTGGATGGGCAGTCTGCACGAGCCGGCCATCGCCGTGCTGGATCGTTGATCGCGGACCGTGACCCGTAAACTCGCGGCCATGGGTGTCCTGGATTCGATCGCCGGACCGCGCGACCTGCGGGGTCTCTCCGACGACGAGCTGACGGCGCTGGCCGCGGAGATCCGGGACCGGCTCGTCCAGGCCTGCTCGCGGGTGGGTGGGCACCTCGGCCCCAACCTCGGTGTCGTCGAGCTGACGCTGGCGATCCACCGAGTATTCGACTCCCCGCGCGACCGGGTGGTCTTCGACACCGGCCATCAGTCCTACGTGCACAAGATGCTCACCGGGCGCGCCGACGCGTTCACCGGGCTGCGCACGGAGGGCGGGCTCAGCGGCTATCCCAGCCAGGCCGAGTCCGAGCACGACCTTGTCGAGAACTCCCACGCCTCGACCGCGCTCAGCTATGCAGACGGCATCGCCAAGGCCTACGCGATCCGCGGCGAGGACCGGCACACGGTGGCCGTGATCGGCGACGGCGCACTGACCGGCGGCATGGCCTGGGAGGCGCTCAACAACATCGCGATCGCCAAGGACTCGCGCCTGGTGATCGTGGTCAACGACAACGGCCGGTCCTACACGCCCACCATCGGTGGTCTCGCCACAGCGCTCACCGCGCTGCGCACGAACCCCCGCTACGAGCACGTGCTCGATGTGGTCAAGCGCCGGCTCAACGCCGTCAAGGGCGTCGGCCCGGCGACGTACGACGCGCTGCACGCGGTCAAGAAGGGCCTGAAGGACGCGCTCGCCCCGCAGGGCCTGTTCGAGGACCTGGGCCTGAAGTACGTCGGGCCCGTCGACGGACACGACCTGGCCGCGATGGAGCAGGCGCTGGCGCAGGCCAAGCGGTTCAACGGCCCCGTCATCGTGCACGCGATCACCCGCAAGGGCTTCGGCTACGACGCCGCGGAGCGCCACGAGGCCGACCAGTTCCACTCGCCGCAGCCCTTCGACATCGAGACCGGCGAGGAGAAGGTGCGCGGCCGGATCTGGACCGACGTCTTCGCCGACGAGATCGTGCGGATCGGCGAGCGTCGCCCCGACGTCGTGGCCATGACCGCCGCGATGATGCACCCGGTGGGTCTCGACGACTTCCAGCGGCGCTTCCCCGAGCGCACCATCGACGTCGGCATCGCCGAGCAGCACGCCGCGACCTCGGCCGCCGGGCTCGCCATCGGGGGGCTGCACCCCGTCGTCGCGATCTACGCCACGTTCCTCAACCGCGCCTTCGACCAGGTGCTCATGGACATCGCGCTGCACCGCTGCGGGGTGACCTTCGTGCTCGACCGGGCGGGGGTCACCGGCGACGACGGAGCCAGCCACAACGGCATGTGGGACATGTCGTTCCTCCAGGTCGTGCCCGGCCTGCGCCTGGCCGCGCCGCGCGACGCGACCCGGCTGCGCGAGCTGCTCAACGAGGCCGTCGAGGTCGACGATGCCCCGACCGTGGTGCGCTTCCCGAAGGGCCCGCCGCCGCTCGACATCCCCACGCACAGCAAGGCGGGCGGCGCCGACGTGCTGGTGCGCACCGGTCCGCTCGACGTCCTGGTGGTGGGCGTGGGCTCGATGGCGTCGGTCGCCGTCGAGGTCGCCGAGCGCCTGGACGCCCAGGGAATCGGCGTGACCGTGGTCGACCCGCGCTGGGTCAAGCCCGTCGACCCCGCGATCGTCGAGCTCGCCCGCCAGCACCGGCTCGTGGTCAGCGTCGAGGACAACGGCCGCGTCGGCGGCTGCGGGGCGGCGCTGCTGCAGACGCTCAACGACGCCGGGGTGACCACGCCGTTCCGGCTGCACGGGATCCCTCAGGAGTTCCTGGGCCACGCCAAGCGCGCCGCGATCCTGGAGCGGATCGGCCTCACCCCGCAGGCGATCGCCCTCGGCGTCGTCGAGGACATGACGGCCCTCGCCGAGGGTCGAGTGGTCGTCGATGCCGACCACGTCGGCTGAGCCACCGGGGGAGTCCCGCTCCCTGAGCCGGGCCGTCCTCGTGGCGGCCTGCTGCCTGGCACTCGCCGGCTGTACGTCGCCGAGGGCCGACGACCCGCCTCCGCGGCCGTCGCCGAGCGAGGCCGCCGACTCGGCGCTTCCCCCCACGGCACCCGTGCCGCCGGACCTGCTCGCGGCGTTCCGCCGGGTGCTGGACCGACGGGCCTCGGCGCTGCTGGCCCACGACCTCGACGCGTTCCGGTCCGGGGTGGCCGCGCGCGGGGCCTTCCGCGGCGAGCAGGAGACCTACTTCGCGAACCTGGCGCAGCTCCCGCTGGCGACTGTGTCCTACGAGATCGACCCCGGCAGCCTGCTGCGGCGCGGCGACCACTACTGGGTCGCGGTGGACGTGTCGCTCCAGCTGGCCGGGTACGACGCCGTGCCGGTGGCCTCCGTCGACCGCTACCGCTTCTCGCCGTCGCCGCGGCATCCCTCCCGCTTCGTCCTCAGCTCCGTCAGCGACGCCGCGTGGGAGGAGCGTCAGGAGGTCCGGCCGCAGCCGTGGGACCTCGGCCCGGTCGTGGTCCGGCAGGGGAGAGGGGTGCTGGGCGTGTTCGACGAGGGCAGCGTGGAGGCAGCCGACCCCCTGATCCGCTCGGTGGAGCGCGGGGTCGCCGACGTGGGCGCGCGGGTGCCCGAGGCCTGGGACGGGGCCGTGGTCGTCTACGCGCTCTCGGATCGGACCTTCCTGGCGACCCTCGACGACGTGCCCGGTGGGGACCCGGAGGTGCTGGACGCGCTGACCTTCCCGGTCGCCGCGGGTCGCGACGACGCGACGGTGGCCTCGACCCGGTTCGTGCTCAGCCCGGAGATGGTGGCGCGCGCGGGCCCGCAGCGCGACCGGCTGGTGCGCCACGAGCTCACCCACGTGGCGCTCGGGAAACGCGACGACGACGCGCCGCTCTGGCTCAGCGAGGGGATCGCCGAGTACGTCTCGGTGCAGTCGCTCGCGCCCGAGGACCGGCGCCTCGAGCGCGCGGCGCTAGAGGCGGCCGAGGCCGGTGTCGACGCCCTGCCCGCGGACGGCACCTTCAACGACGACGGCTCCGCGGCCCACTACGGGCTGTCGTGGTGGGCGTGCGAGTACGTCGCCCGCACCTACGGGGAGCCGATGCTGTGGTCGCTGCTCGACCAGATCCCGACGGGTGGCGAGCAGCAGGAGCGGCTCGAGATGGTCCTCGGGCTGCGGCCCCGACAGCTCGCCCGGCGCAGCGCGCTGCTGATGATCCGCACGTTCGACCCCGGGTTCCTGCAGCCGGAGCCGAGCGCGACCGCGTCGCCGAGCGGCACACCCTCCGCGGTCCCCACGACCGAGCCGAGCGCCCCGGGCGGCTGACCGGGCCACGGTGTGCTGCGGATCACCCCGACGCCGGACCGACGTACGACGTGAGGCGGGTGGGCATATCGTTCCCCCGTGACCTCCGAACCCCGGCTCGTGCACATCGTCGACGACGTCCCCGAGCTCGAGGACGCCTCCGCGCTGACCATGGTCGTGGTGCTGGACGGCTTCCTCGACGCGGGCAGCTCGGCGGCGATCGCCAGCCGGTTCCTCGTGCAGCTCACCGAGGGCCGCGACGGGCGCGACGCCGGTCCCGTGGTCGCCACCTTCGACGTGGACCAGTTCCACGACTACCGCGCCCGGCGCCCGGCGATGTCGTTCATCCGCGACCACTACGAGGCCTACGACGCGCCGCGGCTGGTCGTGCGGCTCCTGCACGACTCCGGGGACACCCCCTATCTCCTGTTGCAGGGTCCCGAGCCGGACAACCGCTGGGAGGCGTTCTCGCGCGCCGTGCGCGAGGTCGTGGAGCGCTTCGGCGTGACCCGGGTCGTGAGCCTCGGCTCGGTGCCCATGGCGGTGCCGCACACCCGGCCGGTGGCGATCACCCACCACGGCAACAACCCCGACCTGCTGACCGGGGAGAGCCCGTGGCGCGGCGAGCTGCGGATCCCCAGCAGTGCTCAGTCGCTGCTCGAGGTGCGCCTGGGCGAGTGGGGCCACGACGCGCTCGGCTACGTCGCGCACATCCCGCACTACCTGGCGCAGCTGGACTACCCGCGCGCGTCCCTGGCCCTGCTCGAGCACCTCGAGCTCGGCGGGCGGCTCACGCTTGACCTGACCGACGTACGCACCGAGGCGGAGGCGCGCGAGGAGGAGATCGCCCATTACCTTGCCGCGAACGAGGAGGTCGCGGACGTAGTGGAGGCACTGGAGCGTCAGTACGACGCGTTCGAGCGGGCCGAGGAGTCCGGGAGCAGCCTGCTGGCCGAGAACCAGCCGCTGCCGACGGGTGACGAGATCGGACAGCAGTTCGAGCAGTTCCTGGCGGGCCTCGAGGGGCCGGACGAAGAGCAGGGCAGCTAATGCCGCGCAACGCCGAGGAGCTCGTGCAGCTCCTCGACCTCGAGCGCCTCGACGACAACCTGTTCCGTGGCCGGCAGATGCCCTCCTCGCTGCCGCGGGTCTTCGGGGGGCAGGCCGCCGCGCAGGCAGTGGTCGCGGCCACCCGCACGGTCGACCCGGCGTACGCCGTGCACTCGCTACACTCCTACTTCCTGCAGCCGGGCGACACACAGGCGCCCACGATCTTCGATGTCGAGAACCTGCGCGACGGCCGGTCCTTCGCCACGCGGCGGGTGCTGGCCCGCCAGCACGGGCGGCCCATCTACGCGCTGACGGCGAACTTCCAGATCCCCGAGGACGGCTACGACCACGCCGAGCCGATGCCCGCAGTCGTGCCGCCCGAGGAGGCCATCGACGTGCGGGCCGCGCAACGCGAGCGGGACCCGGGCCGGGACACGACTCACGACAGCGAGTGGGACGTCGCGGACTTCCGCTACGTCGGCAGCTCGGCCAACGGGCTGCCGTCGGACGACGAGCGCCCAGGACGCCAGCAGCTCTGGCTGCGCGTCTCCTCGGCGCTCCCCGAGGACCCGTTCTGGCACGTGGCTGCGTTCACCTACCTCTCCGACATGACCCTGATGGGCGCTGCGCTGGCGCCGCACGGCGTGCGGATGGGGGACCCGGACGTCCTCATCGCTTCGTTGGACCACTCGGTGTGGTTCCATCGCCCGTTCCGCGCCGACCAGTGGTGGCTCTACGACCAGGCCTCGCCCTCGGCGGCCGGTGGTCGTGGGCTGGTGCTCGCGAAGGTCTACGCGCACGACGGCACCCTCGCGGCGAGCGTGGCCCAGGAGGCGCTGCTGCGCCGCCGTACCCGCGCCGGAGCGGGCTCATGACGACGGACGCCGCCGGCCAGGCCGCCTCCGACGAGCTCGTCGGCCTGCTCGACCTGGAGCCGCTCGACGTGGACCTGTTTCGCGGTGCCCAGCCGGACTCCGAGCGCGCCCGCGTCTACGGCGGCCAGGTCGCGGCGCAGGCGATGATCGCGGGCACGCGGACCGTGGACGCGGCTTACCAGCCGCACTCGCTGCACTCGTACTTCCTGCTCCCGGGCGACTACCAGGTGCCGATCATCTACGACGTGGAGCGGATCCGCGACGGCCGGGCCTTCGCCACCCGGCGCGTCGTGGCGCGCCAGCACGGGCGCCCGATCTACTACCAGACGCTCAACTTCCAGCGCAGCGAGGACGGCTTCGAGCACCAGGACGCGATGCCGTCGGTGGCCGCCCCGGAAGACGGGCTCGACCTGGTCGAGCTGATGCGCGACCGCGGTGGGAAGGATGCCGACGCACTGGGCAAGGAGTGGTCCGCGCTCGAGGTGCGCTACCTCGGCCACACCGGCATGGGGCTGCCGGAGGACCCGCGCCACCCGGCGCAGGCGCGCATGTGGGTCCGGGTCAGGGGCACTCTGGGGGACGACCCGCTGGAGCACCTGGCCGTGTTCACCTACGCCAGCGACGTCAGCCTGCTGGGGGCCGCCCTGGCCGCACACGAGGTCGATCCCGCCAAGACGATGATGGCCTCGCTGGACCACACGCTGTGGTTCCACCGGCCGTTTCGCGCCGACGGGTGGTGGCTCTACGACCAGTGGTCGCCCTCGGCCAGCGGTGGACGCGGCCTGTCGTTCGGCCGGGTGTTCACCCAGGACGGCATCCTGGCGGCCACCGCGGCGCAAGAGGGACTGATCCGGCCGCGACGCCCCCGCTGATCACAACCCCCGCGGATCACAGGGCGGCGGTCGTCGTCCCGGCGAGGTGCGGGGCGCCGGAGCGGGGGTCGCTGAGCGCGAACGCGTAGCCGGCGTCGGTCGGGCGGGAGCCGAACGCGACGGAGCCCGGCAGCAGGATCGGCTTCTTGAAGGCGACGTCGACGCGGACCGCATCGGGCAGCCGGTTCTCCAGCGCGCCGACGCATCGGGCCATGCTCCACATGCCGTGTGCGATCTGCCGGGGGAAGCCGAGCGCCTTGGCGGTCAACGCGTAGAGGTGGATCGGGTTGTGGTCGCCGGAGACGCCGGCGTACCGGCGGCCGAGGTCGCCCTCGAGCCGCCAGACGGTGCCCGTCGGTGCGACCTCGGGGAACGTCGTGCCGCCGGGTGCCTCGGCGTCGCCCCGCCCACGGCGCAGAAACGTCGACGTCTCCTCCCACACCAGCTCCCCGCGGGAGTGGACCTTGGTGACCATGTCGAACACGCGGCCCTTGGCGTGGGCGCGTAGGTGCTCGGCGTGGGCGGTCACCTGCAGCTCCTCGGTGACGCCGATCGGCCGGTGCTGGGTGATCGAGTTCTCCAAGTGCACCGTCCCGATCGCGGGGAACGGGAACGAGGCGTCGGTCATGATCTGCATGTGCAGGCCGAAGGCCAGCAGGTGCGGGTAGGGCAGGGGGACGACGTCCTTGCGGGGGAATCCGCACAGCGCCGCGTAGGCCGCGGCGTGGTCGGCGTCGACCGGGACGTCGTGCCGGGTCAGCGTCAGGTCGGGCAGGTCCCCGCCGCTCTTGCGAATTCCGGGGAGCAGGTTGACCCCGGGCAGGGCGGGCAGCGCCGCCTTGACCAGCACGGGCAGGCCGGGCACGTCAGGCCCCCAGCATCATCTGGCCGCACACGCGAACGACGTTGCCGCTGACCGCGGTGGAGGCCGGGTTGGCGTACCAGGCGACGGTCTCGGCGACGTCGACGGGCAGACCGCCCTGCGACATCGCGTTAAGTCGCTGGCCGACCTCCCGGGTCGCGAACGGCACTGCGGCGGTCATCTGGGTGATGATGAAGCCGGGTGCGACCGCGTTGATCGTGATCCCGTCGGTGAGCTCGTCGGCCAGGGAGTCGACGAGCCCGATGACGCCGGCCTTGGAGGCGGCATAGTTGGTCTGACCGACGTTGCCGGCGATGCCGGCGATGCTCGCGACGCCGATGATGGAGCCGCCCTCGTTCACGATCCCCTGGTCGAGGAGCTCGCGGGTGATCAGCTCCGGTGCGGTCAGGTTGACCGCGATCACCGAGTCCCAGCGGGCGTCGTCCATGTTGGCCAGCTTCTTGTCGCGGGTGATGCCGGCGTTGTGCACGACGACGTCGACTCCGCCGTGCTTCTCCTTGAGGTGGTGGGCGATCCGCTGCGGGGCGTCCTTGCCGGTGATATCGAGGGTCAGCCAGTCGCCGTCCAGCTCCTTCATGAGCGACTGCAGCTCGCTGGCGGCCTGCGGGACGTCGACGCCGACCACGGTGGCGCCGTCACGGTGCAGCACCCGGGCGATCTGCTCGCCGATGCCCCGGCTGGCGCCTGTGACCAGCGCGACCTTGCCGACCAGGGGCTTGGTCCAGTCCTCCACCGTGGGCGCCACGGTCGTCCCGTGGGCGCCGATGCGGACGACCTGGCCGGAGACGTAGGCGGACTTGGGGGAGAGCAGGAAGGCCAAGGTGCTGGTCATCGCACTCTCGGCGCCGTCGGCGACGTAGACGAGCTGCACCGTGCCGCCGCGGCCGATCTCCTTGCCGAGGCTGCGGGTGAAGCCCTCGAGCGCGCGCTGGGCGACGCGCTCGGCGCCGGCGACCGACTCCGGCGGCGTACCGATCACGACGACGCGCGGGCAGGTGTCGAGACTGCGCAGAACGGGGGAGAAGAACTCACGCAGCGCGTGCAGGTCGGCGCTGGAGCTCAGTCCGGTGGCGTCGAAGACCAGCCCCTTGAACCGGGCGCCGTCCTCGGCGGTCTCGGTGGAGGCGATCTCGAGCGAGTCCAGCAGTCCGGGCAGCGACTCGGCGAGGCGACCGCGACCGCCGAGGAGCACCGTGCCGTCCACGAGGGGCGCGCCCTCGGTGTAGCGCTCCAGAGGGGTGGGCGAGGGCAGGCCGAGGTTCTTGACCAGCAGCTTGCCGAGCGGGGACTGGGTGAAGCCCTGGTAACGGTCGCTCATGGTGTGCGAGGTCCTCCGTGCGTCGTGGGTGTGCAGGATCATGTAACTCCAGGTGTAACTCGGAGTCCATCTTTCGTGACCTCCCCCTCATTGCCTTCTCCGTGGGCGCCGCGCACGCGAGGATGGGTCCATGATCGAACGTACCCGTCGCGTCGCCGTGCTCGGCGGCAACCGGATCCCCTTCGCCCGCTCCAACACCGTCTACGCGGGGGTGTCGAACCAGGACATGCTCACCGCCGCGATCGACGGGCTGGTGGCGCGCTACGGCCTCGAGGGTGAGCGCCTGGGTGAGGTCGTGGCCGGTGCCGTGCTCAAGCACGCCCGCGACTTTAACCTGACGCGCGAGTCGGTGCTGGGCTCCAAGCTGTCTCCCGCGACCCCTGCGACCGACATCCAGCAGGCGTGCGGGACCGGCCTGCAGGCGGCGATCCAGGTCGCCAACAAGATCGCTCTCGGCCAGATCGAGGTCGGCATCGCCGGCGGCACCGACACCACCTCGGATGCGCCCGTGGCGATCAGCGACCGGCTGCGCAAGAAGTTGATGAGGGTCAACGCGGCGCGTGACACCAAGTCGCGTCTCGCCGCGCTGGCGGCGATCCGCCCTGGCGACATCGGTCTCGAGATCCCACAGAACGGCGAGCCGCGCACCGGGTTGTCGATGGGCGAGCACGCCGCGCTGACCGCGCTGGAGTGGCAGATCGGGCGCGAGGAGCAGGACGAGCTCGCGGCGGCCTCGCACCAGAACCTCGCCGCGGCGTACGAGGCCGGCTTCCTCGCCGACCAGGTCACGCCTTTTCGCGGCGTGGAGCGCGACAACAACCTGCGCCCCGACTCCACTGCCGAGAAGCTCGGCAAGCTGAGGCCCGTGTTCGGCAAGGGCGAGGCGGCCACGATGACGGCGGGCAACTCCACGCCGCTGACCGACGGCGCCTCCGTGGTGCTGCTGGCCTCCGAGGAGTGGGCCGAGGAACACGGCCTGCCGGTGCTGGCGTATCTCACGGCGTATGAGACGGCTGCGGTCGACTACGTGCATGGCGGCGAGGGCCTGCTCATGGCGCCGGCGTACGCGATGGCGCGGATGCTGCAGCGCGAAGGGCTCGCCCTGCAGGACTTCGACTACTACGAGATTCACGAGGCCTTCGCCTCGCAGGTGCTCTCGACCCTCAAGGCGTGGGAGGACCCGGTGTTCTGCAAGGAGCGCCTCGGCCTGGACGCACCCCTCGGGGCCATCGACCGCGCCAAGCTCAACGTGCACGGCTCCTCGCTGGCCGCCGGACACCCGTTCGCCGCGACCGGCGGACGGATCGTCAACGTCCTCGCAAAGCTGCTTGCCGAGAAGGGCTCGGGCCGCGGGGTGATCTCGGTGTGCGCGGCCGGCGGGCAGGGCGTGACCGCGATCCTCGAGCGTCCCTGACGTTCACCTGACCAGCACCACGACGCCTGGCCCTCTTCGGGGGCAGGGGCGTCGGTGCGTCCGGAGGCCCTCCTCAGCGCCGGACGAGCGCGAGCGCGGTGGCCACCAGATGGTGGCGCACCTGCTCGGGGGAGATCGCGCCCACCGTGGGCACGCCGGGAGAGGCCTCGGCCACGAGGATCCCGACCCGCGCGAGCTGCAGGGCGCCGAGACCGCTGGCGTAGAGCATGTTCGCGAGCAGGGTGGGATCCTCGGTGCTGCTCGAGAACTCCCCTGAGTCGACGCCGTCCTGGATCGCGGTCGAGAGCACGGCCAGGCACGACGAGATCCCACGGCCGAGCCGGAACAGCGCCCCCTCGGAGATCTCCTCGAGCAGTTCGTCGCCCGGTCGGCGCATCAGCGCCTGGGCGCAGTCGATGAACGCCGGGTGGGCGATCCCGTAGTCGACGAACGCCGTCACCAGCCGTTGCAGGGAGTCCGCCGCGTCGTCGCCTTGCTCGGCCGAGTCGGCCAACGCCTCGCGCAACTCGTCGAGGTAGCCGACCAGCGTGAGGGCGAAGAGCTCCTCCTTGCCGGTGAAGTGCCGGTAGACGATCGCGCGATTGATGCCGACGGCGCGCGCGATGTCCTCGATCTGGGCGTCCCCGATGCCTCGCTCGTCGAAGAGCGCCCGGGTGGCGGCGATGATCTCCGCCTCGCGGGCGCGCCGGCGTGCCGCACCTGCGCGGCGGCGACCGTCGCTCTCGGGGGCCCTGGTGCTCATGGGACCAGCGTAGACAGGTGCAACTGAGAGTTGCACACCTGTGACAAGTTCTAGGAGAGCGGCACCGGACCGAAGGTCATTCGCGCCGGGGTCGGTGTCGCAGCCAGCCGCGCTCAAGGCCGAGGCGCGTCGGTGGTCGGAACTCCGGCCGTCCGTCATCGGCGATCCGGACCTCCCACGGCGTCTGGTGGATCGTGCGGTGGTGGTGGCCGCAAAGCAGTACCAGGTTGGACAGGCACGTGGTGCCGCCGTCGGCCCACGGCAGGATGTGGTGGGCGTGGCCCATGACCGGCGGCCGGGTGCACCCCGGGAACGCGCAGTGTCGGTCGCGCTCGACGAGTGCCCGCCCCAGTGCGGCGGTCACAAGCCGGCGAGTGCGCCCGACGTCGAGGACCTCGCCGTGGGTGCCCAGCACCATCGGGACGACCTCGGCATCGCAGGCCATCCTCCGGGCGACCTCGGGGGAGACGTCGAAACCGTCGTCGGTGCGACCGCGCTCGAACAGTTCCCCCCGCAGCGCTTCGAGGCTCATCGTCACCGTGACCCGTGGTCGCGCGCCGTGCGACTCCGGGGGTAAGTCGGTGTCGAGCGCGTGCTGCGCGAGCCTGACGAGTGCGTCCCACATGCGGACGCCGAAGTCCCGGGGGTCGGGGAGCTCCTGGCAGGTCTCGGGATCGACCTGCGGCACGGGTGCCGTGAGCGGCAGCAGGGCCGCGCGCAGGATGGTGCCGTCCTCGACCGACCCGCGGCCCTTGACGGTGATGCCACCGGCCCCGTCGTCGGTGACGGTGAGGAACCGGCGCTGATGCGCCACCCGGTCCTCGCGCGCCAGCTGTGCCTCCACAGTCCGCGCGGTCCGGTCGGGGTCGACGGCCTCGATGACGTCGCGTCCCTGCCGAGCGAGCTCGGTGGCCGTGATCCGGGTCGCCTCGTCCAACAGCTCGCGTTCGACGGTGTCGCGCAGCCTGTCGTCGCCGGGCAGCCGGTCGACCGCGTTGAGCACGACGTCGGCCTGCTCCGGGCTCACCGTGCCCGACACGAGTGATTCCAGGGTCGCGGGCCGGTTGCTGACCAGCTCGGTGGCGTGGTCGACGGTCTGCTTCCCCTGTCCGCGGCGTACACCGGCGAGGTGGGTGTACCAGTCGGCCGTCGACCCCCAGCCCAGCCTCTCCTTGGCGAGGCCGCGGGCGTCGATCTCGGCCAGGAGCTGTGCCTCGAGAGCGCGCTGCGTGGCGCGTATCCCCTGGAGGCTCTCCATCATCGACACGAGAACGACGTCGGGCTCGCCGGCCCAGTCGTGGCGGCTCAGCGTGTGGAGGCCTGCAGCCGCCTCCGAGACCAGGTCGTCGGGGGTGGGCAGGGGGAGCGCCGAGATCGCCATGTCCGCCAGCGAACCACCCGGCACCGCCGCTCGCGAGCCACACCCTCGGACCTGTGGAGAGCGAGCACCTCCGATCCGCCTGTGGACGCTTTCTGGCCGCTCAGCGCCCGAACAGGTCCCGTACGGTCGCGACGGTGTCGGCTTCCCCGGCTGTCTTGTCTTCGCGGTAGCGGACCACGCGCGCGAACCTCAGCGCCATGCCCGCCGGGTAGCGCGGCGACTGCTGGACCCCGTCGAGCGCGATCTCGACCACCTGCTCGGGCCGGACGAAGACCACGTGGCCCTCGCGGTGCGTCTCCAGCGCGAGGAACCGCTCGGTCTGCCAGGCGAGGACCTCGTCGGTCATGCCCTTGAACGTCTTGCCCAGCATCACGAACCCGCCCTCGGCGGTGTCGTCGCGCGCGCCGAGGTGGATGTTGGACAGCCATCCCCGACGGCGCCCCGAGCCCCACTCGACGGCCAGCACCACGAGGTCTAGCGTGTGCACCGGCTTGACTTTGATCCACGATGCTCCGCGCCGGCCTGCGTCGTATGGCGCCGCCGGGTCCTTGACCACGACGCCCTCGTGGCCGGCGTCCAGCACGCGGGCCACGAAGGCGGACGCCTCCTCGGGATCGGCTGTCACGATCCGCTCGGCGAGGTGCCTCGGGGGGACCAGGCGCTCCAGCGCGATCACCCGCTCGGTCAGGGGGGCCTCCAGCAGGTCGACGCCGTCGAGGTGCAGCAGGTCGAAGAAGTACGGCGTGACGTGCACCCCGCTCGCCTGGGCTGTGCGCGACGCGGTCTCCTGGAACGGTCGGGGCCGCCCCTCCTCGTCCAGCGCCAGCGCCTCGCCGTCCAGCACGAACGACTCCGCCGGGAGCGACCGGGCGACCTCCACGACCTCGGGCAGGCGCGCCGTGATGTCCTCGAGGCTGCGGGTCGCGATGCGCACCGCATCGCCGGCGCGGTGCACCTGGATCCGGATCCCGTCGAGCTTGGTGTCGATCGACACCGGGCCGCCTCGGCCGGCCTTCGTCATGGCCGCCGCCACCGTCGGCGCCGACGACGCGAGCATCGGCAGCACCGGTCGCAGCACGTTCAGACCCACCCGGGCCAGTGCCGCTTCGCCGCCGGTGAAGGCGAGTCGCGCCACTGCCACTGTCGAGCCGGACAGCATCGCAGCCCGCCGTACGGCGCTCAGGTGCACGCCCGTGGCGGCTGCGACCGCCTCCTGCACCAGCGCGTCCAGCGCCCCCTGGCGGACCTCCCCGGTCACGACGCCCCGCAGCCACGCCTGCTCCTCGGCTGTCGCCCGCCCGAACAGGTCGGCCACGGCGGTGGAGCGCGCCGCCTGGGACCCCGCGCCCGCCAGTCCGGCCAGGGCGGCGAACGCCGCGTCCACCTCGCGCACGTCCAGCGAGGGCGAGTCGGCGGGGGGCGGCAGCGAGGTCAGCCCGCGCCAGCCCAGGCCGGTGCGGCGCTGGAGCAGCGTCCCGCCCAGGTAGGCGGTCACGATCTCCAGCTCGTCGACGTCCGCGCGCGCCAGCAGCTCGGCGATGGCGGCGACCTTGGCCTTGCGCGAGCGGGTCGCCGCGACCGCACCCGAGGTCGTCACAAGGTCATGGAGCAGCACCAGGCCAGTCTGGCCGATCGCGCCGACACCCCACGACCCTTGCGCCTGAATGAGAACACGTTCTAGATTGGACAGGTGTCCAGTCAGGTGTCGAGCCCGCCGCGAGCTGGTCTCAACGCGCGGCAGGCCCAGACGGTCTCGCGGTTGCTGGCCGCCGCCGACCAGGAGCTGGGCGAGGTCGGGGCCGACGCGCTCACCGTCCGCTCGGTCGCGCTGCGCGCCGGGGTCTCGTCGGCTACGGCCTACACCTACCTCGCCTCGCGCAACCACCTCTTCGCCGAGCTCTTCCTTCGGCACCTGCACAGCGACCGCCCTCCGGCGCCCGCGGGACCGGACCCGGTCGCCCGCGTCCAGGCGTGCACCCGCCACCTCGCGCGCTCGCTGGCCGCATCCCCCGAGCTCGCGGCCGGCGTCACCGCGGCCCTGCTCGGCAGCGACCCCGACGTCGCCAGGCTCCGCCTGCGCATCGGTGCCGAGTACGTCGAGCGGTTCCGCGAGGCGCTCGGCGAGGGCGCCGCCCCGGCGGTCGTGGAGACACTCGCGCTGGCGTTCTCCGGCGCGCTCCTGCAGGCCGGCATGGGCCTGATGACCTACACCGAGATGGGCGAGCGGCTCGACCTCGTCGTCGCCACCATCCTGCGGGGCCACACGTGAGCGGCCTGGGCTTCGACCCCTTCGACTACGGCTTCCAGGAAGACCCGTACCCGGTCTACGCCCGCTGCCGTACCGAGGACCCGCTCCACCACAACGAGGAGCACGACTTCTGGGTCCTCACCCGCCACGCCGACGTGCAGCAGGCCTTCCGCACCGAGGGCGTCTACTCCAACGCCATGGGCGTCTCCCTCGAGCCCAGCGCCTGGGGCCCGCACGCCCACAAGGTGATGTCCTTCCTCGGCATGGACCCGCCTCGCCAGCAGCGGCTGCGCTCGCTGGTCTCCAAGGGCTTCACCCCGCGCCGCGTCATGGCCCTCGAGCCGCGCATCCAGGAGCTGACCGACCGCTACCTCGACCGCTGCCTGGAGCGCGCCCAGGACGGGCAGGGCTTCGACTGGATCACGGACTTCGCCGGCAGGCTCCCGATGGACGTCATCTCCGAGATGATGGGGGTGCCGGAGGTCGACCGCGACGAGGTACGCCGCCTCGCCGACCTCGTGGTCCACCGCGAGGACGGCGTCCATGACGTCCCGCAGGCCGGCATGGAGGCCAGCCTCGAGCTCGTCGGCTACTACGCCGACATGGTCGCGCAGCGCAGGCGGCAGCCGACCGAGGACCTGACCAGCGCGCTGCTGGCGGTGCGCCAGGAGAATGAGCGGAGCGACGGCGACCGGCTCAGCGACGACGAGATCATCGCGTTCCTCTTCCTCATGGTCGTGGCGGGCAACGAGACGACCACCAAGCTCCTCGGCCACGCGCTCTTCCACCTCGCGCGCCGCCCCGACCAGCTGGACCGGGTCTTCGCCGACCCCGACCCCGGGCTCGTCGGAGCGTGGATCGAGGAGACGCTGCGCTTCGACACCTCCAGCCAGCTGCTCGCGCGCCACCTGCTCCAGGACGTCGCGCTGCACGGCAAGGTCGCCCCCAAGGGCGCCAAGCTGGTGCTGGCGATCGGATCGGCCAACCGCGACGAGCGGGTCTTCGACCGCCCGGACGACTACGACCTCGACCGGCCCCAGGACGAGCTCGCCCAGCTCGTCAGCTTCGGAGGTGGCCGCCATTTCTGTCTGGGCGCCAACCTCGCTCGCCTGGAGGCCCAGGTCGCGCTGCGGTCCCTGGTCCGGCGAGTCAGACGGCTCGAGGTCTCCCACGACGACTGCGTGCGGGTGCACTCCGTCAGCGTGCGCGGGTTCGCCTCCGTCCCGGTGCGCATGGAGGTCCGATGAGCAGGTACGACCAGCCCGCACGCCGCCCCGCCGTCGTCACCGGCGCCTCGTCGGGCATCGGCGCGGCCACGGCGCTGGTGCTCGCGGCGGCAGGGCACCCGGTCGCCCTCGGGGCCCGGCGCACCACCCTCTGCGAGGACCTGGCCGACCGGATCCGCGCTGACGGGGGAGAGGCCAGCGTGCATGACCTCGACCTCACCGACGCCGACTCGGTCACCGGCTTCGCGAAGGCCGTCACCGCCGACCTCGGCGACATCGAGGTCGTCGTCAGCAACGCCGGCGCCGTCGCGCCCGGCACCACCCACGAAGTCGACACGGATCGCTTCGCCCGCGAGCTCGACCTCACCATCGTGGGCGCGCACCGGCTGGTCCGCGCACTCGTCCCCGGCATGGTCGAGCGCCGCCGCGGGGATCTCGTCTTCGTCTCCTCCGACGTGGCCGTGCGGCCGCGCCCGTTCATGTCGTCGTACGCCGCCGGCAAGTGGGGCCTGGAGGGCATGGCGCAGGCGATGCAGATGGAGCTCGAGGGCACCGGCGTGCGCGCCAGCATCGTGCGACCCGGGCCCACCTGGAGCGGCATGGGCACCGACTGGGCCGACGACGAGGCGGCGTTCGTGATCGACCAGTGGGTCCGCTTCGGCCTCGCCCGCCACGGCCACTTCCTGAAGCCCGCCGCCGTCGCGGAGGCGATCGCCACGGTCGTCGGAGCGCCCCGCGGCGTCCACCTGAACCTCATCGAGGTCTCGCCCGAGGCCCCCCTGGAGGACCACCCATGAGCCCGGCGAGCGAACAGGGCGTCACCGAGGTCTCCTACGCCGTGCCCGACGACGACGGGTTCGGCCACCTCGCCGAGATGCGGGTCGACCCGATTGGGCTCTTCCAGCGGGTGCGCGACGAGTGCGGCGACATCGGGCGGTTCCGGTTGGCCGATCGCGACGTCGTGCTCGTCAGCGGCGCACAGGCCAACGAGCAGTTCTTCCGTGCCCCCGACTCCACGCTGGACCAGGCGGCGGCGTACCCGTTCATGACCCCGATCTTCGGCAAGGGCGTGGTCTTCGACGCCTCGCCCGAGGAGCGCCAGCAGATGCTGAAGAACCAGGCATTGCGCGGCGACATGATGCGCGGTCACGCCGCGACCATCGAGGCCGAGATCACCAGGATGGTCGGGCAGTGGGGCGATGAGGGCGAGATCGACCTGCTGGACTTCTTCGCCGAGCTGACGATCTACACGACCAGCAGCTGCCTGATCGGCAAGCCGTTCCGCGACGAGCTCGACGCCACCTTCGCCCGCCTCTACCACGACCTCGAGAAGGGCACCGACGCGCTGGCGTACGTCGACCCGTACCTCGACATCGAGTCCTTCCGCACCCGCGACGCCGCCCGGCTCGAGCTGGTCGCGCTGGTGCAGGCCATCCTCGACAAGCGGGTGGCGCGCGGAAAGGTGCCGAGGGAGGAGCGCGACCTGCTGGACGTGCTCATCTCGGTGGAGATGACAGCCGACTACATCACCGGCATCTTCATCTCGATGATGTTCGCCGGGCACCACACCAGCTCCGGCACCGCCGCCTGGGCGCTGATCGAGCTGATGCGCCACCCCGAGGCGATGAGGGACGTCGTCGCCGAGCTCGACGAGCTGTACGGCGACCCCGACGGCACGGGCGCCGTCGAGATCTCCTTCCAGGCGCTGCGGTCGATCCCCCGGCTGGAGGCGGCGCTGAAGGAGACCCTGCGGCTGCACCCGCCGCTGATCATCCTGCTGCGCGTCGTGCAGGAGGAGATCGAGCTGGCCGGCCACACCATCGCCCCCGGCACGATGGTGGCGGCCTCGCCCAAGGTCTCCAACCGGATCCCCGAGGACTTCCCGGAGCCGGACTCCTTCGACCCGGGCCGCTACCTCGACCCGCGCCAGGAGGACCTGGTCAACCGCTGGACCTGGATCCCGTTCGGTGCCGGCAAGCACCGCTGTGTGGGCTCGGCGTTCGCGATGATGCAGCTCAAGGCGATCTTCTCGGTGCTCCTGCGCGACTACGAGTTCGAGATGACCCAGCCGCCTGAGTCGTACGCCGACGACGTGTCCAAGATGGTGATCCAGCTCCAGCAGCCGTGCCGGGTCCGCTACCGAAGGCGCTCGTCGTGAGGGCCGCGAGATGAGGGTGATCGCCGACCTCGACCTGTGCCAGGGCCATCAGATGTGCCAGGGCGAGGCGCCCGCCGTCTTCGGCTTCGACGCAGGCGGTGACGTGGTGGTCGTGCTCCAGGAGCACCCCGACGAGTCCCTGCGCCCGCAGGTGCGGGCGGCCGTGCAGTTCTGCCCTGCCATGGCGCTCGCCATGGCCGACACGTGAGGAACCAGATGAGCGAGTTCACCCGCGCCGAGATCGACGAGTTCTGGCAGGGCTGGCTGGAGGCCAACCGCGAGGCCGAGCGCCGCCGCGACTGGCGGGTCCTGGCCGACCACTACGCCGAGGAGGCGACGTACGGGTGGATGTACACGCCCGACGAGCACTTCATGGCGGTCGGACGCGCGGAGATCCGCGAGCTCGCGATCGGCCAGGAGATGGCGGGCCTGGACGGCTGGCACTACGACTACCAGGCCACCGTCGTCGACGAGCGGACCGGCATGATCGTCGGGTTCTGGAAGCAGCGCTCGGGGATCACGAACGACGAGACCGGCGAGGAGTACGAGATCCTCGGCATCGGCGGCTCCTGGTTCGGCGTCGGCCGCAACGTCGACGGCAGCCTGGAGTTCGCCTGGCAGCGTGACTGGTTCGACCTTGGATCGACCGCCCAGACGTTCCTGGCCATCGCCGCCTCCGGCAAGGCGCCGCCGGGGCTGCTCGACCGCATGGGGGTGCACGGCCCCTCGCAGCCGGGCCACTACCGGCTCCAGGACCTGCCTTCGCCGGTCTGGCCGCCGCCGGTCGAGCGCGGCGACTTCGTGGTCCAGGACCGGCCCTCATGACCCTGCGTACGCCGCCGCCCCAGCTGCTCGTCGACGGCAAGCTCACGCCCGCCGGCGACGGCACGACGTACCCGGTCCTCGACCCGGCCACCGGCCTGGAGATCGGCCAGGCGCCCGACGCGACCGCCGCCGACGTCGATGCCGCGATCGCCGCGGCGAGGAGGGCGTTCGACGAGTCCGACTGGTCGAGCGACGTGGCGCTGCGGGTGCGCTGCCTGCGCCAGCTTCACCAGGCGCTGCTCGACCACGCCGACGACGTCCGCGCGCTGACCACGGCCGAGGTCGGCATGCCCGGCTTCATGATGGGCGCGGCCGGCTTCGACGTACCGGTCGAAGGGCTGCGGTGGGTGACCGACCTGCTCGAGTCCTACGAGTTCGAGACCGACCTCGGGGTCGCGGAGCCGATGGGCATCCCCTCGCGGCGCACGGTCCGCCGGGAGCCGATCGGCGTCGTCGCGGCCATCACTCCGTGGAACGTGCCGACCCAGATCAACCTGGCCAAGGTCGGGCCGGCCCTGGCGGCGGGGTGCACGGTCGTCCTCAAGCCGGCGCCCGACACCCCGTGGCTGGCGTGCGAGCTGGGACGCTTGGTCGCCGAGCACACCGAGATCCCGCCCGGTGTCCTCAACGTCGTCACACCGCGCTCCGACCAGGTGGCCGCGGTGCTCTCGACCGATCCGCGCGTGGACATGGTGTCGTTCACCGGCTCCACGGCCACGGGCCGCGCGATCATGGCGGCCGCCGCGCCCACGCTGAAGAAGGTGTTCCTCGAGCTGGGCGGCAAGTCGGCCGCGATCGCGCTCGACGACGCCGACGTCGCGGCGGTCGCCGGTGCCACGGCGCTCACCGCCTGCATCCACGCCGGCCAGGGGTGCGCGATCACCACCCGGCTGATCGTCCCGCGCGACAGGTACGACGAGGCTGTCCAGGTCGCGGCGGCGACCATGGAGTCCATCGGCGCCAAGGATCCCGCCGATCCCGGCGCGATCTGCGGTCCCGTGATCTCGCAGGCCCAGCGCGACCGGGTCGAGGCCTACCTGCGGCTGGCGGTCGAGGAGGGCGGCACCTTCGCCACCGGGGGCCACGTCATCGACCGGGACGGCTTCTGGGTGCAGCCCACGGTCGTGGCCGGCCTCGGCAACGACTCCACCCCGGCGCAGGAGGAGATCTTCGGCCCGGTGCTCGTCGTGATTCCACACGACGGCGACGACGACGCCGTCCGCCTGGCCAACGACTCGCCGTACGGGCTCTCCGGCTCGGTCGACTCCGGCTCGCTGGAGCGGGCCAAGGCCGTGGCGGCCCGGATCCGCACCGGCACGCTCTCGGTCAACGGCGGCGTCTGGTTCAGCCCGGACGCCCCGTTCGGCGGCTACAAGCAGTCCGGCCTCGGCCGTGAGATGGGCGTCGCCGGCTTCGAGGAGTACTTGCAGATCAAGACCATGGCTGAGCCCGCACCTCGACCAACGTCATCAAGGAGACATCAATGAGCAGGCGTTTCCAGGACAAGGTCGTCATCGTCACCGGCGCGGCGCAGGGCATCGGAGAGGCGTACGCGAGGGCGCTCGCCGCGGAGGGCGCGGCAGTGGTGGTCGCCGACGTCAACGCCGAGGCGGGGGAGAAGGTCGCGGCCGGCATCAACGAGACCGGGGGCCGGGCGCTCTTCGTGCCGACCGACGTGTCCTCGGCGGAGTCGGCGAACGCGATGGCCGAGCAGACGGTCGCGGAGTACGGCGGGATCGACGGGCTGGTCAACAACGCCGCCATCTACGGCGACATGCAGTTCGACCTCCTCCTCACCGTCGACTGGGACTACTACCGCAGGTTCATGTCGGTGAACATGGACGGCGTCCTGGTCGTCACCCGTGCGGTGTGGCGGCACCTGAAGGCTCGAGGCGGCGGCTCGATCGTCAACCAGAGCTCGACGGCGGCCTACCTCTACTCCGGCTTCTACGGGCTGGCCAAGACCGGCGTCAACGGCCTGACCCAGCAGCTCGCGCACGAGCTGGGCGGCATGGGCATCCGGGTCAACGCGATCGCCCCCGGCCCCACCGACACCGAGGCCACCCGCACCCAGGCGGGCGACGCGGCCCAGGACCTGGTCAAGGGGCTGGCCCTCAAGCGCATGGGTCAGCCCGAGGACATGGTGGGCGCCTGTCTGTTCCTGCTCTCGCAGGAGTCGGCCTGGGTGACCGGCCAGATCCTGGCGGTCGACGGCGGACAGACGTTCCGGCCATGACGCGCGTCGGCTTCGTCGGTCTCGGCAACATCGGCAGGCCGATGGCGCTGCGGCTCGCGTCGGGTGCCGACGACCTGCACGTGCACGACGTGGCGCCGGAGCCCGTCGCGGAGCTGGTCGCAGCGGGGGCCACTGCCGCCGGCAGCGTCGCGCAGGCCGCCGCCGAGTCCGACGTGCTGTGCGTGATGGTGCGCGACGACGACCAGGTCCGCGAGGTGCTCGACGAGGCGCTCGGCGCAGCCCACCCGGGGCTGGTGGTGGCGGTGCACTCGACCGTCTCGCCATCCGCCCCGCACCGGCTCGAGGCCGCCGCCGCCCGCCACGACGTCCTGGTGGTCGACGCCCCGGTCAGCGGAGGAGCGATGGGCGCGGCAGATGGGACCCTGGCCATCCTGGTCGGCGGCTCCGGGCCCGCGTACGCCGCCGCGCGCCCGGTCCTGGAGCGCATGGGCTCGCTCGTCGTGCACGCCGGCCCGATCGGCGCCGGGACCCGGATGAAGCTCGCCCGCAACCTGATGCACTTCGTGGCCTTCACCGCCGCCACCGAGGCGCAGCGGCTGGCCGAGGCGTCCGGGCTCGACCTCAGAACGCTCGGGAAGGTCGTGCGCCACACCGACGCCGTCACCGGCGGTCCGGGGGCGATCATGCACCGCGACACGGCCGCGCCGATCCCCGAGGACGACTTCTGGTTCGGCGTCCTCGACCACGTCCGCGCGCTCGGCGAGAAGGACCTGCGCTTCGCCACGGACCTCGCCGACCAGCTCGGGGTCGACGTCCCGCTCGCCCGCCTCGCCCTCGACCGGCTCGGCCCCGGACTCGGCCTCCCACCGCAGGAGCACTCATGAGCGGCAAGTTCGACGACCTCCCCGAGCAGCGCCGACGCGGGCTGGAGCGGATGGAGGAGGTCTACGGCTTCGAGATGACCGACGGCGAGGGGGACTTCTTCGGCTACACCGCCGACCACCTCTTCGCCGACATCTGGGAGCGCCCGGGGCTCACCGACCGGGACCGGCGGCTGCTGCTGATCGGGCTGCTGGCCGGCACCGGCGGCGCCGACGTCCTCGGCATCCAGGTGCCGGCCGCCCACGCCAACGGCGAGCTCTCGGAGGCGGAGCTGCGCGAGATCGTGATCTTCCTGTGCCACTACGCCGGTTGGCCCCAGGGCGCCCGGCTCAACTCGATCGTCGAGGAGACGATCGCCAAGGCCCGTCGGGAGCGGTCGTGAGCGACCGGTCCACCCTGGCCGCGCTGCCGCCCGGCGACACGGGCCTCGGCGGCGCCCGGCCGGGCCCCGACCTCGCGGCGGTGGGCTACACCGAGACCGAGCACGCCGCGTCCGGCACGGCGGTCTCCTACGCCGCCGACGAGCTCGCGCCCGACGGCCGCTGGACGCTGCGCGAGGCCGCGTCCGCGGCGTACGTCACCCGCGTCGTCGTACGCCGCCCGGATCCCGCCACCGCGAGCGGGACCCTGGTCGTCGAGTGGCTCAACGTGAGCAGCGGCAGCGACGTCGCGCCGGGGTGGACGTTCTACGCCGAGGAGGTCGTGCGCCGCGGCCACGCCTACGCCGCGGTGTCCGCGCAGCACGCGGGCGTCGAGGGCGGCCTGTCCTCGGTCTCGGTCGGCGGCATCGGCAGCCCGGGACTCAGCGGCCGCGACCCAGTCCGCTACGGCGCGCTCAGCCACCCCGGCGACGCGTTCGCCTACGACCTCTTCACCCAGGTGGCCCGCGCCGTGGCCCACGACCTGGGCGCGACCAGGGTGCTCGCGACCGGTGAGTCGCAGTCGGCCTACGCGCTGACGACGTACGCCAACGGCGTCCAGCCGCGCGAGGGGCTCTTCGACGGGCTCCTGGTGCACAGCCGTGGGGGAGCGGCGCTGCCGCTGGGTCGGCCCGGTGCCGGCCTGCCCATGGCGGAGGTCGTCGGCGGCACCCCGACGCGCCTGCGCACCGACCTCGACGTCCCGGTGGTGGTCGTCCAGACCGAGACCGACCTGTTCGGCCGGCTCGCGTTCCTGCCGGCCCGACAGCCCGACCACGAGCGGCTGCGCACGTGGGAGCTCGCGGGCACGGCGCACGCCGACAAGCACATGATCGGCGAGTTCGAGGAGCTCCTCGGCTGCCCGGTGCCGGTCAACCGCGGCCAGCAGGCCTTCGTCCTGCGTGCCGCGCTGCACCACTTGGAGCGCTGGGCTCGCGGCGGCCAGGCGCCACCTCACGGCGAGCCGCTCGCCGTCGACGGCGACGCGTTCGTGCTGGACGAGGTCGGCAACGTCCGCGGGGGCGTCCGGTCGCCGGCGGTGGACGCCCCGGTCGAGGTCCTCTCGGGGCTGACCCTGCCCGGTGCGTCGGTGATCTGCGAGCTGTTCGGCAGCACCGCCGACCTCCCCGCCGACCGGCTGGCGGAGCTCTGGCGCGACCGCGAGCACTACCTGGCGGCGTACGCGGAGGCCGCCGACCGCGCCGTCGCCGCCGGGTTCGTCCTCGCCGACGACCGGGCAGAGCTGCTCGCCGACGCACGCCCGGGGCGGCTCGGGGGCGCCGCTTGCTCACGCATGCGACCGGCCGGGAGGGGTACCAGCGGTGACATCGATGCCCCCGGGCACCCCGATCACGACCGAGGAGGAGCACCCATGACCGAGCAGAGCGGCGGGCGCGGCGCGGCCGAGGAGAACACCGGCGTCGCGGACACCCCGGAGGAGCACGAGGGTCCCTCGTCGCCCTCCTCGACCCCCGGCGGTGAGGAGTCGCGGGCCGACGGCTTCGCCGAGCAGGCCACGGGCAACGACTGAGGCAGGTCAGCTCGCCAGGTCGACCACGACGACGCTGTAGTTGTCGGGCGCACCGGCGTCCTCGACCGCCGCGGCCACCGCGGCCGCCACCGTCTCCGCGTCCTCGTCGCGCGACAGCAGCGCGTCCAGGTCGGGGCCGAGCACCGCGTGGACCCCGTCGGTGGTCAGGACCAGCCGGTCGCCCGCCCGTACGTCGGTCCGCGTCACGTCCGCGTCGGCCGGGGTGCCGGGGGCCAGCGCCCGGTTGAGCAGAGCGCGGTGCTCGTGGACCCGGGCCTCGTCGGGGGTGAGCCGGCCCTCTTCGACCAGCGCCTGCACCGATGTGTGGTCGCGGGTGAGCGCCCGGACGGCGCCGTCGCGGACGCGATGTCCCCGAGCGTCGCCCACGTGCCCCAGGTGCACCTGACCGCCGACCAGCCAGAGCGCGGTGAGCGTCGTCCCGTCCTGGTCGCCGGCAACGTCCGCGACGGCGGCGAAGGCGCGCGCGAGCCGCTCGCGCAGGACCGTGCCGGGGGACCCGTCGGGCGCCGCGTCCAGGTCGGTCATGGCCGCCACCGCGGCCTCGGCGGCGGCGGGCGAGGCGCCGAAGCCGTCGGCGACCGCGAACACGCGGCTGCCCGCGTGGACCACGTCGAGCTGGGCGTCGCGCGCTCCCCGTCCGTGACGGACGGCGGCGTGGGCGTGGAGATGGTGGGTGGGGGTCATGGCGTGCTCCTTCGTCTCGAGCTCCAGGACGAGGGTGGCGACGACGCCGCGCCGAGAGGCGTGATCCGCGTCGACCTGCGACCAGTAGGCCGCGACCAGACCGGCGCGCTCGGCCGGGTCGGCCTCGCACACCTCACGGATCCGCGCGAGCGGCATGCCGACCAGCCGGAGCCGCGCCACCAGGCGGGCCCGGTCCAGCTGGGCGGGCGCGTAGAGGCGGTAGCCGCTCGATCGGTCGACCTCGGCCGGACGGAGCAGGCCGAGCTCGTCGTAGAGTCGCAGTGCCTTGGCGCTCAGGCCTGCCGCGCGACCGAAGTCGCCGATGGTCAGGAGGTCCACGTCGTCATCCTCGTCCCCGGTGCGGTTCACCGGTGCCGCCACCCTGGGCCCTGCCCCGGGGGCAAGGTCCAGACCCGTTCAGAGCACCTTGCCCGGATTGAGGATCCCGTGCGGGTCCAGCGCCGCCTTGACGGCCCGCTGCATCGCCATCACCTGCGGCGACAGCTCGCGCGCGAGCCCCTGACGCTTGAGCAGGCCGACGCCGTGCTCGCCGGTGACCGTGCCGCCGAGCGCGAGCGCGTCGTCGATGATCTGCTCGAACGCCGCCTCGGCGCGGGTCCTCGCGGCGGCGTCGCCCGCGGGCGTGACGATCAGGGGATGCAGATTGCCGTCGCCGGCGTGGGCGACGTTGGCGATGAGCACGTCGTGGTGGGCGGCGACCCGCTCGATACGCGCCAGCATCTCGGGCACGGCGGCCGTCGGCACGCACACGTCCTCGGTGAGCACCGGTCCGAGCCGCTCCAGCGCCGGGTAGGCGAGCCGGCGTGCGGCGAAGAGCGCGTCGGCCTCCTCCTGGTCGGTCGACGCGGCCGCCCAGGTCGCCCCGGCGCCGGTGAACGCCGCCAGCATCGCCTCCGCCTCGGCCTCGCCGGCGACGCCGGGAGCATCGGAGCGGCCCAGCAGGACGACGTTCGCATCCACCGCCAGGCCCATGCCCTTCCACGCGTCGACCGCCTCGAGGCAGTGCCGGTCGACGAGCTCCAGGGCCGACGGCACGATCCCCGCGGCACCGACCGCCTCGACGGCGCGGCCCGCGTCGACGACCGAGTCGAAGTAGCCCGCGACGGTGCGCTCCTGCGCTCGCGTGGGCCGCAGGCGGACCGTCACCTCCGTGACGACGCCCAGCGTCCCCTCCGAGCCGACCATCAGGGACGTGAGGTCGTAGCCGGCCACCCCCTTCGCGGTGCGCCGGCCCAGCCGCACCACCTCGCCCAGGCCGTTGACGACCTCCAGCCCGAGCACATAGTCGCCGGTGACGCCGTACTTCACGCAGCACAGCCCGCCGGCGTTGGTCGCCACGTTGCCGCCGATCGTCGACCAGGGCGAGCTTGCGGGGTCGGGCGGGTACCACAGGCCGCGCTCTGCGGCGGCCGCCCGCAGGTGGTCGTTGACGACCCCAGGCTGCACGACGGCGAGCCGCTCGACCGGATCGATCTCGCGGACCTCGGTCATCCGCTCGGTGGACAGCACGACGCACCCGTCGACGGCGTTGGCACCGCCGGACAGGCCGGTCCCGGCGCCGCGGGTCACCAACGGCGTCGCGTGCTCGAGGCAGGCCAGCACCACCGCTCGGACCTCGGCGGTCTCGCGTGGCCGCACTAGCGCGACCGGCGCGCCGTATGCCGCCCACTCGGCCCCGTCGTGGGCGTAGGACGCGGTGACGTCGGGGTCGGAGGTGACCCGCTCCGGTGGGAGGACGGCCTCGAGGTCGCTCAACAGCGTCATGGCGCTCATGTAACCGCACGGGTCACCGGCCACGCCACGACACGTCCGAGGCCGCCCGTAGGCTCGTGAGCATGGTGGACGACGGGCGCACCCGGGCATGGCGGCCCGCGTGGCCGTGCTCGGTCGCCGCGGTGCTGCGACCGCACCGTCGCGGCGCCGGCGACCCGACGTACCGCGTCGACGAGGCGGGGCGCCACTGGCGCGGGATCCGGACGCCGGACGGCCCGGCGTCCCTGTCGGTCGAGGCCCGTGCCCGCCACGGCGACGTGCTCGCGCGCGCCTGGGGCCCCGGGGCGGAGTGGGCGCTGGAGTCGGTGCCGGCCATGCTCGGCGCCGAGGACGACTGGTCCGGCTTCGAGCCGCGGCTGCCGGTCCTGGCCGAGGCGCTGCGCCGCCACCCGCACTCCCGGGTCGGCCGCACGGGCCTGGTCATGGAGGCGCTGGTGCCGGCGATCATCGAGCAGAAGGTGACCGGGCAGGAGGCCTTCGCCGGGTTCCGGATGCTGGTGCGCCGCTTCGGCGAGCGCGCCCCCGGCCCCGGCCACGACCTGGGGCTGTGGGTGCAGCCGACGCCCGAGCGGTTGCGGCAGATCCCCTCGTGGGAGTGGCTGCGGCTGCACGTCGACCCCGCCCGCTCCCGCGCGATCGTCACCGTGGCGCGAGTCGCCGACGCGATCGAGCGCACCGCGAGCATCGCCCCCGAAGAGGCGGAGGCCCGCCTGCGCTCGCTGCCCGGCATCGGGGTGTGGACCTGCGCCGAGGTGCGGCAACGGGCGTTCGGCGACTCCGACGCGGTCTCGTTCGGCGACTACCACGTCGCCAAGGACGTCGGCTGGGCCCTCACCGGCACGCCGTTCGACGATGCCGCGCTCGAGGAGTTCCTGGAGCCGTGGCGACCCCACCGCGGACGGGTCGTCACCCTCGTCTACCTGGCCGGGCTGCGCCGGCCCCGCCACGGGCCGCGGATGGCGCCGCGCACGCATCTCCCGGCCAAGGTGACTCGCACGTGACCCACTAGATTGGGCCCGTGGTCACGCGCAGCAACGCTCTCGCCCAGGCGCTGAGGATCGCCCGCAAGACCCTGATGTGGCTCCTGGCAGGCCAGCTCGCAGTCGCCGTCAGCATGTCGCTCGTCGACTCCTACCGGCGCCGCGGCAAGAAGCCCCGGCCCTTCCCCGTCACCGCGCCGAGCACGGTCGAGGTCGGCGACGGCACCGTCACGACCTACACCTACGGCAGGGACCTGTACGCCGACATGCTCGCCGCCATCGACGGCGCACAGCGGCAGATCCTCTTCGAGACCTACATCTGGAAGGGCGACGAGACGGGGGAGCGGTTCAAGGCCGCGCTGGCCGCCGCGGCCGATCGCGGCGTGGAGGTCTACTGCATCTACGACGGCTTCGCCAACCTCGTGGTGTCACCGGTGTTCAAGAGCTTCCCCGACAACCTCAAGGTGCTGCGCTACCCGGTGTACGCCGCCGGATGGCGCTTCTTCGACCTCGCCCGCTACGGGCGCGACCACCGCAAGATCCTGGTCGTGGACGACCACGTCGGGTTCGTGGGCGGCTACAACATCGGGTCGGCGTACGAGACCGAGTGGCGCGACACGCACCTGCGCATCACCGGGCCGGCCGTCTGGGACCTCAAGCGCGCCTTCGCCGACTTCTGGAACCTCAACCGGCGCCGCCGCCTGCGTGCCTCCGAGCGGCCGCTGCTGCTCGAGACCGCCTCGACGTGGGAGCCGCGGATCCGGGTGCACCGCAACATCCCCCGCCTGTGGATGTTCCCGATCCGCTCGGTCTACATCGAGGCCATCAACCGCGCCAGCCGCAACGTGTGGCTGACCACCGCGTACTTCACCCCCGACCAGGACTTCGTCGACGCGATCCGGGCCGCGGCCAGGCGCGGTGTCGACGTGCGGCTGCTGCTGCCCCTGAAGTCCAACCACATCGTGGCCGACTGGATCTCGCGCGGCTACTTCAGCCAGATGCTCTCCGACGGGGTCCGCATCTTCCGCTACCGCGACGCGATGGTGCACGCCAAGACGGCCACCGTCGACGGCACCTGGACCACGGTCGGCACGGCCAACATCGACCGGCTCAGCCTCACCGGCAACTACGAGGTCAACGTCGAGGTCATCGACGAGGCGCTCGCCCAGCAGCTCGAGAAGGTCTTCGCGACCGACGAGTCCCACGCGCTGGAGCTCACGAGCCCCGAGTGGGAGGCCCGCGACCTGCACCGCAAGTTCACCGAGTACTTCCTCGCGCCCCTGCGCCCCCTGCTCTGACCCCCTGCTCCGATCCCCGCTCCACACGCACGGTCGGGAGCGCTGTCGGTGGCCGCCCGTACGCTGGACCCATGCGTCCCGTCACCGATCTCGAGCGTCGTCTGGCCCCCTTCAAGGTGGAGGCCGACTACGAGCCGAGCGGCGACCAGCCGACCGCGATCGCGGAGATCACCAAGCGGATCAACGGCGGCGTCCAGGACGTCGTCCTGCTGGGCGCCACCGGCACCGGCAAGACCGCGACCGTAGCCTGGGTGGCCGAGCAGATCCAGCGCCCGATGCTGGTGCTGCAGCCCAACAAGACGCTCGCCGCCCAGTTCGCCAACGAGCTGCGCCAGCTCTTCCCGAAGAACGCGGTGGAGTACTTCGTCTCCTACTACGACTACTACCAGCCCGAGGCCTACGTCCCGCAGACCGACACCTACATCGAGAAGGACTCCTCGATCAACGAGGAGGTCGAGCGGCTGCGCCACTCGGCGACCAACTCGCTGCTGACCCGCCGCGACGTGATCGTGGTGTCCACGGTGTCCTGCATCTACGGCCTCGGCACCCCGCAGGAGTACGTCGACAGAATGCTGCGGCTCAAGGTGGGCGAGGAGCGCGACCGCGACTCGATCCTGCGCCAGCTCGTCGAGATCCAGTACACCCGCAACGACATGTCGTTCACCCGCGGCACGTTCCGGGTGCGCGGGGACACCCTGGAGATCTTCCCGGTCTACGAGGAGCACGCCGTCCGGATCGAGTTCTTCGGCGACGAGATCGAGCGGCTGATGACCCTGCACGCGGTCACCGGCGAGGTCCTCACCGAGGACAACGAGCTCTACGTCTTCCCGGCCACCCACTACGTCGCCGGCCCGGAGCGCATGGAGCGCGCCATCCGCGGCATCGAGCTCGAGCTGGAGGACCAGCTCGCGGCGTTCGAGAAGCAGGGCAAGCTGCTCGAGGCCCAGCGCCTGCGCATGCGCACGACCTACGACATCGAGATGATGCGCCAGGTCGGCTCGTGCTCGGGCATCGAGAACTACTCGATGCACATGGACGGGCGCACCCGGGGCTCGGCGCCCAACTGCCTGCTCGACTACTTCCCCGAGGACTACGTCGTCGTGATCGACGAGTCCCACGTCGCCGTGCCGCAGATCGGCGGCATGTACGAGGGCGACATGTCCCGCAAGCGCAACCTGGTCGACCACGGCTTCCGGTTGCCGAGCGCCATGGACAACCGGCCGCTGCGCTGGGAGGAGTTCCTGGAGCGGATCGGCCAGACCATCTACCTCTCGGCGACCCCAGGCAACTACGAGCTGGACAAGGTCACCGGCCCCGACGGCGAGCCGGACACCGTCCAGCAGATCATCCGCCCGACCGGGCTGATCGACCCGGAGGTCGTCATCAAGCCGACCAAGGGCCAGATCGACGACCTGATCCACGAGATCCGCACCCGCGCCGACAAGCACGAGCGGGTCCTGGTCACCACGCTGACCAAGAAGATGTCCGAGGACCTCACCGACTACCTCCTCGACGCCGGCATCCGCACCCGCTACCTGCACTCCGAGGTCGACACCCTCAAGCGCATCGAGCTGCTGCGCGACCTGCGGCTGGGGGAGTACGACGTGCTCGTGGGCATCAACCTGCTCCGCGAGGGCCTCGACCTGCCCGAGGTGTCCCTGGTCTCGATCCTCGACGCCGACAAGGAGGGCTTCCTGCGCTCGGACAAGTCGCTGATCCAGACCATCGGCCGCGCTGCCCGCAACGTGTCGGGCCAGGTGCACATGTACGCCGACAAGATCACCCCGTCGATGGAGAAGGCGATCGACGAGACCAACCGTCGTCGCGCCATCCAGGTCGCCTACAACACCGAGCACGGCATCGACCCCACGCCGCTGCGCAAGAAGATCGCCGACATCACCGAGATGCTCGCCCGCGAGGACGAGAACACCCAGGAGCTGCTCCAGACCTGGGCCGGCACGGCCGCCTCCGGCCGGGCCGGGGGAGTCAAGGCCAAGCAGCCGGTGCCGGGCCTGTCCAAGGCGGCGGCCGGCCAGCACGCCAAGGACATCGCGGGACTGCCGAGCTCCGAGCTCGCGTCGCTGATCCAGGAGCTGACCGACCAGATGAAGAACGCCGCCGCCGAGCTGCAGTTCGAGCTGGCCGCGCGCCTGCGCGACGAGATCGGGGACCTCAAGAAGGAGCTGCGTCAGATGATGGAGGCCGGCGCGCGCTGAGCCATGGCGCCAGCAGCGGCATCAGCAGCAGGATCATCACCAGCCGGAAGAGCTGCGCCGCCATCACGTAGGTGACGTCGGAGCCGCTGTCGGCCGCGATCGCCAGCACCGCGAACAGCCCGCCTGGCGTGGTGGCCAGGTACGCCGTCAAGGAGTCCACCGAGGTGAACCGGGTCAGCGCCGCCCCTAGCAGGGCGGTGAGCGCCAGCATGGCCACGATCAGCAGGGTCACGACCGGGAGCATCCGGGCGATGGAGGCCAGGCTCGCCCGGGTGAAACGCAGGCCCACCTCCACGCCGATCAGTGCGTAGCCGGCCCACTGGACCGGATCGGGCACCGCGACGTCGCCCAGCCAGCCCGAGGAGGCGATCACCGCCGCGATCGCGAGCGGCGCGAGCAGGGTGGCGGTGGAGACCCGCACGAGGCGGGCGAGGAGCAGTCCGCCGCCCACCGCCGCCACGACGTACACGAGGTCGATCGCGAGCGGCCCGTCCGCCGTCGACAGCACGCCCTGACCGGTCTCGGGGTGGAAGACGACCGCGATCACCAGGGGGAGCGTCACCAGGACGACGAGCACCCGGAGGTACTGCACGACCGTCACGACCCGCTCGTCGGCGCCGAGCTCCCGCGAGATGGCCACCACTCCGGACGCGCCGCCGGCCACCAGCGCGAACGTGCCCGTGACCAGGGAGACGTCGCGACGCAGGGCCAGCAGCCAGCCGGCGAACAGGCTGATGCCGATGGTGCCCAGGGTCACCAGCAGGACCGGCCCCAGCTCTCCTGCGATCCGGCGCAGCGCCTCGACGCTGACGAGGGTGCCGATGGTGGCACCGATCACGCCCTGCCCGATCCGGAACGCGATCGGCGGGACCCGGATCTCGGTCGGCGACGTCAGTGCATGGGTCATGCCGCCGAGCAGGGACCCGAACAGCACGGCTGAGGGGACCCGCATCAGCGAGAACGTCAGCGTCAGCACGATGGTGGCGACCAGGACCAGGGCCGCACCCGCCAGCGGGGTGCGCGCCGCTGCGTTCATCTACTCACCTTAGGAGCCGCCTGGGCGGGTGCTGTCGGTGGCGATGCCTATCGTCGCCGACATGGACGTACGACAGATTCAGGTGACCTTCGACTGTGCCGATCCCCGCGCGCTCTCCCTCTTCTGGAACGCCGCCCTCGGCTACGAGCTGCCGCCGCCCCCACCCGGCTTCGGCTCATGGGACGAGTTCTCGGAGTCGCTGCCGCCCGAGCAGCGCAACAGCGCCTCGGCGTCGGTGGACCCCACCGGCGCGGGGCCGCGGCTGTTCTTCCAGCGCGTGCCCGAGCCCAAGTCCGTGAAGAACCGCGTGCACCTCGACGTCCGGGTCGCCCCCGGGCTCGAGGGGGACGAGCGGATGGCGGCCCTGGAGGCCGAGTGCGAGCGGCTGATGGCGCTCGGCGCCACCCGACTCGCGCGCTACGAGCCGGCACTGCCGATGAGTCACGGGTTCCTCGTGCTGCAGGATCCCGAGGGCAACGAGCTCTGCCTGGACTGAGGCCCTTAGGCTGGACCGGTGAGCGAGGCACCCACGGCGAGGGCCGTCTGGCTGGTGTGGGGCGTCGGGCTGCTCACCTACATGGTGGCGGTCTTCCATCGCTCGTCCCTGGCCGTGGCGGGGCTCGCCGCCTCCGAGCGCTTCGACATCTCCGCCTCCCAGCTGGCGACGTTCACGATGCTGCAGCTGCTCGTGTACGCCGGCATGCAGATCCCCGTCGGCCTGCTGGTCGACCGGTTCGGCTCCCGCAGCGTCCTGCTGGCCGGGACTGTGCTGCTGGTCGTCGCGCAGACCGGCTTCGCGCTCGCGGAGAGCTACCCCGTGGCCCTGCTGGCGCGCACCCTGGTCGGCATCGGCGACGCGCTCACCTTCATCTGCGTCCTGCGGCTGGTGAGCCGATGGTTCCCCTCGCGGCGGGTCCCGCTGGTCACCCAGCTCACCGGCACGCTCGGCCAGCTCGGCGCCCTCGGGGCGGCGATCCCGATGACCTGGGCGCTGAGCCGATGGGGTTGGACCCCGGCCTACCTCGGTGCCGCCGGGCTCGGCCTGGCGCTCGCGGTCGCGGCCCTGCTCGTGGTCCACGACTCGCCCGACGGCCGCAACCTGCGCGGGCCCCGCATGTCGCTGTCGGCGGCGGGCGCCAGCCTGGTCGCGTCATGGTCGCACCCCGGCACCCGGCTGGGCTTCTGGATGCACTTCACGACGCAGTTCAGCGCCACCGCGCTGACGCTGCTGTGGGGCTACCCGTTCCTGGTGCGGGGCGAGGGCCGGACGCCGCACGAGGCGGGGCTCCTGCTCTCGCTCATGGTGGTCGTCGTGATGGTGAGCGGCCCGGTGCTGGGTCTCCTCATCGGCCGCCACCCGTGGCACCGCTCGAGCATGGTCCTCGGCATCGTGGCGGCCATCGTGGCCGCCTGGACGGTGGTGCTGCTCTGGCCGGGCGAGGCGCCGCTCCCGGTGCTGGTCGTGCTCGTCCTCGTCGCCGGAGTCGGCGGCCCCGCCTCGATGATCGGCTTCGACCTGGCTCGCACCTCCAACCCGGTCGAGCGTCTGGCGAGCGCCAGCGGGATCGTCAACCAGGCCGGGTTCACGGCCTCGCTGGTGCTCGTGGTGGCCATCGGGGTGATCCTCGACTGGCAGACGCCGGGTGACAGCACGGCCTACACACCGGAGGCGTTCCGCTGGGCGATGAGCGCCCAGTACGTCCTCTGGGGTCTCGGAGCGCTGCAGATCTGGCGCTACCGCCGGCAGGCGCGTGCGGTTATCGACCGTACGCAGCTGGAGGCCGGAGTTCTCGCGTAAGCCGTACGAGCCCCGGCCTGGGACGAGCGCGCCCGCTCCCTCAGGGCCGCGCGACCATCGTCCCCAGCGTCCCCTGGAACGAGGCGAGCCGAACCGTGCGGAACGCCGGGTGCCTCGCGGTGAGATCGGCGACCCTCACGCGGCCCTCCCTCGGGCTGGGGCAGAGCACCCGCTCGACGTCCTTCTGACGCACGGTGACAGCCATGACGCCGTCGACGAGGAAGCGGACCAGGAACTGCTCGCCGAGCCTCTGCGAGGGCGGCACCTTGACCAGCGCGCACGTCAGCCCCGCCTGCCCACCGAGGTCGACCCGCGGCACCAGCCGACCACCCGCCCTGACGTGCCGGATGCTGCCGTTGGGCCGGGTGAGGAACGGCGAGAAGACCATCGTGTCGCGGCCGCGGTCCCCGATGAAGGCGTCGCTGCCGTCGCCCGGTGACCAGATGTTGATGTCGTCGCCCGCGTCGCCCAGCAGTACGTCGCTGTTCGGGGAGGTGAACCGCTCGGGACCGCCGATCAGGATGTCGTCACCACCTCCACCCACGAGGGTGTCGGAACCGCGGTTGCCCTGGAGGAGGTCGTCGTTGCCGCGCCCGATGAGGACGTCGGTCGCCTCCATGTGCTGCTTCGCCGCCACACCCGGCGGCTGGATGAACGGATTGGTGGCGACATCGCTGTCTTGACCCCGTGTCACGTCCTTGCCCGCCGTGCCCGGGGCCACGGTGGCGGTCGCACCGACGGTGGACAGGGCGAGTCCGGCGAGGACCGTCGCGACGATGAACCGTGCACGTGCTGTCTTCATGTGCTTCCCCTGTGTCGTGCCGCGTCCCGATTGGAGGCGGTCTGTCCACCACAGTGGGTCCGCGGAGGCGTGGTGCCCATAGGGAAGTCACCTCAGATCCGGCCCGAACGTGCGGCAATCTCGTTGCCCCCGCGCCGCGGGCGGGGGATCATCGAGACCTGACCCCCTCGGGAGGGAGCATGCTCCGCACGTCGACCGCGCCACCGATGTTCGGCCGGGACGCCGAGCTGGACCGGCTGCTGCACGAGGCGGGCGCGGCCCGGGACGGTTCACCGCGCGTCGTCCTGGTGGCGGGGGAGGCCGGGGTCGGCAAGAGCACCCTGTGCCAGACCCTCCTCGCCCGGCGGGACGGGCTCAGCGTCATCGGTCACTGCCTGCCGCTTCAGGGCGAGTCGATCCCCTTCGCCCCGGTCGTGGGGACGCTCAGGGGTATCTGCCGCTCTCTGGACGACGAGCACCTCGGGCGGTTGCTCCACTGGTGGCCGGTCGAGCTGGACTCCCTGTTGCCGGTCGGCGTGGTGGACCCCGAATCCCGCCGGTTCTCGTCCAAGGCAACCGGCCGGTCGGCCCAGTCGCGGCTCTTCGAGTGCTTCCTCAGCCTTCTCGGCGACCTCGCGGCGGACACGGACGTGGCGTGGCTGGTCGAGGACGTGCACTGGGCCGACCGTTCGACCCTCGACCTGCTCGCCTTCCTGGCGCGCAACCTCACGGCCGAGCGGCTCCTGCTGCTGGTGACCGTACGGACCGACGAGCTGCACCGCGAGCATCCCCTCCGTGGCTGGCTCCACGAGACGGGCCGGCTTCCCGGGGTCACCCGGCTCGACCTCCCGCGCCTGGACCGCGCGGCCACCGGTGCCCAGCTGCGCAGCATCGCTGCCGCCTCCTCGGCGGAGCACACCGTCGACGAGGCGCGGATCGACGCGCTCTTCGAGCGCTCAGCCGGGAACCCCCTGTTCAGCGAGGAGCTCCTGGAGTGGACGAACGCGCCCGGCCGGCCGCTTCCGGGAAGCCTGCGTGACCTCGTGGCCGCTCGTCTCGCCACGCTTCCGGCGAGGACGAGGCGGTTCCTCGACGTGGGAGCCGTGCTCGGGACCTTCGACCTGCAGCTGCTGGCCGAGGTGACGGGGGCCTCCGAGAAGGACGCAGAACATGCGGTCCGTGCTGGGGTGGACCGGCACCTGCTGGAGCCGGTGGGAGCCACGTCGTTCGCCTTCGTCCACCCCGTCTTCCGAGACTGCCTGGAGGCCGAGCTCCTGACCGCGACGCGCAGGAGCCTGCACGAGGCGGCGGCCCGCGCCCTCGAGGCGCGTGAGGAGGATCCGGCAGACGCGTTCGAGACCAGCGGGATGGTCGCCCACCACTGGGAGCAGGCGCACGCCGCCGGCCCGGCCTTCCGTGCCGCGGTCCGAGCCGGGCTGGCCGCCGAGCGGCTGTGCGCCTTCGCCGAGGCGGACGACTTCTTGCGGCGCGCGCTCACGCTGGGTGAGCGGGACGACGTCGACCCGGACGGTTCTGGCCTGACGGAGTACGACCTGCTTCTGCACGCGGCGGAGGTTGCCCACCTCGCGGGCGACGACGCGCGCGCGGTCGACCTCGGCGACCGGGCGGTCGGGCTGGCCGTCGACGCCGAGCGCCAGGCGGTCGCGCTGGAGCGCAAGGGTCGCTACTGCTTCAGCGCGGGTCGGGCCGACGAGGGCGACGCGGCCTTTCGCTCCGCGCTGGCGCTGCTCCCCTCCGAGCCGTCGCAGGCGAGGGCGCGGGTGCTGTCCGGGCGTGGGTTGTTGGCGACCGGCTGGACCCGGCTGGACCTCGCGGTCGAGGTCTGCACGGAGGCGATCGAGGTTGCCCGTGCGGTGGCTGCCGAGCTCGAGGAGGGCCGAGCTCTCAACGCCCTGGGGGTGGCGACCGCCCTGCTCGGCGATCTGTCCCGGGGCATCGACCACTGCCGTCGGGCCGTCTCCCTCGCCGAGCGGCTGGACGATGCCGACGACCTGAGCCTGGCCTACATCAACCTCACCCACCTGCTCTCGTTGGCCGGCGCCTGCGACGAGGCGCTCGAGGTGGGCGCGCGCGGGTACGCCGCCCTGACCCGGGTCGGACTGGCGCGTCAGGACGGCAGCTTCCTGCAGGCCAACGTGGCAGAGGGACTGGAGCGGGCCGGTCGTTGGCGGGAGGCGGACGACCTGCTCGAGCAGGCCCTCGCCCAGCACCCGCGGGGCCTGCGGAGCTTCCCGGTCCTCGAGCACGCGGCCCGCCTCGCCCTGCACCGAGGAGAGGAGGCCGCCGACGGACTCGTCGGCCGGGCGAGAGCCGTCCTGGACGAGCACGCGGCCCCGGACTCGTGGCGTCGTGAGCTGTGCGAGGTAGAGGCCGAGCTGCACCTGTGGGCGGGTCGCCCCGCGGAAGGGCTCCTCGCCGCTCGGACCGGGCTGGACCTGATCGAGCGGGGCGACGAGGCGCGGTTCGCCGGGGCCTTGGTCACTCTGGCCGCCCGCGGACTGGCCGACCTGTCCGAGGGAGCGACGTCCGGGCACGCGGAGCGCCGGGAGCCCGGAGAGCCAGGAGAGCTCGCGCAGGCCCGGGAGGCGCTGGTCTCGCGGGCCGAGGCGATGCGGCCCAACCCCCTGGTGGGTGCCGGTCATCCGATGCCGGACGGGCGGGCGCATGAGCTGACCCTGCGGGCCGAGCTCGGCCGCGGTAGTGGAGCACAGGACTCCGGGGAGGCCTGGGTGGCGGCCGCCGCGGCGTGGGAGCGCCTGGACCGCCCGTTCCCCGCGGCCTACGCCCGGTGGCGCGAGGCGGAGGTGCGGGTGCTGGGAAAGCAGACGGGGGAGAGGCCGGTGACCGCCGTACGCCGAGCGCACGCCGCGGCCACGACGTTGGGTGCCCACCGCCTGGTCCAGGAGGTCGAGCTGCTGGCCCGCTGGGGCCGGGTGGACCTCGTGGAAGTGGCCACAGATGCCGGCCCCGTAACGGGATATCCGGGTCTGACGGCGCGTGAGGACGAGATCCTGCAGTGCCTGATGGCCGGCCGGACGAACCGTGAGATCGGCGACGACTTGTTCATCAGCGTCAAGACCGTGAGCGTCCACGTCTCCAACATCCTGCGCAAGCAAGGGGTGGCCTCGCGCGAGGAGGCCGCCCGGCTCGGCCACCGACATCGCCGGGCCGCTCCGCGCCCGGACGGGTCCGGAGCGTGACCCGGCGTCAGCGTGCACCCAGGGTCAGGGCACCAGGACGTCGACGACCCACTTGACCTGGTAGACGGCGTCGCCGTCTGCGCTTGCCAGCCTGGACGTCGCCGTGCGGGCTACGCAGGGGATCGTGGTCGAGTCCAGAACCTCCCGATTGGCGCCGTCCAGCTCGAGCAGCTTGACGCGCTCGGGCGCCACGAAGAGGTCGCTCCCGTCGGACAGCGTGTTGCGCTTCTGCCCCTCGAAGTAGGTGCGCTGCACGGTGAACGTGTTGCCGAGCTTGAGCCGGATCTCGTCGGTGCCCTGGTTGTCCTCCTGGATGTCGCGGGCCTTGACCGAGATGACCCGGATCTGGCAGAGGCTGCCGGGCGCTGCCGCCGGACTGGCGGAGGATGCGGGGGCAGCGGCGCCGGCCGGGACCGTGACCGCACCCAGCCCGGTGAGGGCGAGGGCGGTGGTACCGAGTGCTGCGAAGACGGTCTTGCTGTTCATGGTGGGTTCCCCTTCCGGGATCCTGCCCCGCGTCGGGGTGACCCGGGGACAGACTCCACGTTGCGGCCGACGCAGGCCCCGGCACATCGGGAGGCCCGCCCTAGACCTGGCCCGGCCCACCTCAGATTCGGCGCCTGCGGTCGGAGGCCTCCGCCGTGAGCGGCGCCGGCATGCAGCGCCTCGCGGTCGTAGGTTGTCGGCATGGACGTCGAGACCATGCAGGCCCACTGCCTGTCCAAGCCAGGTGCGTGGGCGGACAATCCTTGGGACCACGAGCACCCGGTGGTGAAGGTCGGCGAGGGCGAGCGCGGCAAGATCTTCGCCTTCCTCGGCGCCGAGAAGGTCGGCATCAAGGGCGGCCCCAGCCGCGAGGCCGCCGACGAGTGGCTGGACCGCTACCCCGGCGACGCCACGGTCATGGCCTACATCGGCCGCTCCGGCTGGAACGACCTGTCGTTCTCCGGCGCTATCCACGACGAGGATCTCCTCGAGGCGGTCGACGAGTCCTACCGCCTGGTCGTTGCGAAGCTCCCTCAGAAGCAGCGCCCGTCTGGCTGGGATTCGGTCTGAGCGACCCAGACATGCCTTCGGCCCCGCCGGTGGCGGGGTGTGGGGCGCTCAGGGTCTGTGGTGTTGGAGGGGTTCGGTGCCGGTGTGGTTGCGGCGGTAGGTGTGGCCGTGGGGTGAGTGCCAGACATAGGTGCCGCGGTCGAGGACGTCGTAGGTCCAGCGGCCGTGGGTCTTCAAGCGATGGTGCCCGCGGCACAGGGGTGCGGAGTTGCAGGAGCAGGTCGGTCCGCCGCGTTGATAGGGGGTGACGTGGTCGTGGTCGCACCGCTCGGCCGCTCTGGTGCACCAGGGGAACACGCAGTGGTGGTCGATGAGGTCGTCCTGCTCGACCAGGCGGTCGGGGTGCTCGTAGCTGGCGACGTGGAGGTGCTCGGCGAGGTCTCTGACGGGTTTGAGGTTGATGACGGTGTCGGGTGCGCCGCACCACTCGCGGATGGTCTCGAGCAGCACCGGTTTGCGGCCGCATCTGCCGACGGTGGCGTTCGGGTCTCCGAACACGCCGGCCTGGTGGATGTGCAGGTCGATGACTCGGGTGATCTTGATGCTCTCGGTGGTTGAGGAAGGACGAAGTCCTGTCTCGAAACCACCCTCGCTGTCATCACCGAAGGGCAGGGTGTCTTGGCCGCGGGCGAGGTCACCGGCGGCCTGGGCGCGTCGTACGTCCAACGACTCGGTGGACCCGGCGGCCTTCCGGTGCGCGGCGAGGCGGTTGATCGCGGTGTCGAGGTCGAGGGCGTCTTGGGCGTCCAGGGTGCCGTTGACCTCGATGGTGCCTTCGAGGGACATGTGGTCGGTGTGGATGTCGAGTTTGCGTCCGTCGGCGGCTTGGCGGCGTAGTTTCTCGGCCTGCTCGGGGTCGAACCTGGCCATCGCGGTGGTGATCTGTCGTTCGACCTCGGCGTAGGAGACCTTGTGCGCGCAGTACCCGAGACGGGCGTCGACGAACGCGGCACCCGCCGCGGGTAGGCACATGGTGTGCTCCGCGATCCAGCGGGCCTTCCAGAACCCGAGCTGACCGGCCTCGACGCGGGCCCAGATCCTGGGGAGGCGGTATCGGATCTCGAGTGCGGCGCCGACGTAGCGCTTGGCGGAGTCGGTGGACATCCCCAAGGCGGCGCCGAGCTCCATCACCGCGAACTCCGACACCCAGGGTGCCCCGGGTCCGGCGAGGGGGATCCCGTGGTCGCCGAACGCGGCGTCGTCTTCGTCGTGGGTCTCATGCAGCGAGCACCAGTCATGGACGAGGTGGACGCGGCCGAGCTCGGCCTCGATCGCGGCCTGGGTGTGCGCGCGGACACCGTCGAGCAGCTGCCTGCTCTGGTCGGGTCCGGGGGTGGTCATGGGTCTACTCAAGCACCCGCCACCGACAGTCGAAGGCCGAGAATGTCCTTTGTCCACAGGGTTCTGAGCACTTTCTCGACCCCCTTCGGTGGTCGAGGTGCGAAGGCGCCCTGGCGCCTGAGCCTCGAGACCCCCGGCGGCGACCTGACCGCCGTACCCCCGGGCTGGTTGTCGGGTCACCGGGTCTCGAGGCTCGTCGCTGGCGCTCCTCGCACCTCGACCACCGAGGGCGTCAGCGGCGGGAGTGGCGGATGGCGTTGAGGCCGACGAGGCGGGCGACGACGAGGGCCACGTAGAAGACCCCGGCGACCTGCTCCACCATCACGAGCGAGCGGGCGTGGTCGCGGATCGGCATGATGTCGGAGAGGCCGACGCTGGTGAGGGTGGTGAAGGACAGGTACAGCAGCTCGAACCAGCCCTGGTCGCCCTCTCCGCCGATCCCGACGAACGACCCTGGCCAGACGACCTGGGCGGCGGCGTAGACGTAGGCGAAGGCCCAGGCGACCACCGTGAAGGCGGCGCCGGTGGCGTAGAGCTCGTCGCGGGTGACCTTGTCGTCGTGGAAGAGGTAGCGGATCATCGCGTACGAGACGTAGAAGTAGAACGGCACGTGGAAGACCGCGGAGACGAGCACCACCCACTCGGTCGAGGGCTGCAGGGCCTCGAAGATCGTGAAGAACATCGCCGGCCCGCCGAGCAGGACCGCCACCCAGCTCAACGCCGGGGTACGGCGCACGGCCCAGGCCGCGAGGAACACCATCGCCATCTGCACGACCCCGACCACGGCCCGGCCGGCGACGTTGCCGTCGAGGAACGGGTAGGAGAGCACCGCCACCAGCTGCATGACCAGCAGGACCGCGGATGGGTGCTGGCGCACCGTGTGGACGGTGATCACGCGTCGTCCTCGTCCGGAGGGCTCTCGATCTCGCGTCGCCGTTGCCGTTCGAGCTGCTTGGCCTGCTTCGCCTCCAGCCGCGCGAGGTGCCGGTCGATGATCTCCTGGCGTCGCATCAGGGTCTGCGCGAGGTTGACTCCGGTGCCGGCGATGACGAAGGTCGGCCAGAAGAAGCCCCCGAACATCACCACCGACCAGATCACCAGAGAGATCGTGCTCGCCAGGAGGAATGCGGCGACCGCCTCACGGCGATCCGACTCGTACTTGCGTCGCGCCCGGGCCGCCAGGTCGGCCGAGCCGACCTGGGCCAGGCCGGCCGGTCGCGCCGGGGCGGGGGCGACCAGGTCGGAGAGGATCGGCGGCAGGTCCCCGAGCGTGCGCGCCGCCGTGACCGCATCGCTGCGCTCATCGAACTCCGTCCGGTCCAGTCGACCGTCGGCGTAGGCGATGGCGAGCAGGGCGCGCACCACCTCACGGTCCTGGTCGGAGGCCCGCAGCCCTGCGAACTGGGGGTCGCGGGGGTCGTGGGCGAGGCCCGCCCACAGCTCGTCGGCGGTCATGCTCGCCCTCGGCTGCTGGCACCGGGGAGATTCACATTCCGCATCCTAGGGAGCCGACCCGGCCCAAGCCCGGCTCCGCCGGGGCGTGGCGCGCCCGGGATGGGGAGCGTGACCACTGCGGTCATGTCTCGTTAGCCAAGAACAAGAACACGTTCTATTGTGGCGGTCGTCGCACTGACGGGGAGGTACGAATGGCGTTCAGCGCTGTGTCCGTCCTCCGTGGACCCGGCGAGCTGGCGGCCATGACGGTCGACGTCGCGAAGCTGAGCTTCACCACGCGGTTCCAGCTGCGCGAGTTCATCGAGCAGGCCTGGTTCATCACCAGCGTCACGCTGATGCCGACGATCCTGGTCTCGATCCCGTTCGGCGCGGTCATCTCGCTCCAGGTCGGCAACCTCACCGGCCAGCTGGGCGCCCAGTCGTTCGCGGGCGCGACCGCCGTGCTCGCCGTCGTCCGCGAGGCCGCGCCCATTGCGGCGGCGCTGATCATCGCCGGGGCGGCCGGCTCCGCGATCTGCTCCGATCTGGGCGCCCGCAAGATCCGCGAGGAGATCGACGCCATGGAGGTCCTCGGCGTCAACCCGCTCGCCCGCCTTGTCGTGCCCCGGGTCGCCGCGACCATGTTCGTGGCGCTGATGATCATCGGCATCGTGATCGGCGCCGGCATCGGCGGCGGCTACTTCTTCACCGTGATCGTCCAGGGCGGCTCGGCCGGCGCCTTCCTCTCCTCGTTCACGGCGCTGGCCTCGCTCTCGGACCTCTACATCGCTATCGTCAAGGCGGTGGTCTTCGGCGGCATGGCCGCGGTCGTGGGCGCCTACAAGGGGCTCAATGCCGGCGGCGGTCCCAGCGGCGTCGGCCGGGCGGTCAACGAGTCGGTGATCGTCGCCTTCATGCTGCTCTTCTTCATCAACGCGATCATCACGGCCATCTACTTCCAAGTCGTCCCACCGCCGGGGCTCTGAGATGGCGACCATGGGGACGATCGCCGGAGCGGTCATCGACGGACGACGCAGGTCGCTGGAGGCCTACGGCGACCAGCTGATGTTCTACGTCAAGGCGCTGGCCTGGACGCCGCGCGCGATCCGCCGCTACCCGCGCGAGATCACCAACACCCTCGCCGAGGTCTCCTTCGGTGCGGGCGGCCTCACGCTCATCGCCGGCACCGTCGGTGTGATCGCGTTCCTCTCCTTCTTCGCCGGCACCGAGGTCGGCATCCAGGGCTACGCCTCGCTGAGCCAGCTGGGCGTCGCAAAGTTCAGCGCGTTCATCTCCGCCTACTTCAACACCCGCGAGGTGGCTCCGCTGATCTCCTCGATCGCGCTGGCCGCCACCGTCGGCTGCGGCTATACCGCCCGCTTGGGAGCGATGCGGATCTCCGAGGAGATCGACGCGCTCGAGGTCATGGGCATCCCGTCCCTGCCGTTCCTCGTCACGACGCGGATGATCGCGGCGTTCATCGCCGTCATCCCGCTGTACGTCGTGGCGCTGAGCGCCTCCTACCTCTCGCCCCGGCTGATCACGACCATGATCTACGGCCAGTCCTCGGGCACCTACGACCACTACTTCCTGCAGTTCCTGCCGCCCATCGACATCCTGTGGTCGTTCTTCAAGCTGCTCTTCCTGGCCTCGGCGATCATCCTGATCCACTGCTACTACGGCTACACCGCCTCCGGCGGTCCGGCCGGCGTCGGTACTGCGGTCGGTCGCGCGATCCGCACCAGCATCGTGTTCACCGTCGTCGCCGACTTCTTCCTCAGCTTCGCCATCTGGGGCTCCACGACCACCGTCCGGATCACGGGGTAGCCGGGGATGGGCATGCTGGTCAACGTCCACCACGACAGCCCGGCGGAGCACCGCCGGCTGCTGGTCGCGGGGGTCGTGTTCCTCGCCGTCATGTCGGGGCTGGTGTGGTTCTCGATCGCGGTCTACCAGAAGAAGTTCGACACGGTCACCACCGTCACGATCAAGGCGGACAAGGCCGGGCTGCAGCTGGCGAAGTTCGGCGACGTGAGACTCAACGGTGCCCTGGTGGGGCAGGTCCGCAGCGTCGAGCAGGACGGCGAGCAGGCATCCATCGTGGTGGCGCTGGAGCCGGCGTCGGCGAAGGAGATCCCCGACAACATCGAGGTCGAGATCCTGCCGACCACGCTCTTCGGGCAGAAGTTCATCTCCTTCGTGCGGCCGCAGTCCCCGTCGAGCACGCCGCTGCGCGACGGCGACGAGATCCCGGCCGACCGCGTGGACACCAACGTCGAGCTGAGTCGGATCCTGGCTGAGCTGTTCCCGCTGCTGCGCGCGGTCCAGCCGGCCGACCTCAACGCCACCCTCCATGCCCTCGCCACGGCGCTGGAGGGCCGCGGCGAGCAGATCGGGGCGACCCTCGACCGGCTCGACGGCTACCTCGGCGCGATCGACCAGAGCCTGCCCACCCTCCGCGAGGACCTGGTCACGCTGGCCGACGTCGCCGACGTCTACGACGGTGCCGCTCCGGACCTGCTCGGGGTGCTGCGCAACCTCACCGTCACCAGCCGGACCGTGCTCGACCAGCGCACGCAGCTCGACGTCTTCTTCGGCGACGTCGGCGGGCTCTCCGACACCACGACCCGCATCCTGGCCGACAACGAGGACGACCTGATCCGCCTGGGCCAGGTGACCGAGCCGGTCCTGAAGCTGCTCGACGTGTACTCGCCGGAGTTCCCCTGCCTGATCCGCGGGGCGGCTCGCTACAAGCCGGTGCTCGCCTCGACGTTCGAGGGCAAGCAGGTCAAGCAGTTCATCGAGTTCGGGACCGCCCAGTACCGCGCCTACGACCAGCGCGACCTGCCCGAGTACGGCGAGGTCGGCCATGGGCCGTGGTGCTCAGGGCTGCCCTTCCCGCCGGTGCCGATCGGTCCCAACGCGTTCAAGGACGGCTCGGACCTCGACGACAACCCGCCGACCAGCGACCTGCCGCCGATCCCCCTGCCCGGTCTCACCCGCCAGGAGCTCATCAGCACCTCCCAGCGCGGGTTCGGCGCCGGCATGTCCAGCGGGTACGCCGGCAGCGAGGCCGACCAGGCCGTCGTCAACGCCGTGCTGGCCGGCGAGTCCGGCCGGTCGGCCGACAGCTACGGGTCCCTAGGCTCGCTGCTCTTCGGCCCCGTCCTGCGCGGGGATGAAGGCTGATGTCGCGCAACTCGGTGACCATCGCCTCGGGCGTCAAGCTCGCGATCTTCACGGTGGTCTCGATCCTGGTGACCGGTCTGCTCGCCGCGATCATGGGCAACATCGGGTTCGGTGCCGGCCGGGAGTACCAGGCCGTCTTCACCACTGCCTCGATGCTGGAGAAGGGCGACGACGTGCGCGTCGCGGGGGTCAGCGTCGGCGAGGTCAAGAAGGTCGAGCACTTCGAGCGCAACCATGCCCTGGTCACCTTCCGGGTCAAGGCCGACGTCCCCCTGACAACCGCCTCGCGCGCCGAGATCCGCTTCCTCAACCTCGTCGGCGACCGCTACCTCGCGCTGGAGGAGGGAGCCGACTCCGAGGCCGACGCACTCGGCGACGGGGAGCGGCTGCCGATCGACCAGACCAGCCCGGCGCTCGACCTCACGACGCTGTTCAACGGCTTCAAGCCGCTCTTCCAGGCCCTGCAGCCCGAGCAGGTCAACGAGCTCACGATGAACCTGATCCAGGTCCTGCAGGGCGAGGGCGGGACGATCAGCGGGCTGCTCGAGCACACGGCGTCACTCACCAACACGCTCGCGGACCGCGACCAGCTGATCGGGCAGGTCATCGACAACCTCGGCACCACCCTCGAGACCGTCTCCAGCCGGCGCGAGCAGCTCTCGGAGCTCGTGCTCGAGCTCAAGGGCTGGATGGGCGACCTGGCTGCAGACCGGTCCGTGATCGGCTCCTCGCTGGGCAACATCAGCGACCTCACCGTCGTGCTGGCCGACCTCCTGCGCGAGGGTCGCCCGGTCATCAAGGCCGACATCGCCGAGCTGCGCCAGCTCGCCGCGCTGCTCAACAAGAAGACCAACCGAGACCAGCTCGTCGAGCTGCTGGACCGGCTGCCGGAGTCGATGACCGACCAGACCCGGACCGGCACCTACGGATCCTGGTACTCCTACTACATCTGCGGGTTCTCGGGGAACATCACGCTGCCCGAGCTCGACATCCCCGGCATCCCGCCACGACTGCTCAACCAACTGCTCGCCGGGCTCACCGACATCGAGTTCCACTCCTCGGCCAAGAGGTGCAACCGATGAGCCGGCACAGCGACGCCCGGATCCTCCGGCTGGGAGCGATCACGCTGGTCGTGATGCTCGTGATCATGGCCGCAGCCTTCAACCTCTCGAGGTTCCCCGGCTTCGGCGGCACGTCGTACACCGCGGAGTTCAGCGACGCGAGCGGCATCCACCGCGGCAACATGGTGCAGGTCGGCGGCATGCGCGTCGGCCGCGTCCAGGACGTCACCCTCGAGGGCGCGAAGGTGGTCGTGAAGTTCGAGGTCGACAACGGCGTCGAGTTCGGCACCGAGAGCGAGGCCTCCATCGAGGTCCTCAACCTGCTGGGAGAGAAGTACCTCGAGCTGACCCCCGCCGGCGACGGCCAGCTCGACCAGGACACCGCGATCCCGGTCGAGCGCACCGAGTCGGCCTACGACATCGTCGGCGTCTTCGGTGACCTGACCCAGACCACCGAGGACATCGACAAGTCGCAGCTCGTCGAGGCGCTCGGCGTCGTGGCCGACACCGTCGACGCGGCCGCCCCCGAGATCGAGGCATCCTTCGAGGGCATCGCCCGGCTCTCGCAGACCGTGGCCTCCCGCGACGAGCAGATCAAGGGGCTCCTCGCGAGCTCCAAGGACGTGAGCGCGCTGCTCGCCCGACGCGGCGGCGACCTCGTCGACCTGATGAAGAGCAGCGACCTGGTCTTCGCCGAGGTGACGCGCCGCAGGGAGGCGATCCACCTGCTGCTCGTCAACGCGCGGTCTCTGGCCGTGGAGCTGCGGGGCGTGGCCGAGGACAACCAGGCCCAGATCGGCCCCGCCCTGGCCGAGGTCGACCAGCTGCTCGGGCTGCTCAACTCCAAGGAGAAGGAGCTCAAGGCCACGCTCGCCGCACTGGGGCCCTACGTGTCCATCCTGGGCAACATCATCGGCACCGGCCCGTGGTTCGACGCGTACGCCGTCAACCTGGCCGGCATCCCCACGGGCGAGTTCCTGCCCGGACCGTTGGGGGGCTGAGGTGCTGAGCAAGGTCAGCGTCAAGGTCGTCGCCCTGGTGGCCGTGCTCGTCGTCCTCGCGGCGACGCTCCTGGTCCGGGGCGACACCACCGAGACTCGCACCGTCACCGCGCACTTCCCCCGGGCGGTGAGCGTCTACGTCGGCACCGACGTGCGGATCCTCGGCGTCAACGTCGGCGAGGTCACCGAGGTCGCCCCTGAGGGCGAGTCGGTGCGCGTCGAGATGGAGTACGACGCCACCTACGACGTGCCGGCCGACGCGCAGGCCGTGGTGGTGACCCCGACGCTCGTGGCGGACCGCTTCGTCCAGCTGACCCCGGTCTACACCGAGGGCGCGACGATGGACGACGGCGCCGAGATCGCACTCCCCGCCACCGGCGTGCCCGTCGAGCTGGACCGCATCTACGCGGCTCTGCGCGACCTGACCCACACGCTCGGGCCCAACGGGGCCAACGCCGACGGCACGCTCGACAACCTGCTCGAGGCGGGCGCCGAGGGCCTGGACGGACAGGGCAGGCGCGCCAACGAGATGATCCGCAGCCTCGCGGCCGCCGCCACGACGTTCGGTGAGGGCAGCGGCGACCTGTTCGACACCGTCACCCAGCTCGCCGAGTTCACCGACACCCTCGCCACCAACGACAAGCTGGTGCAGGCGTTCATGAAGGACCTCGCCGGGGTCTCGAACCAGCTCGCCGCCGAGCGAGAGGAGCTCGAGGCCGCGCTGGCCTCGGTCGCCGACGCCGTGGGCACGGTAGAGGGGTTCGTGCGCGGCAACCGCAAGGCACTGGTCCAGGACGTCGAGCGCCTCACCAGCGTCGTGCGCACGATCAGCTCGGAGAAGGACAACCTCGACGACGCCCTGCGGATCGCGCCCGTCGCGATCGGCAACCTGGTCCTGGCCTACAACTCCGAGTCGGGCACCATCGGCTCCCGGATCGGGGTCCAGGGCAACGTCTGGGACGCCGACGGGTTCCTCTGCTCGGTGGTCCAGCAGTCCGAGCTGCCGCGTCCGACCAAGAACCTCGCCTGCCAGATCTTCGAGGTCCTGCTGGAGCAGATCACGACCCAGATCGACACCACGGTTCCCGGCACGGGCGCCGCCCGGCAGCGGGTGGCCCAGTCGCAGTCGCCACCGCAGCGCGCGGTCGAGCCGACGCTCGACACCCTCCTGGGAGGCGCCCCGTGAGACCTGCCGCCCGCCGCCGCTGGCCCGCCGTGCTCGCCGCTCTCGCCCTCCTGACGACCGGGTGCGAGTTCGACGGCGCCTACGACCTGCCGTTGCCGGGCTCACCGGTCGAGGCGGACCACTCCTACGAGATCACCGCGGAGTTCCGCGACATCCTCAACGTCGTCCCGCGCTCGCCGGTCATGGTCGACGACGTGACCGTCGGCGAGGTCACCGAGGTGGACCGCGTCGGGTGGCACGCCCAGGTGACCCTGCGCATCCGCGACGACGTCGAGCTGCCCGACAACGCGATCGCCGACATCCGCCAGGTCAGCCTGCTGGGGGAGAAGTACGTCGCCCTCGAGTCGCCCGCCGACGGCGCCAGCGCCAACCCGCTGGGCGAGGGCGACCACCTGCGCCTGGAGTCCACCGGCCGCAACCCGGAGGTCGAGGAGGTGCTGGGCGCACTCTCCTTCCTGCTCAGTGGTGGCGGCGTGGCCCAGCTCGGCACGATCACCGAGGAGCTGAACCACGTGATGGGCGGGCGCACCGAGAGGATGCGGCACCTGCTGGGCTCGCTGGAGAGCGTCGTGGGCACCCTCGACGAGCAGAAGGGCGACATCATCAGTGCCCTGGAGTCCCTGAACAACCTCACCGCGACCCTCAACCGGGAGCGCCGGACGATCACGGGCGCCCTCGACGTCGCCGGTCCCGCGATCAAGGTGCTCGGCGACCAGCACGACGAGCTCGTCGCCATGCTGAGGTCGCTGGACCGCCTCGGTGTCGTGGGCACCCGCGTCATCACCGCCAGCAAGGACGACATCATCGCGTCGCTGCGCCACCTCCAGCCCGTCGTCAAGCGGCTGCGCCAGGCCGGCGACAAGCTGGCGCCCGGTCTGAACCTCCTGGTGAGCTTCCCGTTCCCGCAGGAGGCCTCGGAGATCGTCCTGGGCGACTACGCCAACACCTCCATCCGGGCCGACATCAACCTCGCCAACTTCTTCTCCGCCGGCGGCGGCGGTCCGCTGCCCGACCTGCCCGACCTCCCGCTCCCGGGGCTGCCACCCGACCTGGCCAACCAGGTGCTCGACTGCCTGGCCAGCGGCAGCCTGTCCAGCAAGGCATGCGTGAAGGTCCTGGCCAACCTGACGCTGCTCGCCGAGCTGGTCGAGCGCTGCACGCGGGCGACCAACGCCGACAACCCCGTGTGCGTGGCGCTGGCCGGCCTGCAGGACGGCGAGATCGAGCTGCCGGACCTCGGCCTGCCCGGCGGGCTGTCCGGGCTGGGGCGCGGAGGGCTGTCGCGCCTGAGCCGCTCGCTCACCGACGCGACGCCGAGCACGGCGCCATCGGCCGAGTCGCTCTACGGAGGTGAGACCGGATGACCCGCGCCGGCATCAAGGTCCGACTCGTCGCGTTCGCCGTGCTGAGCGCGGTCGGCATCGTCTACATCGCCGCCTCCTACCTCGGCCTGGTCGACCGTGCTCTGGGCCGGGGGCTCACGGTCCAGGCCACGCTCCCGACGTCCGGCGGCCTCTTCGAGGGCAGCGAGGTGACCTACCGCGGCGTCAAGATCGGCAAGGTCTCGAAGATGACGCCGACCGAGGACGGGGTGACGCTCGAGCTCGAGCTCGCCGACGAGACCCGGCTGCCCCGGGACGCCCCGATGTACGTGCACAACCTGTCGGCCGTGGGGGAGCAGTACCTCGACTTCGAGCCACCCGACGACGACGGCCCGTACGTCGAGGACGGCGACACCCTCGCCGGGTCGGCAGAGTCCCTGCCTGTCGACGAGGCGGACCTGCTCGTGGAGCTGGACGCGTTCGTCAGCTCGGTGGACAAGCAGAACCTGCAGACCGTCGTCGCCGAGCTCGGGGACATGTTCGAGGACACCGGCGTCCCCCTGCAGCGGCTCCTCGACGGGGGCGGGCAGTTCATCGACGAGGCGGCCGCGCACACCGACGCGACCATCCGGCTGCTCGAGACCGGGCTCACCGTGCTGCGGACCCAGCGCGCCCAGGGCGAGAACATCCGCTCCTTCTCCCGCGACCTGCGGCTGCTCACCGACGCACTGCGGCGCGCCGACCCGGACCTGCGCGCCACGCTGCAGGGCACGCCCGGCGCCGCCCGGGAGGTCGAGGCACTCCTGAGCGACCTCGAGCCCACGCTCCCGGCGCTGCTCGGCAACGCGGTCAGCGTCAACCAGGTGGTGGTCTCGCACCTGGCCGGGCTGGAGCAGCTGCTGGTGACCTTCCCGCGCACGATCGCCGGTGGCTTCACCGGCACCGACGACCAGGGGTACGGCCACGTGAGCCTGCAGTTCGACCAGACGCCGCCGTGCACGGCCGGCTACAAGCCGCCCAGCGAGTGGCGCCCGCCCAGCGATCTGACCGACGCCCCGATCTACCCCGCGCAGTGCACCAGCGGGCCGCCGTACGTCATGCGCGGGCCGAAGTACGTGCCCGGCGCGCGCAGGACGGCCTCGCCGCCGCGCGCGTACGGTGGCTCCTACGACCCCGTGTCGGGCGTGCTCGACGGGGCGGTGGACCGCAACGGTGGGGCTGTGCGCTACGTCGACCCGGGCGACCTGGCGATCCTGGGGGAGGACTCGTGGAAGTGGCTGCTGATGGGGCCGGTGGCCGGCCGGTGACCTCCTCGAGCGAGCCGGCGCGTCGCGCCCCGTGGCTGGAGGTCGTCCTCTACGGGCTGGCGCTGGTGCTGGCGGCCGCGTGCGTGGCCGGCGGCGTCGCGACGTACCGCGCCCACGAGGACCGCCAGGACGCGAAGGTCGAGCAGGAGCGCTACGGCGACGTCGTCGCGGCGGCCACCGGGGTGGCCGAGGCGCTGGTCAACCTCGACTACCGCGAGCTCCAGTCGACCTACGACGCCGTGACCGCGGGGGCGACCGGCGCCTTCCTGAAGGAGTACCAGAGCTCCTGGAAGGACCAGGAGAAGATCTTCGCCCAGGCCAAGTCGATCTCGACCGGGAAGGTTCGCGCCGCGGCCGTGTCCAACATCGACGCAGACAGTGCGACCGTGATGGTCGCGACCCAGGGCACCACGCGCAACACCGCCACCGGCGAGGACCCGCAACAGCGGCGCTTCCGCTTCCGGCTCGACGTGGTCCGGGTCGACGGCGAGTGGCGCACCGAGAAGCTGGAGCTCGTCGGATGAGCGCCCCCCGCCCCCCGCGCCGGCCGCCCCTCGGTTCGCGGACCCCCGTCTCGCGCCCGCGCAAGGTCGCCGGACGGCAGGCGTCGCCGGGGGCGGCGGGGGAGGACCCCCGCACCGAGGAGCCCGAGGTCCTCGCCGGGCCCGAGGTCCTCGAGCCCGAGCCGCTCCCCGACGCTGACCCGCCCGGCGGGGTCGAGGAGGCCGACGAGGCCGACGAGGCCGACTGGCCCACCGAGGAGGCGCGTCGTCCCGGGCCGCGGCGGGCGACCGCCGTCCTGGTCTCCGCGGTCGTGCTGCTCGCCGCAGTGGCCGGCGGCGAGGCGTTCTACCTGTGGGGCACCGACGACCCGGTCGTCTCCTCCTCGCGCCCGGTGGTCGTCGGACAGGTCAACGCGGCCTCGGCCGTCGACGTCGCCGCGACGGCGGCCAAGGAGATCTCCCAGTGGTCCTGGGAGACCTACGACGAGGACACCGAGGCCGACGCGGCGCTGATGACCAAGGAGTTCGCCCGTGACTTCCGCAAGACCAAGGCGGACGCCCGGGGGCGGGTCCTGGCGCAGAAGACCGCGGTCACGGCCGAGGTCGCGATGCAGGGCGTCGTCCGGGCGTCGCCCGAGCAGGTCGTCGCTCTGGTCTACCTCGACCAGTCCAGCACCAGCGACGGCAAGGACTCCCGGTTCAGCCAGTACATGATCCTGGTGACCGTCGTCCGCACCGGGTCCGGATGGCTCGTCTCCAAGATGCAGACGTTCTGATAGCGTCAGAACTAGAACATGTTCCAGTAACTGTCTCGGCGCGCCTCACCGCACGGTGGTTGAGCCCGGTTCCCGAGCACGGAAGGATCGCGACGTGACCACACCTGCGCCGTCGACCGGCCCGAGCGTCGAGACCGACCTGCTGATCATCGGAGCCGGCCCCACCGGCCTGTTCGCGGCCTATTACGCCGGGTTCCGCGGACACCGGGTCGCCGTCGTCGACTCGCTGCCCGAGCTCGGTGGCCAGATCACCGCGATGTACCCGGAGAAGCAGATCCTCGACGTGGCCGGCTTCCCGAGCGTCAAGGGCCGCGACCTGGTCGAGGGGCTGGTCAGCCAGGCCGCGACCGCCGACCCGCACTACCTGCTCGACCGTACGGCCGCCACTCTCGTCCACGACGACGACGGCGTGACCGTCGGGCTCGACGACGGCACCCAGGTCCGCGCCGGCGCGGTGCTGATCACCGCCGGCATCGGCAAGTTCAGCCCGAGGCCGCTGCCGGCGCAGGGTGACTGGCTGGGCCGGGGCCTGGAGTTCTTCGTGCCGAGCTTCGCGCCGTACGCCGGCAAGGACGTGGTCATCGTCGGGGGCGGCGACAGCGCCTTCGACTGGGCGGTCCACCTCGAGCCCATGGCACGGTCGGTCACGCTGGTCCACCGCCGCGACGCGTTCCGTGCCCACGAGCGCACCGTGCAGCAGGTGCGCGGGTCCTCGGTGCGGATCATCACCAAGGCCGAGGTGAGCGCGATCAGCGGCGAGCACACCATCGAGTCCGTGGACGTCACCGTGGACGGTGAGACCATGCGGCTGCCGACCCAGGCGGTCGTCGCGGCCCTCGGCTTCGTCGCCGACCTGGGTCCGTTGCAGACCTGGGGGATCGACGTCCTCAAGCGGCACATCGTCGTCGACCCGGCGATGCGCACCAACCTGCCGCGCGTGTTCGCGGCGGGCGACATCACCGAGTACCCCGGCAAGGTGCGCCTGATCGCGGTCGGCTTCGGCGAGGCGGCGACGGCCGTCAACAACGCCACCGTCGCGATCGACCCGACGGCCAAGGTGTTCCCAGGCCACTCGTCCGAGGCCTGACCCAGGCTCATAGGAGGCAGCATGAGGATCAAGGTCGACTTCGACCTCTGCGAGTCCAACGGCCTCTGCGAGGCCATGGCGCCGGAGGTGTTCGAGCTGGACGACGACGACTTCCTCCAGCTCAAGACCGAGCAGACCACCGACGAGAACGTCGAGAGCGTGAAGCGTGCCGTCGCGGCCTGCCCGCGTGCGGCGATCTCCCTGACCGACTAGCCCACGAGGAGCCGCATGACCCCGACCGACCTCTCCCTGGACGGCCGGGTCGCCGTCGTGACCGGGGCCGGCGCCGGCCTGGGCCGCGCCGAGGCGCTCGCCCTGTCCGCCGCCGGCGCCCGGGTGGTCCTCAACGACCTGCCGGGGGCCGCCGACGAGGCGGCCGAGGCGATCAAGGCGGGGGGCGGCGAGGTGAGCATCGTCGAGGGGGACGTCGCCGAGCGCGCGACCGCCGACGCGATGGCGGCGGCCGCGGTCGACGGCTTCGGCTCGCTCGACATCGTCGTCAACAACGCCGGCATGACCCGCGACCGGATGCTCTTCAACATGAGCGACGACGAGTGGGACGCGGTCATCCGGGTCCACCTGCGCGGGCACTTCCTGCTCTCGCGCAACGCCGCGGCGTACTGGCGCGCGAGGTCGAAGGAGACCGGAGGGCCGGTCTACGCCCGCGTCGTCAACACCGCCTCCGAGGCGTTCCTGGGCGGCTCGCCGGGGCAGGCCAACTACGCCGCCGCCAAGGCCGGCATCGCCGCGCTCACCCTCTCCACGGCCCGCGGCCTCGGCAGGGTCGGCGTGCGCGCCAACGCGATCTGTCCCCGGGCCCGCACCGCCATGACCGCGCAGGTCTTCGGCGAGGACGACTCCGGCCTCGAGGTCGACCCGTACTCGCCCGAGCACGTCGCCCCGCTGGTCGCCTACCTCGCCTCGCCCGCCGCCGAGTCGATCACCGGCCAGGTCTTCGTCGTGTACGGCGGGATGGTCGCCCTGGTCGCGGCGCCGGTGCTCGAGCAGCGCTTCGACAAGGCCGGGACGGCCTGGACGCTCGAGGACCTCGACCGGCAGCTCGGCGGGTACTTCGGCGACCGGGACCCGGGCCGTGGGTTCGCCGCCGACTCGATCATGCAGCTCACCATCTAGAGGAGGACCAGATGGGTCGACTCGACGGCAAGGTCGCCATCGTGACCGGCGGCGCGCAGGGCCAGGGCGCCGGCATCGCCCGTGCCTACGTCGCCGAGGGCGCGCGCGTCGTGATCGCCGACGTCGCGAAGGAGCAGGGGCAGGCGCTGGCCGACGAGCTGGGCGGCGACGCCCACTTCGCCGCGCACGACGTCAGCGAGGAGGCGTCCTGGGCCGCCGTCGTCGAGGAGACCCACGCCCGCTTCGGGCCGGTCGGCGTGCTCGCCAACAACGCCGGCATCCTGCGCTTCGGCGACATCGAGCGCATGGGCTCCGACGAGGTCGAGCTGCTCTGGCGGGTCAACCAGCTCGGCTGCTTCCTCGGCATGCAGGCGGTCAGCCGCACCATGCGCAAGAACGGCGGCGGGTCGATCATCAACGCCTCCTCGGTCGAGGGCCTGGCCGGCATGGCCGGCTGCACGGCGTACGCCGCGACCAAGTGGGCGATCCGAGGCATGACCAAGTGCGCCGCGATGGAGCTGGGGCCGAAGGGGATCCGGGTCAACTCGGTGCACCCCGGCATGATCGACACCCCCATGACCCGGGTGCACGGCGGTGACGCCGCGATGGAGTACGGCGCGTCCCGGGTGCCGCTGCGCCGGGTCGGTCGCCCCGAGGACGTCGCGCCGCTCTACGTCTTCCTCGCCAGCGACGAGTCGAGCTACATCAACGGCGCCGAGATCGCCGTCGACGGGGGCGTCACGTCCACCCACGCGTTCGGGGGGTGAGCCGGGTCACGCTGACAGCGTCACTGTGACAGTCTCTGCCCATGGCCAACCAGCGAGCACAGATCGTCATGAGCCACGACGAGGTCGTGGAGTTCCTGCACCAGCAGCGCAGCGCCACCGTCGCCACCCTCGGGCCGCAGGGCCGACCGCACCTGGTGGGCATGTGGTACGCCGTGCACGACGGCCACGTCTGGATCGAGACCAAGGCCAAGTCCCAGAAGGTGGTCAACCTGCGCCGCGACCCGACCATGTCGTTCCTGGTCGAGGCCGGCCACACCTACGACCAGCTGCGCGGGGTCGCCCTGGAGGGCACCGGCGTGGTGGTCGAGGACCCCGACGTGGTGTGGGAGGTGTGCGTCAACGTGTTCGAGCGCTACCACGCGCCGTACACCGAGGAGCTCAAGCCGTTGGTCGAGCTCATGGCCAAGAACCGCGTGGTGGTCCGCCTCGACCCCGTGCGCACCCGCAGCTGGGACCACCGCAAGCTCGGCCTCGCCCCCGTGGACCTCGGCGGCTCCACCGCCGCGTTCCTGCAGTAGCGAGTGGCCCAGAATGGGGTCATGGATCGACCCGTGAAGACCTGGCTGACCGACATGGACGGAGTGCTGGCGCGCGAGGGCGTGCCGATCCCCGGCGCACAGGAGTTCGTGGAGGCACTCAAGCGCTCGGACCTGCAGTTCCTGGTGCTCACCAACAACTCGATCTTCACCCCGCGCGACCTGCGGGCCCGGCTGCTGCGCAGCGGCATGGACGTGCCGGAGGAGTCGATCTGGACCTCGGCGATGGCGACCGCGCAGTTCTTGCACGACCAGCTCCCGCGCGGCACCGCGTACGTCGTGGGGGAGGCGGGCCTGACGACCGCGCTGCACGACATCGGCTACGTGATGACCGACCGGGACCCCGACTACGTCGTGCTGGGGGAGACCCGCACCTACTCCTTCGAGGCGATCACCCGGGCGATCCGACTGGTCGACGCCGGTGCGCGGTTCATCGCCACCAACCCCGACGCGAGCGGGCCGAGCCCCGGCGGGAAGGTGCCGGCGACCGGAGCCGTGGCCGCGCTGATCAGCACGGCCACGGGTCGCACGCCGTACTACGTCGGCAAGCCCAACCCGCTCATGATGCGCTCGGCCCTCAACCGGCTCAACGCCCACTCCGAGACGACCGTGATGATCGGCGACCGTATGGACACCGACATCATCAGCGGCCTGGAGGCGGGGCTCCGCACGGTCCTGGTCGCGACCGGCTCGACTCACCCCGGCGAGGTGGAGGGCTTCCCCTACCGGCCGACCATGGTCTGCGACTCGATCGCCGACCTGGTGGGCCTGGTCGGCAAGGGCCTCTAGTCGCGCAGCAGCAGGTGGACGGCGGTCTCCATGTGGGCGCTGGTCTCGGCCGCCGTGGAGCGGCCGGTGACCCAGGCGACGAGCGCGGAGAGCCAGACGTCCCCGACGACGCGGGCGATCGCGACGTCGTGCTCGGTGAGCTCCGTGGCGCCCGGGTGCATGGCGTGGGTGAGCATCGAGGTCATCAGCATCCCGACCGCGTGGATCTCGTTGGCCACGGTGGCGTCGGCGAACATGAACGCGCGGGTCAGCGCCTCGGTGAGGTGGGGGTCGCCCTGCAGTCCGCGGGTGGTCTTCCTCAGGACGTAGATGACCCGCTCGGAGGCGGTGTCGCCGGGGATGGGCTTCTCCCGCAGCAGGGCCTCGGCCCGCTCGAACTCGCGCCCCAGGGCGGAGACGAGTAGATGGATCTTGGAGGGGAAGTAGCGGTACAGGGTCCCGAGCGCGACATCGGCCTTGTCGGCGACGGCGCGCATCTGGACGGCGTCGAACCCGCCCTCCGAAGCCAGCTCGTAGGTCGCGTCGAGGATGCGCTTGCGGCGGTCGCGTTGGGCGGCAGATCCGAGATCCTCCACCGTCAAGGAGTTGGCGGTGCTCACGTGGGCTCCCCAAGATCGTGTGTCCCTCGGCACGTTGCGACGGTGGAAAGTGCCAGGGAGCATGGGCGGTTCAGTGCGTGCATGATCAGGTTACCAACCTGGTGGGACATACTAGGAACGCGTTCCACTTCGTCCGGCCCGGGGGGTCGGCCATCCAGACATTGTCCGGAGTCCGAAGCAGCCAGGCCGAACTAGAGAGAGGGTCGCGAGACGTGCGCATCGCCATGCTGTCCTATCGCAGCAAGCCGCACTGCGGAGGTCAGGGCATCTACCTGCGCCATCTCAGTCGTGAGCTGACCAACCTCGGTCACACCGTCGAGGTGTTCTCCGGGCAGCCGTACCCCGAGCTCGACCCGGGGGTCACCCTGACCAAGGTGCCGAGCCTCGACCTGTATCGCGAGCCCGATCCCTTCCGGGTCCCCAAGCTGCGCGAGTTCCGCGACCTCGTCGACGTGGAGGAGTTCGCGACGATGTGCGTGGCCGGGTTCCCCGAGCCGAAGACGTTCAGCACCCGGGTGGCGCGGCTGCTGGCCGAGCGGGTCGACGACTTCGACATCGCCCACGACAACCAGGTCCTCGGCTACGGCATGCTCGACATCGAGAAGCTGGGCCTGCCGCTGGTCGCGACCGTGCACCACCCGATCACCTTCGATCGCCGTATCGACCTGCAGCAGACACGCAACCCCTGGCGCAAGCTGACGCTGCGACGCTGGTACGGGTTCGTGCGGATGCAGGGCAAGGTGGTGCGGCGGCTGCGCTGGATCCTGACCCCGTCGGAGACCTCCAAGCGCGACATCGCCCGGGACTTCGGGGTCGACCCCGCGAAGATGCAGGTCATCCTGCTCGGCGTCGACGACGGGTTCCGGCCCCCGACCAAGCCGCGCGTGCCGGGCCGGATCATGGCGATGGCCAGTGCCGACGCCCCGATGAAGGGCATCAACACGCTCCTCGAGGCGTTCGCCAAGATCCGCACCGAGCGCGACGTCGAGCTGGTCCTGGTGACCAAGCCCGCTCCGGGCGGCCGCACCGAGAAGCTCATCGAGAGACTCGCGATCGGCGACTCCGTGCGCTTCGTCAGCGGCGTGAGCGAGGCCGAGCTGGTCGAGCTGATGGGCTCCGCCGAGGTGGCCTGCGTCCCCTCGCTGTACGAGGGGTTCTCGCTGCCCACCGCCGAGCTGATGGCCTGCGCCACCCCGCTCGTGGTGTCTCGCGCCGGCGCGATCCCCGAGGTCGTGGGCCCCGAGGGCGAGTGCGCCGAGGTGGTCACCCCCGGTGACGTGGGCGAGCTGAAGACCGCCATCGAGGGCCTGCTCGACGACCCCGAGCGCCGAGCCCGCATGGGCGCCGCCGGGCGCAAGCGGGTGGAGGAGCTGTTCAGCTGGCGCGCGGTGGCAGCGACGGTCGCCGCGGCGTACGAGCACGTCATCGCCGACTTCGAGAAGGAGCGCTCCGTTGCTGACCGTTGATTTCGACCGCCTCGGCCTGCGCGCCGGGGACCGGGTGCTGGACATGGGGTGCGGCGCCGGCCGGCACGCCTTCGAGATGTACCGCCGCGGTGCCGACGTCGTCGCCTTCGACATGGACGCCGACGAGCTGGCCGGCGTGCTCGAGCTGTTCGGCGCGATGAAGGAGGCCGGCGAGGTGCCCGCGGGCGCCGAGGCCGACATCAAGCAGGGTGACGCCCTGCAGCTGCCGTTCTCGGACGGGGAGTTCGACCACATCGTGGCGGCCGAGGTGCTCGAGCACATCCACGCCGACGTCGACGCGATCAAGGAGCTGGTGCGCGTCCTGCGCCCGGGTGGCACCATGGCGATCTCGGTGCCGCGGTGGCTGCCGGAGGTCATCAACTGGAAGCTGTCGGAGGAGTACCACAACGCCGAGGGTGGCCACATCCGGATCTACACCGACCACGAGCTCATCGACAAGGTCACCAAGGCCGGCCGCTTCAACGACGGCACGCCGGGCGACGCGATGGTCTTCGAGGGCAAGGACTACGCCCACGGCCTGCACGCGCCGTACTGGTGGATCAAGTGCGCCGTCGGCGTCAACGACGACGACCACCCGCTCGCCAAGGCCTACCACAAGCTCCTCGTGTGGGAGATCATGAAGCAGCCCAAGGTGCTGCGGTGGGCCGGCAAGGTGCTCGACCCGATGATCGGCAAGAGCATGGTGCTGTACTTCCGCAAGCCCGAGGCGCCCGCCACGGACGGCGATGTCTGACCCGCTGGCGCGGCTGCCCTACGTCGGCGGGGTGCTGAGCGCGGCCGACGTCGCGGCGACCGCGGCGTCCATCGCGTCCATGCAGGAGCCCTGCGGGGCGATCCCGTGGACGGTCGGCGAGCACGTCGACATCTGGAACCACGTCGAGGCGGCCATGGCCCTGCTCGTCGGCGGCGAGGTCGAGGCCGCCGAGCGGGCCTACGAGTGGGTCCCGACCATGCAGCGCGAGGACGGCTCGTGGCCGATGAAGATCGTCGCCGGCGAGGTCGACGACCCCCGGGGCGAGGTCAACATGTCGGCGTACCTCGCCGTCGGGATCTGGCACCACTGGCTGGTACGGCGCGACTTCGCGTTCGTGCAGCGGTTCTGGCCGTCGGTGCGCGCCGGGCTGGACTGGGTGGTGTCGCAGCAGCTGCCGTTCGGCGGCATCAACTGGACCCCGACCGAGCCGTTCGCACTGCTGGCCGGGTCCTCGAGCATCTACCACTCGCTGCGCGCGGGGGTGGCGCTCGCCGACCTGCTCGAGGACCCCCAGCCCGAATGGGAGCTCGCCGGCGGCCGGCTCGGCCATGCGCTGCGCGAGCATCGCGACCTCTTCGAGGACAAGTCGACGTACTCGATGGACTGGTACTACCCGGTCCTCGGGGGCGCCGTTCGTGGCGAGGACGCCCTCGCGCTGATCGAGAGCCGCTGGGAGGACTTCGTGGTCCCGGGCCTGGGCATCCGGTGCGTCGACACCAACCCCTGGGTGACCGGGGCCGAGACCTGCGAGCTGGTCCTGGCGCTCGACGGCCTGGGGGAGCACCGCCGCGCGATCGCGCTGCTGACCGACATGCAGCACCTGCGCAGCGAGACCGGCGGGTACTGGACGGGCTGGGTCTTCGGCGACGACGTCTACTGGCCACACGAGCACACGACGTACACCGCAGCGGCGGTCATCCTCGCCGTCGACGCGCTCGGCGAGACCCACGGCCACAGCACCGCGGGCTCCGGCATCTACCGCGGCACCTCCCTGGCACCCCACTTCACCGGGCTCATGCTCGAGTGCGAGTGCGCCCTCGGCGACCCCGTGTAGCTGCTCGCCCCCTCAGCCCGACGGGTCAGCCGGAGAACTCCTGGGCGGCGCGCTTGGCCATCTCGAGGAAGGCCTGGCGGGAGGCGAGGTTCTCCTCGAGCTCCTTGACCAGCTTCTCGTTGCCCGCGGCACGAGCCTTCTCGAGGTCGGCCTCGACGCCGGCGATGGCGGCCTCCAGCTTGGAGACCATGTCGCCGGCCCGGGCGGACTTCTCGGGGTCGGACTTGCGCCACTGCTCGTCCTCGAGGCCGCGGATCGCCTGCTCGACCTTGCGGATCCGGGCCTCGAGGTCCTTGATGCGGTCGCGGGGGACCTTGCCGGCGGCGTCCCAGCGATCGGCGATGTCGCGGAAGGCCCGCTTGGCGGCCTCGATGTCGGTGACCGGCAGGAGCGCCTCGGCCTCGACGATCAGCTTGTCCTTGACCTCGGCGTTGGCGGCGAACTCGGCGTCCAGGGCCGCGTTGGCGGCGTCGCGAGCCCCGAAGAACGCATCCTGGGCGCCACGGAATCGAGCCCAGAGCGCGTCGTCGACGTCCTTGGGCGCCGGGCCGGCGGCCTTCCAGTCGCGCATGAGGTCGCGGTAGCGCCCGGCGGTCGGTCCCCACTCCGTCGAGCCGGCGAGCTCCTCGGCCTCCTTGGCCAGCCGCTCCTTGATGACCCGCGCGGACTCGCGCTTCACGTCCTGCTCGGCGAAGTGCGCCTTGCGGTGACGCGTGTACGCCGTGCGCGCTCCAGAGAAGCGCTTCCACAGTGCGTCGTCCGAGGCGCGGTCGATGCGCGGCAGCGCCTTCCACTCCTCCAGCAGGTCACGCAGCCGGTTGGCGCCGTGGCGCCAGTCGGTGCCCTCGGCGATCTTCTCGGCGGCGGCGACCAGCTTCTCCTTCTGCTGCTTGGCCTCGGCGGACCTCTGCGCCTTCTCGGCGCGGCGGGCAGCGCGCTGCTGCGCGAGGACCGGGCCGAGGGAGTCGAGCCGGGCGGCAAGCGCCGCCAGGTCGCCGACCGCGTTGGCGTCGACCACCTGCGCGCGGACGAGCTTGACCGACTCGGCCGCCTCGTCCGGTCCGAGGACCCCCGACCGCACCCGCTGGTCGAGCAGGGAGACCTCGGTCTCCAGCGCGAGGTAGCGATCGGTGTAGAACTTCAGCGCCTCCTCCGGTGTGCCCACGGGGTACTGCCCCACGGCACGCTCGCCGTCGGCGGTCTTCACGTAGACGGTGCCGTCGTCCCCGACGCGGCCCCATTCGGTGCTCGTCACTGCAGTCCCTCGTTCGTTGCCCGGCAGAAGCAGTGGCCCACACTAGTGCGCAGATACCGGCGGGACGACCACTCGCTCGTCTCGATACTGTTGCGGAGTGTTGATCGCCGGATTCCCCGCAGGGCCGTGGGGCACCAACTGCTACGTCGCCGCGACGGGGCCGGGCAGCGAGTGCGTGGTCATCGACCCCGGCAAGGACTCCGCGGCGGGAGTCGACGAGGTCGTGCGCCAGCACCGGCTCAAGCCGGTCGCGGTCCTGGTCACGCACGGTCACATCGACCACATGTGGTGCGTGGCCCCGGTCGCCGGCGCATACGACGCCACCGCCTGGATCCACCCGCGCGACCGCCACCTCCTCACCGACCCCATGGCCGGCATGTCGCGCGAGAGCACCGCGATGCTGCTCGGGGGCAGCTACGAGTGGGCCGAGCCCGATGACGTCCAGGAGCTCTCCGACCTCCAGGAGCTGGAGCTGGCCGGTCTGCGGTTCGTGGTCGACCACACCCCGGGCCACACCGAGGGCTCGGTCACCTTCCGCTCGCCGTACGACGCCGACGACATCTCGGAGGTGATGTTCTCCGGCGACCTGCTGTTCGCCGGCTCGATCGGCCGCACGGACCTGCCTGGAGGCGACCACCCCACCATGCTGCGCAGCCTCGCCGAGAAGGTGCTGCCGCTGCGCGACGACATCGTGGTGCTCCCAGGTCACGGCGAGCAGACGTCCATCGGCCGTGAGCGCACGACCAACCCATTCCTGCAGGACCTGGCGACCGACGGGTCCGCGGGCCGAGTGACCCGAGGTCTCTGAGCCATGAACGCCAAGCCCACCCCGCTCAGCGGGTTCCCCGAGCTCCTGCCCGCGCACCGCGCCGTCGAGCGCGAGGTCGTCGCCTCGCTCTCGCGCAGCTTCGAGCTGCACGGCTTCGCCAACATCGAGACCCGCGTCGTCGAGCCGCTCGACCGCCTCGCCAAGGGCGGCGAGGTCGACAAGGAGATCTACGTCCTTCGTCGCCTGCACGCCGAGGACGCGGCCGACGACACGGGGCTGGGCCTGCACTTCGACCTCACCGTGCCGTTCGCGCGCTACGTGCTGGAGCACGCCGGCCACCTGGAGTTCCCCTTCCGCCGCTACCAGATCCAGCCGGCCTGGCGGGGGGAGCGGCCCCAGGAGGGCCGCTACCGGCAGTTCACCCAGGCCGACGTCGACATCGTCGGCAAGGACGAGCTGCCCTTCCACCACGACGTCGAGGTGATGCGAGTGATGGTGGAGGCCCTCGACGCGCTGCCGCTGCCCCCGCTGAGCTTCCAGTTCAACAACCGCAAGCTCATCCAAGGGTTCTACCGCGGCCTCGGCGTCCCGGACGTCACCGCGGCGATCCGCACCATCGACAAGCTGGACAAGCTGCCGGCCGAGCAGGTGGCGGCGCTGCTCGTCAGCGACGCCGGGGCCACCGCCGAGCAGGCACAGCGGTGCCTGGAGCTCGCGACGATCCGCGTGCCCGACACCTCCTTCGTCGAGCGGGTGCGCGCGCTCGGCGTCGAGGACCCGCTGCTTGAGGAGGGCCTCGAGGAGCTCGCCGCCGTCGTGGCCGGGTGCGGCGCGGGGGAGCGGCGCCACGTCAGCGTCGAGGCCAACCTGCGCATCGCCCGCGGCCTGGACTACTACACCGGCACCGTCGTGGAGATCTTCATGACCGGCTACGAGCGGCTGAAGTCGGTCGGCGGCGGGGGTCGCTACGACGCACTGGCCAGCGACGGCCGGACGACGTACCCCGGCGTGGGCGTCTCGTTCGGGGTCTCCCGCACGCTCGTCCCGCTGCTCGCCGACGGCGTGCTCGCCGGCAGCCGCCCAGTGCCGAGCGCAGTCCTCGTGGCTGTCACCGACGAGGAGACCCGCGCCGAGAGCGAGGCGGTCGCCGCGGCGCTGCGCTCGCGCGGGATCAACACCGAGGTCTCGGCCTCGGCCCAGAAGTTCGGCAAGCAGATCCGCTACGCCGACCGACGGGGGATCCCGTTCGTCTGGTTCCGCCAGGACGACGGCGGCCACCAGGTCAAGGACATCCGCAGCGGTGAGCAGGTGGACGCCGATCCGGCCGCCTGGAGCCCGCCCAACGAGGACCTGCGACCGCAGGTCGTCTCGAACCGTACGACCACCGAACACCAGGAGCAGCAGTGATCCGCACCCATGACGCCGGCGCCCTCCGCGCCGAGGACGTCGGCCAGACCGTCACCCTCGCCGGGTGGGTGGCCAATCGGCGCGACCACGGCGGCGTGGCCTTCATCGACCTGCGCGAGGCGAGCGGCATCGTCCAGGTCGTGATCCGCGACGAGGCCGTGGCCCATCACCTGCGGGCCGAGTACTGCCTCAAGGTGACGGGCGAGGTGACCGCACGCAAGGCGGGCAACGAGAACCCCAACCTCGCGACCGGCGAGATCGAGGTCGTGGCCTCCGACGTCGAGGTGCTCAGCGCCGCGGCCCCGCTGCCGTTCCCGATCAGCGACCACGTGGACGTGGGGGAGGAGGCGCGTCTCAAGCACCGCTATCTGGACCTGCGCCGTTCGGGTCCCAACGCCGCATTGCGGCTCCGCAGCAAGGTCAACAAGGCCGCCCGCGACGTGCTCGACGCTCACGACTTCGTCGAGATCGAGACCCCCACGCTGACCCGCAGCACCCCCGAGGGGGCTCGTGACTTCCTGGTGCCCGCCCGCCTCCAGCCCGGCAGCTGGTACGCGCTGCCGCAGAGCCCACAGCTCTTCAAGCAGCTGCTCATGGTCGCCGGCATGGAGCGCTACTTCCAGATCGCGCGCTGCTACCGCGACGAGGACTTCCGCGCCGACCGGCAGCCGGAGTTCACCCAGCTCGACCTCGAGATGAGCTTCGTCGACCAGGACGACGTCATCGCGGTCGCCGAGGAGATCCTCACGGCGCTGTGGAAGCTCATCGGGCACGACGTGCCGACGCCGCTGCCGCGCATGACCTACGCCGAGGCGATGGCGCGCTTCGGCTCCGACAAGCCCGACCTGCGCATGGGCCAGGAGCTGGTCGAGTGCACCGAGTACTTCAAGGACACGCCGTTCCGCGTCTTCCAGGCGCCCTACGTCGGGGCCGTCGTGATGCCCGGCGGCGCGAGCCAGCCGCGCAAGCAGCTGGACGCCTGGCAGGAGTGGGCCAAGCAGCGAGGTGCCCGCGGGCTGGCCTATGTGCTGGTCCAGGAGGACGGTGAGCTGACCGGCCCCGTGGCCAAGAACATCAGCGACGAGGAGAAGGCCGGGCTGGCCGCTCACGTCGGCGCCAAGCCGGGGGACTGCGTGTTCTTCGGCGCCGGCCTGCCCAAGCCCAGCCGCGCACTGCTGGGCGCCGCGCGTCTCGAGATCGGCCGCCGCTGCGGCCTGATCGACGAGGACGCCTGGAGCTTCCTGTGGGTCGTCGACGCCCCGCTCTTCGAGCCGGCAGACGAGGCGACCGCCGCGGGTGACGTCGCCGTCGGCAGTGGCGCCTGGACGGCGGTGCACCACGCGTTCACCTCGCCGCAGGACCTGGAGTCCTTCGACCAGGACCCCGGCAGCGCGATCGCCTGGGCCTACGACATCGTCTGCAACGGCAACGAGATCGGCGGCGGGTCGATCCGTATCCACCGTGAGGACGTACAGCGTCGGGTCTTCGCGATCATGGGCATCGGCGAGGAGGAGGCGCAGGAGAAGTTCGGCTTCCTGCTCGACGCCTTCAAGTTCGGCGCACCGCCCCACGGCGGCATCGCGTTCGGCTGGGACCGCATCGTGGCGCTGCTCGCGGGCACCGACTCGATCCGCGACGTGATCGCCTTCCCCAAGTCCGGAGGGGGCTTCGACCCCCTCACGGCGGCACCCGCCCCCATCACGGCGGCCCAGCGCAAGGAGGCCGGTGTCGACGCCGTTGCTGCGAAGGATTCCTCCCCTTCGCCCTGAGGCGCGAGATAAACACTCGACAAACCTGCCGAGACCAGATCGTTACGTCGGGGAGACCCGGACGGCGCACTGTGTCACATAGAGTCACGGGCGGCACCGCCCAGGCGGTGCCTGCCCACCACACCCAGAGGGGAACTGCATGACCCTGCCGGTCCAAGAGCTCGGGACGCCGGAGGATGCTGCGCCGCTTCCGGAGGCGGAGCGCAAGAAGATCGCAGGCCGCTCTCCGACGCGGATCGCCCTCGACCGTCTGCGCAAGGACAAGATCGCGGTGGTCTGCTTCGCGATCGTGGTGTTCTTCGCGCTCATCGCGATCTTCGCCGACCAGCTGTGCAGCCTCTTCGGCGTGTCCACCGAGACCGTCCGTGCCAGCGAGCGGGTGAACCTCGCGTCGGGCCTGCCGCTCAAGGGCCCCCCCAACGGCAGCTTCGACCCCGCCCACCCGCTGGGTGTGGCGCCGTCCACCGGCACCGACAACCTCGCGGTCTGGTTCGAAGGGTGCCGGACCTCGCTGTTCCTGGCCACGATGGCAGCGGTGCTCTCCACCCTCGTCGGGGTCACGCTCGGCCTGCTCGCCGGGTTCCTCGGCGGCGTGGTCGACGCGGTCATCTCCTTCGTGACCGACCTGTTCCTCACCTTCCCGTTCCTGGTGGCGGCGCTGGCGATCGCGCCGATCATCAACGAGCGCTTCGGCACGGAGCCGGAGATGATGCGCACGGTCAGCTTCTGGTCGCTGGTCGCGATCCTGGTGATCTTCGGCTGGATGGGAGTCGCACGCCTGGTGCGCGGCGAGGTGCTCTCGCTGCGCGAGCGCGAGTTCGTGAAGGCCGCCCGGGTGATCGGCGTGCCGACGGCGCGCATCCTGCGCCGCGAGATGCTCCCCAACCTGATCGCGCCCATCGTCGTGTCGTTCTCGCTCGGTCTCCCGGCCTACGTCGCAGCGGAGGCGGGCCTGTCCTACCTCGGCATCGGTGTGTTCGGTCGCGAGTCGTGGGGCCGGACGATCAACACGGCCACGAACTGGTGGGAGCTCTACCCCCAGTTCATGCTGGCCCCGGTCATCGGCATCGCGGTGCTGGTGGTCGCGCTCAACCTGCTCGGCGACGCCATCCGGGATGCGTTCGACCCCAAGACGCGTCGCTAGCAGTCCCCCCACGTCGGCTGCGCCGATCGCGCAGCCAACGCACACAACGAAAGGCACGACTATGAAACGCAAGAAGGTGTTGGTCGCCAGCGTGAGCGCTGCGGCACTGGCGCTGACCCTCGCGGCCTGCGGCGGCGGCGGCGACGACGGTGACAACGGGAACGAGAACTCGTTCACCGAGACCGACTCGTCCGCCGGTGGCAAGGACCCCGAGGCTCAGGGGCCGGCCCCTGAGGTCGAGGGCGCCAAGGCCGGCGGCGAGCTCAAGATCCTCGCTCCGGACCCCGACGACGGCCCGGACACGCTCGACCCCGCCGCCCTGTGGTCGGTGACCGACAACGCCATCGCGCAGGACCTGCTGCTGCGCTCGCTGACGACGTTCCGCCAGAACGACGACGGCGCCTACGAGCTGGTCCCCGACCTCGCCACCGACCTCGGCACCCCCAACGAGGACTTCACCGAGTGGCGCTTCACCCTGAAGGACGGCATCAAGTGGGAGACCGGCCAGCCGGTCACCGCTGAGGAGGTCGCCTTCGGCATCAAGCGCACCTTCGACGCCGACACCTTCGCGACCGGCCCCGGCACGTCGTACTCCAAGCCCTACTTCGAGGGTGGCGAGGAGTACAACGGTCCCTACGTCGATGGCGACAACTTCCCCGCGGTCACGACCGAGGGCAACGAGATCGTCATGAAGTTCAGCACCCCGTTCGCGGAGATGGACTACTACTCCATCTTCCCGGCCATCGGCCCGGTGCCGCTGAACGCCGACAAGACCGACTACGGCCAGAAGCCGCTGTCGACCGGCCCCTACAAGATCGAGAAGTTCGTCCCGAACCAGTCCCTCACGCTGGTCAAGAACGACCAGTGGGACCCGGCCACCGACCCGGCCCGTCGTCAGCTCGTCGACAAGTACACCTTCGAGTTCGACGTCCAGCCCCAGGTCGCGGGCGAGACCGTCCTCAGCGACGCCGGCGCGACCACCGTCGTGACCGCCCTGCAGGGCACGGACTACAACAAGGCGCGCCAGGAGGGCAAGGACGACAACATCCTCGTCGGTCCTCAGCCGTGCACGAGCTTCGTGATGCCCAACTACGAGAAGATCCCCGAGCTCGAGGTGCGTCAGGCGCTCGCCTTCGCCTACGACTACGAGAACGTCTGGTCGGCTGCCGGCGAGGTCGCCGGTGTCACCCGCGCCAACGGCGTCACGGACGAGTCGCTGGGCTACGGCCTGCTGCCCCCGGGCATGGCCGGTCGCATCCCGTGGGAGGGCCCGATCGACGACGAGCAGATCACCTACGACCCCGAGCGGTCCAAGGAGCTCTTGAAGGAGGCCGGCTTCGAGCCGGGCGAGTACGAGGTCCAGTTCGTCTACGACGCCTCCACGCCTGAGGGCGAGGCCGGCGCCAACCAGCGCAAGCGCGGCTACGAGGAGTCCGGCTTCAAGGTGGAGATGTACCCCTACACGGGTGGCAGCCTCTACGACGTCTGGACCAACCCGGACAGCAAGCTGTACAAGCAGATCAACCTGCTCGGTACCGCCTGGTGCCAGGACTGGCCGTCTGCGGCGACGTTCCTGCCCCCGATCCTCGAGACCGGTGCCGCGTACAACACCGGCGGCTTCTCCGAGAAGGCCGTGGACGACCGCATGGAGGAGATCCGCAGGCTGCCCGTCGACGAGCAGGCCGACGCCTGGGGTGAGCTGGAGAACGAGGTGATGACGGAGTACATGCCCGTGATCAACTCCGGCTTCTACCAGAACATCTTCGGCATCGGCAGCACTGTCGGTGGGTTCGCCAACGACACCTCTGTCGGCGGCGCTCCCGACTACCGGTCCATCTACATCAAGTAGATCCGCGTAGCCCGGTAACACCACTCAGCGGGCCGGGTGGGGTCCACGGACCCCACCCGGCTCCCGCAAGTCATAGTTGGAGGAGCTCGATGCTCTCGTTCCTGGTCAGGCGGATAATCTCCGGATTCCTGATCGTCGTGATGGTCTCCATGCTGGTCTACCTGCTGTTCTGGTACGGCCCCAAGAGTCCCGCGCTCGAGCTCTGCCGCCGCGACACCAACGGCCGGTGCGGCGAGACCTCGCCCCGGCTCGCCGAGTACGAAGAGCGTCTCGGCTACAACAACCCCGTCTACGTCGAGTACGGCAAGTGGGTCAAGGGCCTGGTCACCGACCGGGAGATCCAGCTCGGCGCGGCCACCTACGACTGCGCCGCGCCCTGTCTCGGTCTCTCCTACCGCGACAAGAGCCAGGTGACCGAGCAGCTCAAGGAGCGGTTCCCGGTCACCGTGAGCCTCGCGATCGGCGCAGCGTCCCTCTATCTGCTCGTCGGCGTCACCATCGGGGTCCTGGCCGCGCGAAGACGCGGCACCGTCTCGGACAAGATGCTGGTGGCCTCGACCCTGGTCTTCAGCTCCATCCCCTACTACCTGGTCGCGTTGCTGAGCTTCCTGCTGCTCACGTTGAGCACATCGCTGTTCCCAGAGGTGACCTACGTCTCGTTCTTCGACAACCCCCTGAAGTGGGCGTCGGGACTGCTGCTGGTGTGGCTGGTCATGGGCATCTACGGCGCCACGTCCTACACCCGCTACTCCCGAGGGGCCATGGTGGAGGCGCTCAACGAGGACTACGTCCGTACGGCGAGAGCCAAGGGTCTCAAGGGCCGCACGGTGGTCGGCAAGCACGCGCTGAGGTCTGCCCTGGTGCCCGTGGTCACCATCTTCGGCCTCGACGTCGCGTTCCTGCTGTCCGGCACCGTGTTCACCGAGCAGATCTTCTCTCTCGAGGGCATCGGCAAGTGGGCGATCGACGCCACCTACATCAAGGACCTGCCCGTGGTGCAGGCCACGTCCTTGGTCCTGGCTGTTTCAGTGGTCATCATGAACATCGTGGTGGATATCGTCTACAGCTGGCTGGACCCGAGAGTGAGACTCGCATGACCGCGTTGGACACCGGCCTGGACTCCCGCGGCCGCGTCACCGGCGCGCCGTACCTCCAGGTCGAGAACCTCACCGTGCGCTTCCCCACGGCCGACGGCCTGGTGCAGGCCGTCACCGACCTCTCCTACTCCGTCGAGCTCGGCAAGACGCTGGGCATCGTGGGGGAGTCGGGGTCGGGCAAGTCCGTCTCGAGCATGGCCGTGCTGGGGCTGCACGATCGCCGCTCGGCCCAGATCGAGGGCTCGATCCGGGTCGGCGGCACCGAGGTCGTCGGCCTCTCGGAGGACAAGCTCCGGGAGCTGCGCGGCAGCTCGGTGGCGATGATCTTCCAGGACGCCCTCGCCGCGCTGCACCCGTTCTTCCGGATCGGCAAGCAGCTCAGCGAGGCCTACCTGGTCCACCACCCCGACGCCAGCAAGCGCGACGCCCGCCGGCAGGCCATCGAGATGCTCGACCGCGTGGGCATCCCGCAGCCGGACAAGCGCGTCGACGACTACCCGCACCAGTTCTCCGGCGGCATGCGTCAGCGCGCCATGATCGCGATGGGCCTGATCAACGACCCGTCGCTGCTGATCGCCGACGAGCCGACCACGGCGCTGGACGTGACGGTGCAGGCGCAGATCCTGGACCTCCTGCAGGACCTGCAGCGGGAGTTCAACTCCGCGGTCATCATCATCACCCACGACCTCGGGGTCGTGGCGGAGATGGCCGACGACGTGCTGGTCATGTACGCCGGCCGCGCGGTCGAGTACGGCAGCGCCAAGGACATCCTCACGCACCCGGAGATGCCCTACACCTGGGGGCTGCTCTCCAGCATCCCGGACGTCCACGCCGACACGAGCGCCCGGATGATCCCCATCCCGGGCAGCCCGCCCAGCCTGCTCGACCCGCCGAGCGGCTGCCCGTTCCACCCGCGCTGCACGCACGTGGACAAGGTGCCCGGAGATCTCTGCTTCACCACGACGCCCGAGCTGCTGCCGGGCCGCAGCCCCGCGCACCTCAAGCGCTGCCACCTGGCCGATCCGGACGAGATCTACGCACGCGAGGTCCTGACCGTGATCGCCCCCGACCTGGCCGAGGAGACCCCCGATGCCCGAGAGTGACGCCGTGACCGAGAGCCTCCCGGAGGACCCGGTCGCGCTCGAGGCCGAGCCTGAGGCCATCACCTTCGAGGAGCAGGCGGCGCTCGCGCACTCGGCCGCCGAGCTCGATGTCTCCCGGGGGTCGGTGCTGGAGGTGGACAACCTCAAGATGTACTTCCCGGTCCGCTCCAAGGGCTTCCTGCGCCGCAAGGTGGGCGACGTCCAGGCGGTCGACGGCATCTCCTTCGAGGTCCCGCGCGGCGGCTCGCTGGGACTCGTCGGCGAGTCCGGGTGCGGCAAGTCCACCACCGGGCTGCTGGTGACGCGGCTCTACGACCCCACCGGCGGCAAGATCCTCTTCGAGGGCCGCAACATGGCCGATCTGAAGAAGCGTCAGCTCAAGCCGCTGCGCCGCGAGGTCCAGATGATCTTCCAGGACCCCTACAGCTCGCTGAACCCGCGCCACACGGTCGGCTCCATCATCGCCACGCCGTTGCAGGTGCACAACGTGCTGCCGCGCAACAAGATCCTGCCCCGCGTCCAAGAGCTCCTGGAGATCGTGGGGCTCAACCCGGAGCACTACAACCGCTACCCCAACGAGTTCTCCGGGGGCCAGCGTCAGCGCATCGGCATCGCGCGGGCGCTGACGCTCAACCCGAAGCTGCTCGTGGCCGACGAGCCAGTCTCCGCCCTGGACGTGTCCATCCAGGCGCAGGTCATCAACCTGCTCCAGGACATCCAGAAGGAGTTCGACGTCGCGTTCCTCTTCATCGCCCACGACCTCGCGGTCGTGCGGCACTTCTGCCCCGAGGTCGCGGTGATGTACCTCGGCAAGATCGTCGAGATCGGCGACCGCGACAGCATCTACGAGAACGCCCGCCACCCCTACACCCAGGCGCTCCTGTCCGCCGTGCCCGACGTCAAGCAGGCCGCCATCGGCGGTCGCCGCGAGCGGATCCGCCTGCAGGGCGACGTGCCGAGCCCGATCAACCCGCCCTCGGGCTGCCGGTTCCGCACCCGCTGCCCGATCGCCCAGGAGATCTGCGCCAAGCACGAGCCGCCGCTGCTGCAGATCGGCGCGCGCCACAAGGTCGCCTGCCACTTCCCCGGGCGCGTCGGGCAGCACCCGGACACGCCGATCACAGCGCGCCTGCTCGGCACCGACGACACGGGCAGCCCCGACCCCGGCGCCAGCCCGAGCCCGCTGATCACCAACAAGCCGGGCTACGACGACACGTGGTTCGACCTGGATGCGAAGGCGCTTGGACGAGCCTGAGGGTCTGTTCGGAGCGCCCGCGACCTCCTCGTCGCGGGGCCAGCGCTCCGGGGCCGGCTCCCTGGCCGGCAACACGCATGCCTCCGCCCCCCTGGCGGTGCGCATGCGTCCCCGGACCCTGGACGAGCTCGTGGGTCAGGCCCAGCTTCGCGCCCCCGGCTCCCCGCTGCGGCAGCTGATCGAGGGCGACCAGTCGATGTCGCTGCTGCTCTGGGGACCGCCGGGGACCGGCAAGACCACGATCGCGGCGATCCTCAGCCAGCAGACCGACCGGCGCTTCGTCGAGGTGTCGGCGGTCTCGGCCGGGGTAAAGGAGGTCCGTGCGGCCATCGACGCCGCCCGGGCCGAGCTGGTCAACGCGCAGCGGGAGACCGTGCTGTTCGTCGACGAGGTGCACCGCTTCAGCAAGGCGCAGCAGGACGCCCTGCTGCCGGGGGTCGAGAACCGCTGGGTGACGCTGGTGGCGGCCACGACGGAGAACCCGTTCTTCTCGGTCATCTCGCCGCTGCTGTCGCGCAGCCTGCTGCTGCGGCTGGAGTCGCTGACCGACGACGACGTACGCCGGGTGCTCGACCAGGCCATCACCGACGAGCGCGGCCTCGCCGGCCGGTTCACCGTGGAGCCCGAGGCGCTCGACCATCTGGTCCGCTTGGCCGGGGGCGACGCCCGCCGGTCACTGACCTACCTGGAGGCCTCGGCCGGCGCCGCGGCGGCCCGTGGCTCCGACGTGGTCGACCTGAGCACCGCGGTGACGGCCGTCGACCAGGCCGCGGTGCGCTACGACCGTCAGGGAGACCAGCACTACGACGTCACGAGCGCCTTCATCAAGTCCATCCGCGGCTCCGACGCCGACGCCGCGCTGCACTACCTCGCACGGATGATGGAGGCGGGGGAGGACCCGCGCTTCATCGCGCGGCGCCTGGTCATCCTCGCCAGCGAGGACATCGGGCTCGCGGACCCGACCGCGCTGACCACGGCCGTGGCGGCGGCCCAGGCCGTCCAGCTGATCGGGATGCCGGAGGCCCGGCTCAACCTCGCCCAGGCCACGATCGCCCTCGCGGTGGCGCCGAAGTCGAACGCGGTCATCAAGGGCATCGACGCCGCCAGCGCCGACGTGCGGGCCGGCAAGATCGGCCCCGTGCCCCCGCACCTGCGCGACGCGCACTACGCGGGCGCGAAGAAGATCGGGCACGGCAAGACCTACAAGTACAGCCACGACGAGCCCTACGGGGTCGCCGAGCAGCAGTACGCTCCGGACGTCGTCAAGGACGCCGAGTACTACCGCCCGACCGGTCTGGGCGCCGAGGCGGCGGTCAAGGAGCGCTGGGACCGCATCCGCCGTCTTATCCGAGGTGGAGGCCCGACACCGTCGCGATAGGGTCGACGACTGTGAGCGAGGACTGGACCGTGCCGGCGTGGACCATCGTGTCCGCGCTCGTCGTCATGCTCCTGGTGGTCGGCGCCCTCGCCGTCGCCACCGTGCGCGGGCGTCGTCGCGCGGTCCGCGACCGCGCTGCGGCGCAGGCGGAGGCCGAGGCGCTGCGTGCACAGGTGGCGGAGATCGAGCGGCGGTTGGACACCGCGGTGGCCACCGCCCCCGTGACCGCGCCGCCCGACGACACCGACTACGTCATCACCCGGATCGGGGAGCCGGCGGCACTCCCCACAGCGGTGCCCGCCGTCGCCGCGCCGCTGTTCGCCGACCTGGTGCTGCGCGAGAGCGTCGTGCAGGCGGCGTCCCTGGTGTCGGGGCTGCGCCGAGCGCTCGCCCCCGAGGCGCGCCACCGGATTCGCTTCGAGATGAAGCGCGAGGTCAAGCGCTCGCGCAAGCAACGCCGCGCGGACCTCAAGGAGGCCAGGCGCGAGTGGGAGGCGCGTCAGCGCGCCGGCCTCGACACCGAGGAACCCGCAGCATGAGGCGCGGGCTCTGGTTCGTCGCGGGGGCCGGGGCCGGTGTCTACGCCATGGTGCGTGGCCGCCGCGCCGCGGAGGCCCTGACCGCCGACGGGCTGCGCGACCGGGTGGGTGCCGCGGTCGTGGGCGCCCGGATGTTCCGCGACGAGGTCGCCCAGGGCAAGGCGGACGCGGAGGCGGACCTGCGCGAGCGACTGGGCCTCGTGCCCCACGGGACCCCCGAGCTCACCGGCTCGGCACCGCACGACTCCACCACTCAGATCACCACCACCCAGGACAAGGAAGGCATCAGCTGATGGACACCGCGGAGATCCGCCGACGGTTCGTCGCTCACTTCGAGCGCAACGAGACCGTGGGGGCCCACCAGGCGGTGGCATCGGCGTCGCTCCTGCTCGACGACCCGAACCTGCTGTTCGTCAACGCCGGCATGGTGCCGTTCAAGCCGTACTTCCTCGGCCAGGAGACCCCGCCGTACGACCGCGCGGTCAGCGTCCAGAAGTGCGTGCGCACCCCGGACATCGAGGACGTCGGCAAGACCACCCGCCACGGCACCTTCTTCGAGATGTGCGGCAACTTCTCGTTCGGGGACTACTTCAAGGAGGGCGCCATCGAGCTCGCCTGGGACCTGGTCACCAAGTCCCAGGCCGACGGGGGCTTCGGCTTCGACGAGAGCGTGCTCTACCCCTCGGTGCTCGACGGCGACGAGGAGGCGGTGGCGCTGTGGAGGCGGATCACCGGCCTGCCCGACGACCGGATCGTGCGCCTGCCCCCCGCCGAGAACTACTGGAGCATGGGCGTGCCCGGGCCCGGCGGCCCGTGCAGCGAGATCCTCATCGACCGTGGCCCCGCCTACGGCGCGGAGCGCGACTGGGACGCCGGTGACCGGTACCTGGAGTTCTGGAACCTGGTCTTCATGCAGGACGAGCTCAGCGCCGTGCGCAGCAAGTCGGACTTCGACATCTCCGGCACCCTGCCGCGGAAGAACATCGACACCGGCATGGGCCTGGAGCGGGTCGCGTACCTGCTGCAGGGCAAGGACAACATGTACGAGATCGACGTCATGTTCCCGGTGATCGAGCGGGCCATGGCCCTGACCGGTCGCACCTACGGCACCAGCCACGAGGACGACGTCCGGTTCCGGGTCGTCGCCGACCACGTCCGCAGCTCGATGATGCTCATCGCCGACGGCGTCACGCCCGGCAACGAGGCGCGCGGCTACGTGCTGCGGCGGCTGCTGCGCCGCGCCGTACGGTCCATGCGGCTGCTCGGCTACGAGGACCCGGCGCTGCCCGAGCTGCTGCCGATCAGCCGGGACAAGATGGGGGAGACCTACACCGAGCTGCACCGGGACTGGGACCGCATCGCCCGTGTCGCGTACGCCGAGGAGGAGGCCTTCCGCAAGACGCTGCAGGCCGGCACCCAGATCTTCGACCTCGCCGCGGGCCAGGTGAAGGCCAGCGGCGCCACCACGCTGTCCGGAGACCGCGCCTTCGCGCTGCACGACACCTACGGGTTCCCGATCGACCTGACGCTGGAGATGGCCTCCGAGGCCGGGCTCAGCGTCGACGAGGCCGGCTTCCGAGCGCTCATGACCGAGCAGCGCGAGCGGGCCAAGGCAGACGCCCGCGCCAAGAAGGGCCAGCACGCGGACACGACGGTCTACCGCGGCATCCTCGACGCGCACGGCCCCACCGAGTGGCTCGCCTACGAGACCGACGAGACCGAGTCCAGCGCATTGGCGCTGCTCACGGGCGGCGCTCCGGCCACCTCGCTGGCGCAGGGTGAGGTGGGCGAGCTCGTGCTCGACCGCACCCCGTTCTACGCCGAGTCCGGCGGTCAGGTCGCCGACGCGGGCACCATCGAGTTCGACGGCGGTCGGCTGGAGGTGCTCGACGTGCAGCGCCCGGTGCGCGGGCTCGTCGTCCACCAGGTGCGCGTCGTGGACGGGGAGTTCACCCCCGGCTCGCTGCTGCACGCCAAGGTCGACCGCGACTGGCGCGTCGGGGCGCGGCAGGCGCACTCGGGCACCCACGTCGTGCACGCCGCGCTGCGCCAGGTGCTCGGCCCCAGCGCGCTCCAGTCGGGCTCCTACAACCGCCCGGGCTACCTGCGGCTGGACTTCGGCTGGACCTCCGGTCTCTCGCCGGCGCAGGTCCGCGACATCGAGCAGGTCTCCAACGAGGCGCTGCGCGCCGACCTGCCCGTGCACTGGCAGTACATGACCCTGCCCGAGGCCAAGGAGTGGGGCGCGATCGCGCTGTTCGGCGAGACCTACGACGACCAGAAGGTGCGCGTGGTCGAGATCGGCGGCCCCTGGTCGCGCGAGCTCTGCGGCGGCACCCACGTCTCCCACGCCTCGCAGATCGGCACCATCGTCGTCACCGGTGAGTCCTCGGTCGGCTCCGGCAACCGCCGCATCGAGGCCTTTACCGGCGTCGAGGGCTTCGCCTACCTCGCGCGTGAGCGCGACGTGGTCGACCAGCTGACCGGGCTGCTGAAGACGCAGCCCGACGACCTGGTGGGTCGCGTGAGCGACCTGGTCGAGCGCCTGCGCCAGGCCGAGAAGGAGCTGGAGCGGGGCCGGCTCGCCCAGCTGCTCGCCGGCGCCGGGCAGCTCGCGGCGTCCGCGACCAAGGTGGGCGACGTCAACGTCGTGGCCCAGCGCGCCGACGGTGCCGGCGGAGCGGACGTGCGCACGCTCGCCCTCGACGTCCGCAGCCGGATGAGCCCCTCGGAGCCCGGCGTCGTCGTGATCGTCGGCTCCACCGGCTCCGGGGCGGACGCCAAGGTCGCGGTCGTCGCCGCGGTCAACGACGAGGCCCGCTCGCGGGGGCTCTCGGCCAACGCGCTGGTGCGGGCCGTGGGGCCGCTGCTCGGCGGCAGGGGCGGCGGCAAGGACGACGTGGCCCAGGGCGGCGGCACCGATGCGTCGCGCATCGACGAGGCGCTGGCCCTGGTCCCGGTCGAGGTGGCTCGCAGCTGATGCGCTTCGGCGTACGGCTCGGAATCGACCCCGGGGACGCCCGGATCGGGGTGGCGCGCAGCGACCCCTCGGGCTTCCTGGCGACGCCGGTCGAGACGGTACGGCGCGGCAAGGGGGACCTGCGCCGGATCGCGCAGATCCTGGCCGAGGAGGAGGCCGTCGAGGTGGTCGTCGGGCTGCCCCGGTCGCTCTCCGGCGGCGAGGGGCCGGCGGCGGCCAAGGTGCGCGAGTTCGCGGCGCGCCTGGCCCGCACGGTAGCGCCCGTCCCCGTGCGGCTGTGCGACGAGAGGCTGACCACCGTGTCGGCGGAGGCTATGCTGCGCGACCGTGGCCAGAAGGGCCGCAAACGACGTGCCGTGGTGGACCAGGCGGCCGCCGTCCTGATCCTGCAGCACGCGCTCGACACCGAACGCGCCTCGGGGCTCGCACCGGGTGAGATCGTGGAGGAGACCCATGAGTGAGCCGATGAACCAGCCCGCGGCCGACCGGGCCGACGACCCCGACGAGGGCTCCTTCGTCGACGACGTCTACGAGCCCCGGCCGGGCGGCCGGCGCCGCAAGCGACGCGGCGTCTCGGGCTGCCTGCCCGTGCTGATCGTCCTGGCCGTGCTCGGCGGTCTGCTCTACGTCGGAGTCACCCAGGGCGTGGACTTCGTCAAGGACCAGTTCGGCGAGGCCGAGGACTACCCCGGCCCGGGCTCCGGGCAGGTGAGCTTCGAGGTCAGCTCCGGCGACACCGCGACCGACATCGGCCGCAACCTCAAGGACCAGGGCGTCGTGGCATCCGTGGACGCGTTCGTCAGCGCAGCAAACGCCGAGCCCAAGGCCGGCGGGATCCAGGTGGGCTTCTACGCGCTGAAGAAGGAGATGGCCGCCGAGGATGCGCTCGCGATCCTGATCCAGCCGGCCAACCTGGTCTCCAACGCCATCACCATCCCCGAAGGCCTGCGGGTCGTCGACATCCTCGACATCCTCGTGGAGAAGACCGACTTCAAGCGCGGCGCGTTCGTGAAGGCGCTGGCCCAGCCGGGCAAGCTCGGTCTGCCCGGCTACGCCGAGGGCGACCCGGAGGGCTACCTCTTCCCCTCGACGTACTCCTTCGGCCCCAAGGAGACTCCGGCCTCGATGCTCAAGGCCATGGTCGACCGGTGGAAGCAGGCCGCGGAGGACGCGAACCTCGAGTCGGCCGCCGCGGAGCTGGGGCTGACGCCGCACGAGCTCATGACCGTGGCCAGCCTGGTCGAGGCCGAGGGTCGAGGTGACGACATGCCCAGGATCGCGCGCGTGATCTACAACCGGCTGGCCGACCCGAGCGGGCCGACGGTCGGCAAGCTGCAGATCGACGCGACGGTCAACTACGCCCTGGACCGCTCGCTCGTGGCCATCCCGACGTCGGAGGACCTGAAGGTCGACTCGCCGTACAACACCTACGAGGTCGTCGGCCTGCCGCCGGGGCCGATCGAGGCGCCCGGCGACGCGGCGATCCAGGCGGCCAGCAAGCCCGCCGACGGAGACTGGCTGTTCTACGTGACCGTCGACCTGGAGACCGGCGAGACCAAGTTCACCGAGAGCTACGACGAGTTCCTGACCTACAAGCAGCAGCTGCGCGACTACTGCGCCAACGAGTCCGACCGCTGCTGAGCGGCCGCCGTCATGAGGTGTGCCGTCCTGGGCGACCCGATCGCCCACTCGCTGTCGCCGGTGCTGCACCGGGCCGGCTACGAGGCGCTCGGTCTCGACTGGACCTACGACGCGGTGCGGGTGGGGCTCGGCGAGCTAGCGGCGCAGCTGCGCCCGGAGGCGGGTTGGCGCGGGCTCTCGCTGACGATGCCGCTCAAGCGGGAGGCCATAGGACTGGCCGACGAGGTCACCGAGCGGGCGCGGCTGGTCGGTGCCGCCAACACCCTGGTGCTCGCCGGCGGCCGGATCTCGGCGGACAACACCGACCTGCCCGGCGCCGTAGCCGCCGTCCGTGAGCGGTACGCCGGTCCGGTGCGGGCCGGCACGGTGCTCGGCGGCGGCGCGACGGCGGCGTCGACGGGCCTGGCCCTGTGCGAGCTGGGAGCCGGCACGGTGACCGTCCTCGCCCGCTCGCCGGATCGGGCGCAAGAGACGCTCGACGCGATCGGCCGGCACCCGTCCGTCCCCGAGGTGCGGGTCGGCTCGCTCGACGACGTACCGACCGGTGACGTGCTGGTCTCGACCATCCCCGCCGGAGCTCAGACGCCGGAGCTCGTGGCGCGTGCCGCGGGGATCCCGGTGCTGTTCGAGGTGCTCTACGACCCGTGGCCGACCCCGATCGCGGCGAGCGCCGGGTCGCGACCGCTGGTCGGCGGCCTCGACCTGCTCGTGCACCAGGCCGCCGTGCAGTTCGAGCTCTTCACCGGCCGACCGGCCCCGCTCGACGCGATGCGGGCCGCGGGAGAGCGGGAGCTGGGTCAGCGGTCCAGCGCGTGAGCGAGGTCCCCGACGGCCTGCTCCTGGCGATGGCCGCCTGCGGTGTCCTCGGGCTGCTCGTGCCGGGCCTGGTGCGGCGGGTGCCCGAGCCGGTGGTCGCCGAGGACGGGGCGCCGCCCAAGGAGACCTACGCGGCGGTCGCCGAGCGCCCCGGCCTGGCCGGCAGGGCCGCGCTCGCCTGCGCCGTCGCGGGTGCGGTGATCGGGGCGGCGGTGGGCGCGCAGTGGCCGCTGCTCTACCTCGTGCCGCTGGTCCCGATCGGCGTCGCGCTGGCGGTCATCGACTGGCGCACGCGGCTGCTCCCCACGCGGGTGATCGCGCCGACGTACGTCCTCACCGTCGCGCTCGTCGTGGTCGTCACCGCCGTCACCGGGGACGTGGACGACCTGGCGCGGGCCGGCTGGGGCTGGGCCATCAGCGGCGGCTCGTTCTTCCTGCTGTGGTTCGTGCAACCGCGCGGGCTCGGCTACGGCGACGTGCGGCTCTCGGGTGTCCTCGGGATCGCGCTGGGCTACCTGGGCTGGGGCGAGCTGGTCGTCGGGATGTACGCCGGCTTCCTTCTCGGCGGGGTCGGCGGGGGCCTGCTGGCGCTGCTGCGGGTGGTGGAGCGCCGGGCCGTCCCGTTCGGGCCGTTCATGCTCGTGGGCGCCCTCGTCGGCGTCGGCGTGGGCGAGCGGGTGCTCCGGAGTCTCGTCGGGGGGTGACCGGCGCGAGCGCGGGGATCGTCAATGAAAGACTGGCCCCATGCTGCGTTGGCTCACCGCGGGCGAGTCCCACGGCCCCTCCCTGGTCGCGATCCTCGAGGGGCTGCCCGCCCATGTCCGGGTGACCTCCGACGACATCGCCGACTCCCTGGCCCGGCGACGCCTCGGCTACGGCCGCGGCGCCCGGATGAAGTTCGAGCAGGACCAGGTCACGCTCACCGGAGGGGTGCGCCACGGGCTCACCCAGGGCGGTCCGGTCGCGCTGCAGGTGGGCAACACCGAGTGGCCCAAATGGGAGAAGGTCATGTCCGCGGACCCGGTGGACCCCGTCGAGCTCGAGGCCATGGCCCGCAACGCCCCGCTGACCCGGCCTCGCCCCGGCCACGCCGACCTGGCCGGCATGCAGAAGTACGACTTCGACGATGCTCGCCCGATCCTGGAGCGGGCCTCCGCCCGCGAGACCGCGGCGCGCGTGGCGCTCGGCCGGGTCGCGAGCAACTTCCTCGAGCAGGCCACGGGCGCCCGCATCGTCTCGCACGTCATCGAGCTCGGCGGCGTCCGCGCCCCCGACGGGCTGTGGCCCGAGGCCGACGACGTGGCCCGCCTCGACGAGGACCCGGTGCGCTGCCTGGATCCCGAGACGTCCGCCGGCATGGTGGCCGCCATCGACCAAGCCCACAAGGACGGCGACACGCTCGGCGGGGTCGTCGAGGTCGTCGTGCACGGGCTGCCGCCGGGCCTCGGCTCGCATGTGCACTGGGACCGCCGTCTCGACTCCCGCCTGGCCGGGGCGCTCATGGGCATCCAGGCGATCAAGGGCGTCGAGGTCGGGGACGGTTTCGCGCTCGCGGCCACGCCGGGCTCGCTCGCCCACGACGAGATCGTGCCGACCGACGAGGGCATCAGGCGTACGTCGGGCCGCTCCGGCGGCACCGAGGGCGGCATGACCACCGGCGAGGTGCTGCGCGTGCGCGCGGCGATGAAGCCGATCGCCACCGTGCCGCGGGCGCTGCGCACCGTCGACGTCGCGACCGGGGAGGCGTCCGTGGCGCACCACCAGCGCTCCGACGTGTGCGCCGTCCCCGCCGCGGGGATCGTCGCGGAGGCCATGGTGGCGCTGGTGCTGGCCGACGCCGTCGTGGAGAAGTTCGGCGGCGACTCGGTGCAGGAGACCCGCCGCAACGTCGCGAGCTACCTCGACACGCTGAGGTTCCGGTGAGCGTCGTCCTGGTCGGGCCCATGGGGTCGGGCAAGTCGACCGTCGCGCCCCTGCTCGCCGAGGCGCTCGGGGTGACCGTCCGCGACGTCGACTCCGAGATCGAGGCCCGCGAAGGGCGCTCGATCTCCGACATCTTCGTCGACTCCGGTGAGGATCACTTCCGTGAGCTCGAGCGGGCCGCCGTCCGGGAGGTGCTGGCCGAGCACGACGGCGTCGTGTCGCTCGGCGGGGGAGCGGTGCTCGACCCCGAGACGCGCGAGCTGCTGGCCGACCACCGGGTCGTCTTCCTGCGGGTCGGGCTGGCCGAGGCCGTCAAACGTGTGGGCCTCGGCACCGGACGCCCGCTGCTGCTCGGCAACGTCCGCTCGCGGATCAAGGCGCTGCTCGACGAGCGCGCGCCGGTCTACGCCGCCGTCGCCGACCTCACCGTCGACACCGACGAGCGAACTCCCGAGGACATCGTCGCCGAGATCGAGAAGGCCCTGCCATGAGCGCCACCACCAGTGACCGTGTCCTCCACGTCGGCGGCGCCTCGCCGTACGACGTCGTGGTCGGCGCGAACCTCGCCGGACGGCTCCCCGCCATCCTGGGCGAGGACGTGCAGCGGGTCGCCCTGCTCTGCGCCGGGGAGCTCGTCGAGCAGGCGCAGCCGGTGCTCGACGCGCTGCGCGAGGAGTACGACGTGCTCGTGCTCGGCCTGCCGCAGGGGGAGCGCGCCAAGACCGCCTCGGTCGCCAACGACTGCTGGGAGGCTCTCGGCGAGGCCGGCTTCACTCGCTCGGACGCGGTGGTCACCTTCGGCGGCGGCGCCACGACCGACCTCGGCGGCTTTGTGGCCGCGAGCTGGCTGCGCGGGGTCCGCGTCGTCCACGTGCCCACCACGCTCCTGGCGATGGTCGACGCCGCCGTCGGCGGCAAGACCGGCATCAACACCGGCGCCGGCAAGAATCTGGTCGGCGCCTTCCACGAGCCGGCCGGCGTCCTGTGCGACCTGCGGCTCCTGGAGTCGCTGCCGCGCGAGGAGCTCGTCGCCGGGCTGGGTGAGGTGGTCAAGTGCGGCTTCATCGCCGACCCCGAGATCCTGCGGCTGGTGGAGGCGACCGACCCGGCGGCGCTGACGCCCGGCTCCGAGGTGCTGCGCGAGCTGGTCGAGCGGGCGATCGCGGTGAAGATCGACATCGTCGTCGCCGACCTGCGCGAGACCGGCGGCACCGGAGGCCACCCGGGGCGCGAGGCGCTCAACTACGGGCACACCCTCGCGCACGCCATCGAGCGGGCCGAGGACTACGCCATCCGGCACGGCGAGGCCGTCGCGATCGGCTGCGTCTACGTCGCCGAGCTCGCCCGCGCCGCGGGGCTCCTGGCGCCCGAAGTGGCAGACCGCCACCACACCGCCTTCGCGCGGGTCGGGCTGCCCACGACCTATGGTGGCGGCGACTTCGACGAGCTCCTGGCCACCATGGCGGTCGACAAGAAGTCGCGCGGCTCGCAGCTGCGGTTCGTCGTGCTCGAGGATGTCGGGCGGCCGGTCGTGTTGGCCGGCCCGTCGGAGAAGGACCTGCGCGCGGCCTACGACGTGGTCGCCGGGGGCCGGTCGTGAGGACGCTGGTGCTCAACGGCCCCAACCTGGGACGGCTGGGCCGGCGGCAGCCCGAGATCTACGGCACCACCACGCACGCCCAGCTGGCCGAGCAGTGCGTGGCCTGGGGCGCGGCGCTCGGCCTGGACGTCGAGGTCCGCCAGACCAACCACGAGGGCGTGATGCTCGACTGGCTCAACGCGGCGGCCGACGAGGAGGACGCCGTCGTCCTCAATGCCGCCGCGTGGACGCACTACTCATACGCGATCCTCGACGCGTGCGCCCAGCTCACCGCCCCGCTCGTCGAGGTGCACATCTCCGACCCGCACCAGCGACCCGAGCAGTTCCGGCACACGTCGGTGGTGACTGCCTACGCGGTGGAGGTCATCGCGGGGCACGGGGTGGACGGCTACCGCCTCGCGCTCGAGCGGGTCGCGCGCGGCTGAGCGGATGGAGGGCGGGGCTCCGATAGGAGGCGTGGTGGCGAAGCACTAGACTCGTCGGCTGTTGCCCGCGAGATCTCCGGGCGGCGTACCGAACCCCCGAGCGAAGGCTGACACGCGCGCATGGCATCGACCAACGACCTCAAGAACGGCATGGTGCTCAACATCGACGGTCAGCTGTGGGCTGTCGTCGACTTCCAGCACGTGAAGCCGGGCAAGGGCCCCGCGTTCGTGCGGACCAAGCTCCGCAACGTCGAGTCGGGCAAGAACGTCGACAAGACCTTCAACGCCGGCACCAAGGTCGAGACCGCCACGGTCGACCGCCGCACGATGCAGTACCTCTACAACGACGGCACGTCGTTCGTGTTCATGGACACCGGCACCTACGACCAGATCGAGGTCTCGCCCGAGGTGCTGGGCGACGGCGCCAACTTCCTCCTGGAGAACCAGGAGGCCATCGTGGCGACCAACGAGGGCCGGGTGCTCTTCGTCGAGCTGCCCGCGTCGGTCGAGCTCGTCATCACGTTCACCGAGCCCGGCCTCGCCGGCGACAGCGCGACCGGCCGCACCAAGCCCGCGACGCTCGAGACCGGCCACGAGATCCAGGTCCCGCTCTTCATCAACCAGGGCGAGAAGGTCAAGGTCGACACCCGCGACTCGTCGTACCTGGGTCGCGTCAAGTCCTGATGGCGGTCGTCTGATGGGGGCCCGCTCCAAGGCCCGCAAGCGCGCCCTCGACCTGCTGTACGCCTCGGAGATGCGTGGGGAGTCGCCCACCGAGGCGCTCGACCGCGCCATCGCCGACGGCGAAGGCCCGACCAACGACTACACCGCCACCCTGGTGCGCGGCGTGGTGGCGCATCAGAGCGAGATCGACGAGCTGCTGTCGACGTACTCGGAGGCCTGGACGCTGGAGCGGATGCCGGCCGTCGACCGCAACGTCCTGCGTCTCGGAGTCTGGGAGATGCTGTACGCCGAGGACGTGCCGGACACCGTCGCGGTCTCCGAGGCGATGGCGCTGGTCCGTGAGCTCTCGACCGACGAGTCCCCGCCGTTCGTCAACGGGATCCTGGGCGCTATTCAACGCAGCCGGTCGGCCTGACATGCTGCGGTCCATGAACGCCGATCGACACGACGCCATGGACACTGCGGGACGCATCGGGCTGGTCGCCTACGGGGTGGTCCACCTCATGGTCGGCTGGCTGGCGCTGCAGCTCGCCTTCGGTGACCGCTCGGGCGAGGCCTCGAGCAGCGGCGCCGTGCAGGAGCTGTCGGAGCAGCCGCTGGGCGGCTTCCTGGTCTGGGCGGTGGCGATCGGGATGTTCCTGCTGGCCATATGGCGGATCCTCGACGGGATCCTCGGGCATGCCACCGACGACGACTCCGACCGCCTCAAGGCCGGGGCGGTGGGGGTCGGCAAGGCCATCTTGTACATCGCCGTGGGCGTCAGCGCGGTCCGGGTGGCCACCGGCTCGGGCGGCGGCAAGGGCGGTGGGACCGAGTCGATCACCGCCAAGGTCATGGATGTCACCGGGGGGCAGCTGCTCGTCGGCGCCGCCGGCGTCGCCGTCATCGGCTACGGCGCCTGGCTGATCTACACGGCCTGGTCGGAGCGCTTCTTGAAGAAGATCGACGGCGAGGACCAGGCCGGCAACACCGGCACGGCGTTCAAGTGGTTCGGCAAGTCCGGCTACGCCGCCAAGGGGGTCGCGATCGGCGTGGTCGGCGGGCTCTTCGTCTACGCCGCCGCCACGCACGAGCCCCAGAAGTCCGGCGGCCTGGACCAGGCCCTGGTCGAGGTGCTGGACCAGCCGTTCGGGCCGGTGCTGCTCACGCTCGTGGCCCTCGGCATCGTCGCCTACGGGCTCTTCGCGTTCGCGCGGGCCAAGCAGGACTCGCCCAGCTGACGTTGACCCGCATGGCAGGCTGAGCGCATGGCTGCCACCGAGGTCGATGTCGTCGTGCTCGGGCTCGGGCCCGGCGGGGAGTACGCCGCCCAGAAGCTCGCCGAGGCGGGCCTGCGGGTCGTAGGTGTCGACAAGGGGTTGGTCGGCGGGGAGTGCCCGTTCTACGGCTGCATCCCCTCGAAGATGATGATCCGCGCCGCGGACTCGCTCGCCGAGGCGCGGCGTGCCGTCACCCTCGGGGGCGAGGTCGACGTGACGCCGGACTGGCGGCTGGTCGCGGAGCGCATCGACAAGCAGGCCACCAACCACTGGGACGACAGCTCCCACGTCGAGCGCCTGACCGACGCCGGCGTCGAGATCCTGCGCGGCACCGGGCGGCTGGACGGCCCCGGCCGGGTGCTGGTCGCGGGCACCGACGGGTCCGCGCACGAGCTGGTGGCCACGCGAGGGGTGATCCTGAACGCCGGCACGGTGCCGGCGACGCTGCCCATCGCCGGCCTCGAGGGCACGCCGTACTGGACCAACCGGGAGGTCGTGCGGCTCGCTGAGCTGCCGGAGTCGATGGTCGTCATCGGGGCCGGGCCGATCGGGTGCGAGCTGACCCAGGCCTTCGCGCGCTTCGGCGTGCGGGTCACGCTGCTGGAGGTGGGTGACCGGATCCTGGGTCCCGAGGAGCCCGAGAGCAGCGAGGTCGTGCACGGCGTCCTCACCGCCGAGGGCGTGGACGTGCGTGCGGGAGTGCGGATCGAGGGCGTCGCCCACGACGGCGGCTTCCGGGTCACGCTCGCCGACGGCGAGGTCGTGAGCGCCGACCAGCTGCTCGTGGCCGCCGGCAGGCGCACCCAGCTCAGCGGGATCGGCCTGGCGAGCGTCGGCCTCGCCGACGACCTCAAGGTCGTCGAGACCGACGAGCGGCTGCGGGCGGGGGAGCGGCTGTGGGCGGTGGGCGACATCACCGGCAAGGGCCAGTTCACGCACGTGTCGATGTACCAGGCCGCCGTCGTGGTGCGCGACATCCTCGGCGAGGACGGTCCCTGGGCCGACTACCGCGCCGTCAGCAGGGTGACCTTCACCGACCCCGAGGTCGGCTCCGTCGGGATGACCGAGCGCCAGGCCCGCGAGGCAGGGCTGAACGTGGTCGTCAGCGTGGCGCAGATCCCCGAGTCCAGCCGCGGCTGGATCCACCAGGTCGGCAACGAGGGCATCATCAAGCTGGTCGGCGACGCCGACCGGCGGGTGCTCGTCGGCGCCTCCTCCGTGGCCCCGTACGGCGGCGAGGTGCTGGGTCTCCTGGCGGCGGCCGTGCACGCCGAGATCCCGCTCGCGACGCTGCGCACGATGCACTTCGCCTACCCGACCTTCCACCGCGCCATCGAGGTCGCGCTCGCGGGGCTGGACAGCTGAGGCCCCCGTGGTTTGAGGGGCGGTCGGGTGGACACACTTCGCCCATGACCTCGACGTGGCGCGCCCTTGCCTCGGGCCTCGCCCTGGCGCTCTCCGTCAGCTCCTGCAGCAGCGACGCGGGGGACCCCGAGGCCGCGCCCGAAGCGCCGCAGCCGCCGTCCCCGAGCAGCGAGGCGGCACCGTGCACGGTCGCGGGCTTCACCCCCGCGGAGAAGACCGTGCTCCACCGGCGGAGCGCCGTCGTGCTCTACGCCGCGACCCACGAGATGTCGCCCGGCACCGCCGCCTCGGGCAAGGAGATGCTCAGCCGCTACGACCTGGCCCCCGTGCGGGTGACCTCCTCGTCGGGCGAGGTCCCCGAGGAGCTGCGCCGCGCGGTGCTCGGCACGGCGGGTCCGGCCTGGCCGAGGTCCGGCCCACCACAGGAGTCGGGGCCCTTCCCCTACGACGTCAGCAACGACACGGCGAACCAGTTCCGACGGTTCGTGCGGTACCAGGGGGCCAGCGCGCTCCACGGCTCCTGGTCCGCGACGCGGTGCGGTGCGCCGTACAACGACGGCAGCCAGGTCGTGCGGCTGACCGGGAAGTTCAGCACCGTGTCGGTCCCTCGGCGGCCGCGCACCTACGTGTGCGGATCCGTGCCGAGGGACGAGTACGACGACCGCGCCGAGACGCATGCCTGCCGGCTCTGACCCCACCCAGCCTCACCCGAGACCCCTCGGCCCGAAACGGAGGAACCAGATGACCCAGCAGGACCCGCCGGTCCCGGAGGACTACGACATCTCCGACACCAGCGACCGTCTGTACACGCCCGAGGAGCTGACCGCCTACGCCGCGCAGCAGGACGCCGCGCCGCCGCCCGCGGTCCACGGCGACCCGCTGACGGACCCGCTCACCGACCCGCTGCCGGCCTATCCCACCGGGCCCCCGCCCGCCGCGCCGCCGCCGATGCCGCCCACCCCGAGTGCGCCGGCGGCACCGTCGGGGCCGCCGAGCCCGCCGGCGGTGTCCGCGTCCCTGGCCGCCCCCACGGTGGGACCGCCGCCCGGCGCCGCCCCGCCGCCGCCGCCGCCGGCCGCGCCGTTCGCCGCTGCGCCTGCGGCACCCGAGCGCCCACCGGCCCCGGCTGCCCCGCCGGCCCCGCCTGCCCCGCCGGCGGGACACCACAGCGCGCCTTCTGCTCCCGCCGTGGACTCGACCGCGGGAGCCGCAGAGCCGGCGCCCGACCTCAGCGACCCGGAGGTGCGCCGGTTCATGACGGCCACCGACTTCCTGGACCGCCGCGACAGCGAGAAGGAGCACGGCCCGGCCACGTGGGGCTGGCGCGGCCGCATGCGCCGGTGGACCGGCGGCCTGATCGCGCCGAAGATGGGCCCGGACGAGCTCGAGTACGAGGAGAGCCGCCGCGCCATCCAGCGCGACTTCGACGGCCCGCGCACGATCGCGTTCATCAACCCCAAGGGCGGTGCGGCCAAGACCACCGGCGTGCTGGCGGCCGGCTACACCTTCGGGACCGTGCGCGGTGGCGGCGTCGTAGCGTGGGACAACAACGAGACCCGCGGCACCCTCGGCATCCGCGGCACCCGCAGCTCGCACCGCAACACCACCCGCGAGCTGCTCGAGGACCTGGAGCGGTTCAGCGACGTCTACCAGTCGCGCATCGGCGACCTGGGGGCGTTCGTGCGCTCCCAGGGCGACGCGCACTTCGACGTGCTGGCCTCCGACGAGCGCCCCGACGTCACCGGGACCATCCGAGCCGACGACTTCAACGCCGTGCACCGCCTGCTGGAGCGCTTCTACCGCGTGATCCTGGTCGACACCGGCAACAACATGCGCGCCGAGAACTGGCTGGCCTCGGCCGACGCCGCGGACCTGCTCGTCGTCACCAGCACGGTGCGCGAGGACACCGGCTACAGCGGCCTGTGGATGCTCGACGCACTCCAGGACGCGGGCATGCAGAATCTGAAGTACAAGGCCGTCACGGTGCTCTCGGACCCCTCTCCGCAGGTCGACAGCAAGCTCGCGCACGACCTCGTGCAGGTCTACGAGCAGCGCACCCGCGCGGTCTACCGGGTGCCGTACGACTCCGCCCTCGTCGCCGGCTCGGTCGTGCCCTACGCCCAGCTGTCCGAGGCCACCAAGATGTCATGGCTCAAGGCCTGCGCCGGCATGGCGGCCGCTCTCTGACGCCGGCCCGTCAGAACTCTCTGACGGGTCAGCGGGGACAGCGGGGAACATCGGGGGAGCTTGAGGACTTGGGGTGAACATGCGCGCAGTCGTCTACACCGAGACCGGTCCCTCCTCCGTCCTGCACCTCGTCGAGCGACCGGTGCCCGAGCCGGGGCCGGGTGAGGTACGGGTGCGTCTGGTCCGCGCCGGCGTCAACCCGACGGACTGGAAGTTCCGCACCGGTGCGTCGCTGGGCTACGAGGAGGTCGCACCGGGGCAGGACGGGGCGGGCATCGTCGATGCCGTGGGTGAGGGAGTCGACGGGCTGGCCGTCGGGGACCGGGTGTGGCTGGTGCTCGCCCAGTACGGCCGCCCCTACGGCACGGCCGTCGAGCTGACCGTCCAGCCGGCCGAGCTCGTCGTACCACTCCCCGACACAGCCAGCTTCGACCTCGGCGCGAGCCTCGGCGTGCCCGCCGTGACGGCCCACCGTGCGCTGACCTCGATGCAGTTCGGGCCGAGGCGGCTCGGGCCGGGGGCGCTCGAGGGTCGCACGGTGCTGGTGGCCGGGGGAGCCGGCGCGGTGGGCAACGCGGCGATCCAGCTGGCGCGGTGGTCCGGCGCCCGCGTCGTGACGACCGTCAGCAGCGACGAGAAGGCCGCGCTCGCAACCGCGGCGGGGGCCGACCACGTCGTCAACTACCGCACCGGTGACGCGGAGCGGGAGATCCTCGCGTTCGCCCCCGACGGCGTCGACCTGGCCGTCGAGGTGGCCCCGGCGCAGAACAACCCCCTCGACCTGGCCGTCGTGCGCAACCACGGCACGGTGGCGATCTACGCCGACAACGGCGGGAAGACGTTCGACATCGAGATCCGGCCGACGTTCTCGCGCAACCTGAGCTACCAGTTCCTGCTGCTCTACACCCTGGACCGCGAGCTGGTCCGTGCCGCGGCCGAGGACATCGGCAACGCGGTCGGTGCCGGTGCGCTGCGCGTCGGCGAGGACGCCGGGGTGCCGCTGCACCACTTCGCGCTCGAGGACACCGCGGCCGCGCACGACGCGGTCGAGGCCGGCGTGGTCGGCAAGGTGCTGATCGACGTCGGGTGAGGGTCATGTGGTGGCTGGGGGCTGGGTACCGGAAGCCATGACCGCAGACCTGACAGGCAAGAAGATCGCGTTCCTGCTGGACAACTCCGGTGTCGAGCAGCCTGAGCTGACCACCCCCTGGGAGGCGTTCCGCGCCGCCGGCGCCGAGACCACGCTCATCGCGCCGGAGGCGGGGAAGGTCCAGGCGTTCACCAACGACGTCGAGGAGGCCGACACCTTCGAGGCCGAGCTCGCGGTGAGCGACGCGGACGCCGACGACTACGACGCCCTGGTGCTCCCCGGCGGCACCACCAACGCCGACGCCCTGCGCCTGGACACCGACGCGGTGGCGTTCGTGAAGGCGTTCGCCGACGACGGCAAGCCGATCGCCGCCATCTGCCACGGGCCATGGGCCCTCGTCGAGGCCGACGTGCTCGACGGCAAGCGGCTGACGTCGTACCCCTCGCTGCAGACCGACATCCGCAACGCCGGCGGCTCCTGGGTCGACGAGGAGGCCGTGGTCTCGACGGAGAACGAGTGGACCCTGGTCACGAGCCGCAACCCCGACGATCTCGACGCCTTCGTCGACGCGGCCTCCCAGGCCTTCGCCGACTGACGGGTCAGTCGGTGCGGGCGGCGCCCCAGCCGTGCCAGCGGTCGACCCGCATCCAGGCGCTGACGCGCGGGCTCTCGCGGTCCGGGTACGGCGAACGGCCGTAGTGGGTGCTGAGCCGGTCGATGTCGGCCAGGTCCTCGTCGTCCTTGAACTCGACCACGGTGCCGAGCAGAGAGACGTGGGTGTACCAGTTGTCGGCGGCCAGGATCGTGAGCGAGACGCGCGGGTCGGTGCGCAGGTGGTTGAGGCGGACCCGGGTGTGGTCCATGTTGAGCAGCACCCGGTCGTCGTCCTCGAGCAGGTACCAGGTCGCCACCGAGACCGGCTGGCCGTCGGATCGCAGCGTGGCGACCACGGCGGGGTTGGGCTGTCGGAGCAGATCGCGCACGGCGTCGGGGAAGGGCAGGGTTGCCACGAGAACCTCCTGAGGTGGGGAGATCCAACGTAACCGCCGCTGACACGGTAGGGTGAAGCCCGATCGACATCCTTTAACGAGCCGTCCGGTGAGGCGGAGAAGGAGGTCAAGCGCAGCTCGTGTGTGCCCAGCCTGCAGGACAGCCCGCCCCCGCCGAGACCACCGGCCGCGTGGTTCTCGACGCCCGTGACATCGCCCGGGCGCTGACCCGGATCTCGCACGAGATCCTCGAACGCAACAAGGGCGCGGGCGACCTCGTGCTCCTGGGTATCCCGCGCCGCGGTGTGCCCCTCGCCGTGCGGATCGCCGAGCGGATCTCGGCCGTCGAGGGCCTCGAGGTCCCCGTCGGCTCCCTCGACGTCACGATGTACCGCGACGACCTGCGGATGAAGCCCGCCCGGGCGCTGCTGCCCACCGAGATCCCCCAGGGCGGGATCGACGGCAAGGTCGTCGTCCTGGTCGACGACGTGCTGTTCTCCGGCCGCACCATCCGCGCGGCCCTCGACGCGCTCAACGACGTGGGCCGCCCCGAGGCGGTCCGGCTCGCGGTCCTGGTCGACCGCGGCCACCGCGAGCTGCCGATCCGCGCCGACTTCGTCGGCAAGAACCTTCCCACCTCGCTCGTGGAGCGGGTCAGCGTCCGTCTGGCCGAGACCGACGAGGTCGACGCGGTCTCCATCGACGCCCCCACCGAAGGGAGCCCCGCATGAAGCGTCACCTGCTGAGCGCGGCCGATCTGACCCGCGACGACGCCGAGCTGGTCCTGCAGACGGCCGAGGAGATGCGCTCGCTCGCCAACCGCCCCATCAAGAAGCTCCCGGCGCTGCGCGGCCGCACCGTGGTCAACCTGTTCTTCGAGGACTCCACGCGCACCCGCATCTCGTTCGAGGCAGCGGCCAAGAGGCTCAGCGCGGATGTCATCAACTTCTCCGCCAAGGGCTCCAGCCTGTCGAAGGGCGAGAGCCTCAAGGACACCGCGCTGACCCTGGAGGCGATGGGCGCCGACGCCGTCGTCGTACGCCACGGCGCCAGCGGGGCGCCCCACCGGCTCGCGCACTCGGGTTGGGTGCACTCCAGCGTCGTCAACGCCGGTGACGGCACCCACGAGCACCCCACACAGGCCCTGCTGGACGCGTTCACCATGTGGCGCCACCTCGCCAAGGACGGCGGCGGTCTCGACGGGCGCCGGGTCGCGATCGTGGGCGACGTGCTGCACAGTCGGGTGGCGCGCTCCAACGCGCTGCTGCTGCAGACCCTCGGTGCCGAGGTCACGCTGGTCGCCCCGCCGACGCTGCTGCCGGTCGGCATCGACACGTGGGGCGTCGAGACCTCCTACGACCTCGACGCGGTGATCCCGAAGGCCGACGTGGTGATGATGCTGCGCGTGCAGCGCGAGCGGATGAACGCCTCGTTCTTCCCGACGGCGCGCGAGTACTCCCGCCGATACGGTCTCGACGGCAAGCGCATGCGCACGCTGCAGGACCACACGATCGTGATGCATCCCGGCCCCATGGTGCGCGGCATGGAGATCACCGCCGACGTGGCCGACTCCGACCGCTCGGTGATCGTCGAGCAGGTGACCAACGGCGTCGCCGTCCGGATGGCCGTCCTCTACCTCCTGCTCAGTGGCGCCGAGGGCGTCACGGGCGTCGACGAAAGCGAGAACGACGCGTGAGCGCGTACCTGATCCAGAACGTCTCCATCCTCGGGGCCGAGCCGACCGACCTGCTGCTGGACGCAGGTGTGGTCGCCGCGATCGGCGCCGAGGCGTCCTCGCCCGAGGCCGAGGTGATCGACGCCGCCGGGCTGATCGCCCTGCCGGGTCTCGTGGACCTGCACACGCACCTGCGCGAGCCGGGTCGCGAGGACGCGGAGACCGTGGAGTCCGGCACTCAGGCCGCGGCGCTCGGCGGCTTCACCGCCGTGCACGCGATGGCCAACACCGAGCCGGTCGCCGACACCGCCGGGGTCGTGGAGCAGGTGTGGCGGCTGGGCCGCGAGGCCGGCTACTGCGACGTCTACCCGATCGGCGCGGTCACCGTCGGCCTGGCGGGGGAGCAGCTCGCCGAGCTGGGAGCGATGGCCGACTCGGCCGCGCGGGTCCGGGTCTTCTCCGACGATGGCAAGTGCGTCAGCGACGCGGTGCTGATGCGCCGGGCACTGGAGTACGTCAAGGCGTTCGACGGCGTCATCGCCCAGCATGCGCAGGAGCCGCGCCTGACCGAGGGCGCTCAGATGAACGAGGGGGAGCTGTCCGGGCGACTGGGCCTGACCGGCTGGCCGGCCGTCGCCGAGGAGGCGATCATCGCCCGCGACTGCCTGCTCGCCGCGCACGTCGGCTCCCGGCTGCATGTCTGCCACGTCTCCACCGCCGGCTCGGTCGAGATCGTGCGCGAGGCCAAGCGCAAGGGCTGGGACGTCACCGCCGAGGCCTGCCCCCACCACCTGCTGCTGACCGACGACCTGGCCGAGACCTACGACCCGATCTACAAGGTCAACCCGCCGCTGCGCAGCACCGCCGACACCGAGGCGCTGCGTGCCGGACTGGCCGACGGCACGATCGACATCGTCGCCACCGACCACGCCCCGCACCCCCACGAGGACAAGGACTGCGAGTGGGCGGCGGCGGCGTTCGGCATGCTCGGCCTCGAGACCGCGCTGTCGATCGTGCAGGAGACGATGGTCGACCCCGGCCTGCTCGACTGGGCCGGCGTCGCCGAGCGGATGTCGTACGCCCCGGCGCGCATCGGCCGGGTGGCCGACCACGGCCGCCCGATCGAGGTCGGCGCCCCGGCCAACGTGGTGCTGTACGACCCCGCCGCCCGCCGCACCATCGAGGCGTCGGCGTCGGCGTCGCTCAGCCGCAACACGCCGTACGCCGGCATGGAGCTGCCCGGCCGGGTGGTCGCGACCTTCCTGCGCGGCAAGGCCACGGTCCTGGACGGCAAGCTCGCCTGAGCGCCGCGGGAAGGGAACCGGCGCTCCCGGTGTTCGGGCCAGCATGAGCCTCACCCTGTCCGTCCTCGACCTGGCCCCCATCGCGAAGGGGGAGAGCGCCCGCAGCAGCATCGCGGCCAGCGTCGCCCTCGCCCAACAGGCGGAGGCGAGCGGCTACCGCCGGGTCTGGTACGCCGAGCACCACAACATGCCGCGCATCGCGTCCTCCGCGACCAGCGTGCTGATCGCCCACGTCGGCGCGCACACCTCGTCGATCCGCCTCGGCGCCGGCGGAGTCATGCTGCCGAACCACGCGCCGCTGACCATCGCCGAGCAGTTCGGCACTCTGGAGGCGATGTATCCCGGCCGGATCGACCTGGGCCTGGGCCGAGCGCCCGGCTCGGACCAGAACACCATGTACGCCCTGCGCCGCGACCCGGCGTCCTCCGACCGGTTCCCCGAGGACGTCCTGGAGCTGCAGGGCTACCTCACGGGGCAGTCGCGGGTGCCGGGGGTGCAAGCGGTTCCGGGCCGCGGCTCGCATGTGCCGCTCTACATCCTCGGCTCGTCCATGTTCGGCGCCCACCTCGCCGCGCAGCTCGGGCTGCCCTACGCCTTCGCCAGCCACTTCGCGCCGCAGGCGCTGGAGGCCGCCGTCGCGGCGTACCGCCGGGAGTTCCGGCCCTCCGCCCAGCTCGAGGCTCCGTACGTCGTGGCGGGCGTCACCGTGATCGCCGCCGACACCACCGAGCAGGCGCACGAGCACCACGTCGCGATGCGGCGCTCGATGGCGGTCGGGCTTTTCGGCGGGGGCGAGGACCTCTCCGACGTCGAGGCCGACGTGCTGCTGCGCCGGGGCGCCGACACGCACGTGGATCAGATGTTCACCTACGCCGCGATCGGTACGGCGGACCAGATCGGCGGCTACCTGCGCGCCTTCGCCGCCCGGGTCGGCGCCGACGAGCTGATCACCGCTCACCAGGCCCCGACCACCGAGGCCCGGCTGCGCTCCGTGGAGCTGACGGCACAGGCGATGGCGACCGCGGGGGTCTGACCGACCGAGTCCCCAGGGGCGGCGCCGGGGGCGGTCGGCCAAGCCAGGCCGTGCCTATCTCTGCCGGCCGACCGGCTTGGCGACCACCACCTGGTACTTGGTGTAGTGGAAGCGCCCGTTGTCGTAGACGACCCGGTCGGTGCAGCTGATCAGCACCAGCCGGTGGGTGCCGGTGGTGGTGAAGAACCGCTGCGGCAGGCGCCGCGTCCGCTCGAATCTGGCGGTGCTGCTCACCTTGTATCGGTGGGTCGTTCCGTTCTTCACCACGGTGACGACCTGACCCACCTTGGCTCGACTCAGACCCCACAGCGCACCCGGCCGGTCCTGGCGGTCGGACACGTGACCGGCCACCACCGCAGCGCCGATCCGGTCACCGGGCGCCGCCGACCTGCGCAGCCAGCTGGTGACGCCCACGTTCCCGGGTAGGCGCATCAGTCCACGCCGGATCACAGTGGGCGTGACGGTGGCACGGAGGCCGATCCCCGGGGCCCGGATGATCGTCGGCGCCAGGCGCGCGGACCACGTGTCGGAGCGGGGCAGGAAGCCGGAGAACCCGCCGTTGACCACCGGAGCCCGGTACGGCGCCTTCGCGACCGTCGTGGTCTCCGCGGCCACGCCGCACGGCGTCCTCGTGGCACCGTTCGCCGTGGTCGACCGCGTGCTGACCCGCCAGGTGTAGACACCGGGTGCGCGCACCCGCACGGTCGGCGTCCGGGACCACCCGGCGCCCGCGCGCCAGGTGACCGTGCGCGCCAGGGTCCCCGGCCGGCAGGTCGCCGCGGACAGGGAGGCGAACGGGCCGTAGAGACGGGCCGTCGCCGGCACTGTCGTCCCCCGAGCGAGACCGGTCAGGCGGACCCGGTCGTAGAGAGGCTCACCCGGCCTGACCCGTTTGTCGGAGGTGCGGCTCCGGATGCTCGGTTGGGCCTGGTAGGCGTTGCGGACCGCTACCGGGACGGCCGCGGGTTCGGCGATCGTCACGTTCCTCGGCTCGATGGAGCTCGCGGTGAGGTTGACCCGGCGATTCTCGCCGTTGCGCGGTTCGGTGATCCTGCAGGAGGCCCCGGCGGGCAGCCCGGTGAGCGCGACGGTCCGGGAGCCGGCGCGGGTGCGAGCAGGGATCGTGACCCGCCGCTCGACCGGCGTGCCCCCGTCGGCCCTGGTGCACACGACGCGGATGACCACCGGGTCCTGCAGCCCGGCGCCCGCACCACTGATCGTCTTGGTGACGTCGATGCCTCCGACGGCGAAGGGGGTGATCCGCACCCCGGCGACGACCTCGATGTTGGCCGACTGCGCGAGGATCAGACTCTGGGCGTCCGACCTATTGGGAATGCCGCCGTCGTAGACGTAGACGGTGCTCTCCGGGACCGTCAGCTCGCGTTCGAGGGCGAAGCCCTGAGGCGTGTCGGGGCTGACCGTGCGGACCCAGAGCCGCGCACCGGCGGGGACCGTGTCTCCCGCCGCCAGCTGCTGGGTGCCCGCGGCGTCGCTGAAGACCTCCACCCCTTCGAGGCGCAGCGTCGAGGGGCCGTCCGCGGTGACCGTGAACGGACCGACCAGCTCGCCGGTCGACGGGGCCGACGCGGACGCCGGCGAGACGCTCAGTGCCGGTGGTGGGGGCTCGCTCTCCGGCCCGTTCGCGAGGGCGTCGTCGACGATGGCCGACGTGAGGGCGTACAGCTGTGGCTCCTCGGTGGGATCGAGCACCAGGTTGTCGCTGAAGTACCAGATCGCGGCCTGCACCGCGGCGGACTTGACGTTGTTGGGGACGCCCGCGGGCAGCGGCTGGGTCGGGTAGTAGCGCGCCAGGAGGTAGCCCATGTAGCCGAGGTTGCGGACGTTGGTCTCGTCCCAGGTGCCACGCTCGTAGGTGACACCGGCCTGGGTGGAGGTGAACGCGTCGATGCAGTAGGTCAGGACCGTCTCCCCGTCGGCGTCGCGCGTCGGGATGAGCCCCAGGTAGGAGCCCTCCGTCCTGGGCGTCGACCCGGGGGGCAGCGTCAGCGGGTACCCGTTGAGCGGGTCGAAGCCGTCCGGGGCGAAGTAGGCCCTGGTGCCGATCACGCCCTGCGACCCGGTGATGGGCAGGATCTGCAGCTCGGTGAACGCCGAGCGCGCCGGCGGGGTCGGGTCCCCCCCGAGGATCGGGTCGGCTTGTGCCGGGGGCCCCACCACCAGGAGGACGCTGGTCAGGGTCAGCACGACGGCGACGAGCAGCGCCCTCGCCGACCGGGTCTTCAGGATCGAGCTCACGACGTCCACCTCCCGAGAGCGGCGGGGCAGGACCTGCTTCAAGGCCGCTCTGCACCTCCGCTCAACAAGCGTTACACCCGGTTCCTGTCACCGGCAAGGGCCATGCGGGTGCCCTCGCCAGGGCGCGGGCCCGACGTCGGGCCGACACGCCGCTGATAGGGTCGCGGGGTTCGAACATCCTTTAACGATCCGTCCCGCGAGGCGGAGAAGGAGGTACGGCGTGCCAGTGCATGCCCAGACCCAGCCGCGTCCTGCGATGCTCGTCCTCGAGGACGGCCGCACCTTCCACGGGGACGCCTACGGCGCCGTGGGCGAGACGTTCGGCGAGGCCGTCTTCAACACCGGTATGACCGGCTACCAGGAGACCCTGACCGACCCGTCCTACCACCGCCAGGTCGTGGTGATGACGGCTCCGCACATCGGCAACACCGGGGTCAACGACGAGGACCAGGAGTCCTCCCGGATCTGGGTCGCCGGGTACGTCGTGCGCGACCCCGCGCGGATCCCCAGCAACCACCGCTCGCGCCGCAGCCTCGACGACGAGCTGCGCGCGCAGGGGGTCGTCGGCATCTCCGGCGTCGACACCCGCGCGCTGACCCGCCACCTGCGCGAGCGCGGCGCCATGCGCGTCGGCATCTCCTCGACCGAGACCACCCCCGCGGCGCTCCTCGACCGGGTCAGGGGCGCCGAGCAGATGAGCGGCACCGAGCTGGCCGGGGAGGTCTCGACGAAGACCGCCTACGTCGTCCCCGCGCAGGGCGAGAGGCGGTTCACCGTGGCCGCCCTGGACCTCGGCATCAAGACCATGACGCCCTACCGCATGGCCGAGCGCGGCATCGAGGTGCACGTCCTGCCGGCGACCTCCACCCTGGACGACGTCCTCGCCGTGCAGCCCGACGGCCTCTTCTACTCCAACGGTCCCGGCGACCCGGCCGCCACGACCCACCAGATCGAGGTGCTGCAGGGAGCGCTGGCCCAGGACCTGCCCTACTTCGGCATCTGCTTCGGCAACCAGCTCTTCGGCCGCGCGCTCGGCTTCGACACCTACAAGCTGACCTACGGCCACCGTGGCATCAACCAGCCGGTCATGGATCGCACGACCGGCAAGGTCGAGGTCACCGCGCACAACCACGGGTTCGCGGTCCAATGGCCGGGGGAGGTGCCGCTGGACGACGGTGTCCAGACGCCGTACGGCGAGGCGACGGTCAGCCACGTGTGTCTCAACGACGACGTGGTCGAGGGTCTCGAGCTGCGCACGCCCACCGGCGAGCTGAAGAGCTTCTCCGTGCAGTACCACCCCGAGGCGGCCGCGGGCCCGCACGACGCGGCCTACCTCTTCGACCGGTTCGTCGAGCTCATGAACAAGGAGGCCTGACGTGCCGAAGCGCGAGGACATCAAGAGCGTCATGGTGATCGGCTCCGGGCCGATCATCATCGGCCAGGCGTGCGAGTTCGACTACTCCGGCACCCAGGCCTGCCGGGTGCTCAAGGAGGAGGGGATCCGGGTCATCCTGGTCAACTCCAACCCGGCCACGATCATGACCGACCCGGAGTTCGCCGACGCGACCTACGTCGAGCCGATCACCCCGGAGTTCGTGGAGAAGGTGATCGCAAAGGAGCGCCCCGACGCGCTGCTGGCCACCCTCGGGGGCCAGACCGCGCTCAACGCCGCGATGGCGCTGGACAAGGCGGGCGTGCTCGAGAAGTACGACGTCGAGCTGATCGGCGCCTCGATCGAGGCGATCGACCGCGGCGAGAACCGCCAGGTCTTCAAGAAGATCGTCGAGGAGCTGGGCGGCGAGTGCTCGCGCTCGGTCATCTGCCACACGATGGAGGACTGCCTCGGCGCGGCCGAGGAGCTCGGCTACCCGATGGTCGTGCGCCCGAGCTTCACCATGGGCGGCACCGGCTCCGGCATGGCCTACGACGAGGCCGACCTGCGCCGCATCGCCGGCGCCGGCCTGGCCGCGAGCCCCACGACCGAGGTGCTCCTGGAGGAGTCGATCCTCGGCTGGAAGGAGTACGAGCTCGAGGTCATGCGCGACACCGCTGACAACGTGGTGATCGTCTGCTCGATCGAGAACCTCGACCCGATGGGCGTCCACACCGGCGACTCCATCACGGTGGCGCCGGCGATGACGCTGACCGACCGCGAGTACCAGGCGATGCGCGACCTCGCGATCGGCATCATCCGCTCGGTCGGCGTCGACACCGGCGGCTGCAACATCCAGTACGCCGTCAACCCCGCCGACGGCCGGCTGATCGTGATCGAGATGAACCCCCGGGTCTCGCGCTCCAGTGCGCTGGCGTCGAAGGCCACCGGCTTCCCGATCGCCAAGATCGCGGCGAAGGTCGCGATCGGCTACACCCTCGACGAGATCTCCAACGACATCACCCGGGAGACTCCGGCGAGCTTTGAGCCCACCCTGGACTACGTCGTGGTCAAGGTGCCGCGCTTCGCGTTCGAGAAGTTCCCCGGCGCCGACCGGACCCTGACCACGCACATGAAGTCGGTGGGCGAGGCGATGGCGATCGGCCGCAACTTCACCGAGGCGCTGCAGAAGGCGCTGCGCTCGCTGGAGAGCCCCGACGCGGTCTTCGACTGGCACCAGGAGTGGGTCGAGCTGGACAAGGACGCGCTGCTGGCCGAGATCGAGACGCCGCACGACGGCCGGCTCAAGAAGGTCATGGACGCCCTGCGGGCCGGCGCCACCCCGCAGGAGGTCTTCGACCACACCAAGATCGACCCGTGGTTCGTCGACCAGCTGCTGCTGATCAACGAGATCGCCGAGGAGGTCACCGCGGCCGACGAGCTGACGCCGTCTCTGCTGCGCAAGGCCAAGCGGCACGGGTTCTCCGACGCCCAGATCGGCAAGATCCGCGGCATGACGCCCGACGTCGTACGCGGGGTGCGCCACGCGCTCGGCATCCGCCCGGTCTACAAGACTGTCGACACCTGCGCGGCTGAGTTCGCCGCCACCACGCCGTACCACTACTCCTCCTACGACGAGGAGAGCGAGGTCGCGCCACGCGAGCGGCCGGCCGTGATCATCCTCGGCTCCGGGCCCAACCGGATCGGCCAGGGGATCGAGTTCGACTACTCCTGCGTCCACGCCAGCCTCGCGCTCAGCGAGGCCGGCTACGAGACCGTGATGGTCAACTGCAACCCCGAGACGGTCTCGACCGACTACGACACCTCCGACCGGCTCTACTTCGAGCCGCTCACGCTCGAGGACGTCCTTGAGATCGTGCACGCCGAGACTCTCGCCGGCCCCGTGGCCGGGGTGATCTGCCAGCTCGGCGGCCAGACCCCGCTGGGCCTGGCCCAGGGCCTCGAGGACAACGGCGTGCAGATCGTCGGCACGTCCCCGGCTGCGATCCACCTTGCGGAGGAGCGCGGCGCCTTCGGCGACGTGCTGCGCGAGGCCGGGCTGCCGGCGCCCAAGTACGGCATGGCGACCAGCTTCGCCGACGCGGACCGCATCGCCGGCGAGATCGGCTACCCGGTGATGGTGCGCCCGTCGTACGTCCTCGGCGGGCGCGGCATGGAGATCGTCTACGACCAGGACGCGCTCGAGGACTACATCGGCCGCGCCACCGCCATCAGCACCGCGCACCCCGTGCTGGTCGACCGGTTCATCGACGACGCGGTCGAGATCGACGTCGACGTGCTGTACGACGGTCACGAGCTGTTCCTCGGCGGCGTCATGGAGCACATCGAGGAGGCCGGCATCCACTCCGGCGACTCGTCGTGCGCGCTCCCGCCGATCACGCTGGGCGCCGCCGAGATCCTGCGCATCCGTAAGGCCACGGAGGCGATCGCCTCCGGCGTCGGCGTGCGAGGGCTGCTCAACATCCAGTTCGCGCTCGGCTCCGACGTGCTCTACGTGCTCGAGGCCAACCCGCGCGCCAGCCGCACCGTGCCGTTCGTCTCCAAGGCGACGGCGACCCCGCTGGCGAAGGCGGCGGCCCGCGTGATGATGGGGGAGAGCATCGCCGAGCTGCGCGCGGTCGGCCTGCTCCCGGCCGAGGGCGACGGCGGCACGCTGCCGGCGGACCAGCCGATCGCGGTCAAGGAGGCGGTGATGCCCTTCAACCGGTTCCGCACCCCCGACGGCGCGCAGGTCGACACCGTGCTGGGCCCGGAGATGAAGTCCACCGGCGAGGTCATGGGCTTCGACGCCGACTTCGGCACGGCGTTCGCCAAGGCGCAGGCGGCGGCCTTCGGCTCGCTGCCGACCTCGGGCAGGGTGTTCGTCTCGATGGCCAACCGCGACAAGCGGCACATGATCTTCCCGATCAAGGTGCTCGCCGACCACGGCTTCGAGATCCTGGCCACCCAGGGCACCGCCGAGGTGCTGCGCCGCAACGGCGTCGACGCCACGATCGTGCGCAAGCACTTCCAGGGGCCGGGACCCGCGGGGGAGAAGACCACCGTCCAGCTGATCCTGGACGGCGAGATCCAGCTGGTCATCAACACCCCCAACGGCTCCGCCAGTGGTGGGGGCTCCGGCAGCTCGGCGCGTGTCGACGGCTACGAGATCCGCACGGCCGCGATCATGGCCAACATCCCCTGCATCACCACCGTGCAGGGCCTCGGCGCGGCCGTGCAGGGGATCGAGGCGCTGGAGCGCGGCGACATCGGGGTCCGCTCGCTGCAGGACTGGGCCCGCCGCTGATGGGGGCCTACTCGCTCCTGTTCGACCACGGCCTCACCCGAGTCGACCCCGAGCGGGCCCACCACCTCGCCTTCCGCGGGATCCGCGCGGCGCGACCGGTGCTGGGGGCGCTCGGGCGGCCGGGCGCGCCGGTCGAGGCGATGGGGCTGCGCTTCCCCAACGTGCTGGGTCTGGCGGCGGGCTTCGACAAGAACGCCGTCGGCATCGACGCGCTCGCCGCCCTCGGATTCGGGCACGTCGAGGTCGGCACTGTCACCGGCGAGGCGCAGCCGGGCAACCCGAGGCCACGGCTCTTTCGGCTGCCCGAGGACCGGGCCGTGGTCAACCGGATGGGCTTCAACAACGACGGCGCCGAGGTCGTCGCCCACCGGCTGAAGCGACGCGCCTTGGCACTGGCACGTCGTGGGCCCGACGACCGCCACGATGACTCCCAGCCACGCACCCAGCTGGGCGTCAACATCGGCAAGAGCAAGGTCGTGCCCGAGGACGAGGCCGTGCGCGACTACGAGAAGTCCGCACGGCTGCTGGCGCCGTACGCCGACTACCTGGTCGTCAACGTCAGCTCGCCCAACACCCCCGGCCTGCGCAACCTCCAGGCCGTCGAGAAGCTGGAGCCGATCCTCACCGCCGTCCGGGCCGTCTCCGACGGCGTGCCGCTGCTCGTGAAGATCGCCCCGGACCTCGCCGACGACGACGTGGCGGGCGTCGCCGACCTGGCGCTGGCGATCGGCCTGGACGGCATCATCGCCACCAACACCACGATCTCCCGCCAGGGGCTGCGCACCCCCGCCGCCCGGGTCGCAGCGATCGGAGCGGGCGGGCTGTCCGGCCAGCCGCTGACCGCGCGCGCGCTGGAGGTGACCCGGCTGCTGCGGCAGCGGGTCGGGCCGGACCTCACGCTGATCGGGGTCGGCGGGATCACCACGGTCGCGGACGCGAGGGCGAGGCTCGACGCGGGCGCGGACCTGCTGCAGGGTTACACCGCGTTCGTCTATGAGGGGCCGCTGTGGCCCCGGCGCCTCGTCCGCGGCGTACAGGGGAAGAGATGAGCCAGTACGGCGACTACCAGAACGAGCTCTACCTCGCCGCGCTCGGCGGCGTGCTGCCGCAGCACCCGTTCACCTACGACGACCTGGAGCGCGGCGGGCTCGAGGTGCTCCCGCCCGAGCTGCGCTCCTACGTGGCCGGCGGCAGCGGGAGCGAGGCGACGCAGCGGGCCAACGCGGAGGCCTTCGGCCGCTGGGCGCTGGTGCCGCGGATGCTGCGAGGGGCGGCCGAGCGCGACCTGTCGGTGGAGCTGTTCGGCAAGCGTCTGGCGAGCCCCCTGATGCTCGCGCCGGTCGGCGTGGTGGGGCTCTGCACGCCCGACGGCCACGGCGACATCGCCACCGCGCAGGTCGCCGCGCAGACCGGCGTGCCGATGATCGCCTCGACGCTGATGAACGACCCGCTCGAGGAGGTGGCGCCCCACTCCGGCGACACTCCGTCGTGGTTCCAGCTCTACACCCCCAAGAGTCGCGAGCTGGCCGCCAGCCTGGTGAGCCGCGCGGAGCGGGCGGGCTACGACGCGATCGTCGTCACCCTCGACACCTGGGTGCCCGGGTGGCGCCCGCGCGACCTGGCCAGCGGCAACTTCCCGCAGCTGCGAGGCAAGGTGCTGGCCAACTACACCTCGGACCCGGTCTTCCAGGAGATGACCGGCCCCGACCCCGACCTCGGCACCCTCGTGCTGACCTGGGTCAGCACGTTCGGCAACCCCCTGTCGTGGGACGACCTGCCGTGGCTGCGCTCGCTCACGACCCTGCCGATCGTGCTCAAGGGGATCTGCCACCCCGACGACGCCCGGCGCGCGCTCGACGCGGGCGTCGACGGCATCTACTGCTCCAACCACGGCGGCCGCCAGGCCGACGGCGGCGGGTCCGCGCTCGGGTGGCTGCCCGGCGTGGTGGACGCGGTCGCGGGGGAGGCGCCGGTGATCTTCGACTCCGGCGTGCGCACGGGCGCCGACGTGGTCAAGGCGGTCGCGCTGGGCGCCACCGCGGTCGCGGTCGGCCGCCCTTACGTCTACGGCCTGGCCCTGGGCGGTGTCCCGGGCGCGGTCCACGTGCTCCGGTCGCTGCAGGCCGAGGCCGACCTGGTGATGGCCGTCGACGGCTACCCCACGCTCGCCGACCTCGACCGCGACGCCCTCGTGTGGCAGCCATGATCGACAGGAGCCTGACATGACCTTCGGAGCGCGCCTGCACGCCGCCATGGCCGACCGCGGACCGTTCTGCGTCGGCATCGACCCGCACGCCGCCCTGCTGCGCGACTGGGGGCTCGACGACGACGTGGCCGGACTGGAGCGGTTCGCGCTCACCGTCGTGGAGGCGGTCGCACCCCTCTGCTCGGTGGTGAAGCCGCAGTCGGCCTTCTACGAGCGCTTCGGCAGCCGCGGCGTCGCCGTCCTCGAGCGCGTCGTCGCCGAGTCCCGGGCGGCGGGCGCCCTGGTGCTGCTCGACGTCAAGCGCGGCGACATCGGCTCCACCTCCCAGGCCTACGCCGACGCCTACCTCGACCCGACCTCGCCGCTCGCCGTCGACGCGATCACGGCCAGCCCCTACCTCGGCTTCGGCTCCCTCGCCCCGATGGTCGACACGGCTCGGGCTCACGGCGCCGGGGTGTTCGTGCTGGCGCTGACCTCCAACAAGGAGGGCCCCGAGGTGCAGGAGGCGCGCACCCAGGACGGCACCACCGTCGGCGCCCTGATGATCGAGCACCTGCGGCGGCTCAACGAGGGTGCCGAGCCCCTTGGCTCGTTCGGGGCGGTGGTCGGAACCACGATCGGCGACACGGGGCTGGACTTCGCGTTCAACGGTCCGGTGCTCGCGCCGGGCTACGGCGCCCAGGGCGGCACCGCCGCGGACGTCCGGCGGATCTTCGGCCCGGCGGCGGGCCGGGTCCTGGCCAGCTCCTCGCGTGAGGTGCTGCGCCTCGGTCCTGACCGGGCGGCCATGCGGGAGGCCGTGCGCGCGGCCAACGACGAGCTCCGGTCGTGACCCGCCGCCGCGGGGTCGCGCTGGTGCTGCTGCTCACACTGCTGACCGCCAGCTGTGGCGAGGACGACCCGTTCGCGGACTACTGTGCGGAGGTCTCGGCGCAGCAGAAGGCGCTCTCGGAGGCCTTCGCCGGCCGCGGCCCCACGGCCCTGATCGACGCCCTGCCGAGCTTCGCGGCCCTGCGCGAGGAGGCGCCCCGCGACATCGAGGACGACTGGAAGGTGCTGGTCGCCAGCGTCGACGCGCTTGTGGAGGCGCTGGAGGAGGCCGACGTCGACCCCGCGACGTACGACGCCACGAAGCCTCCTGCGGGTCTCAGCGACGAGGAGAGGTCCGCGATCGAGGCGGCCGCGACGGAGCTCGCGGGCCCGGCGACGAGGGCGGCGCTCGCCGCCGTGGACCAGCAGGCGCGTGACGTATGCCAGACCCCGCTGTACCTGTGAGGGCAGGGCGGCGCGGCCGTTTCTAGAACACGTTCTCCTTTGGCGATTGCAGCCCTGTCGCCGACCTGACTAGATTGAGCCCCCAGTGGCACGTGCTCCCGTCGCCCTGACAACCGAAGGACCCAACTCGTGGCTCTGCCCCCACTGACACCTGAACAGCGCCAAGCCGCGCTGCAGAAGGCCGCCGCCTCCCGCCGCGAGCGGGCGGAGGTGAAGAACCGCCTCAAGAACTCCGGCGCGTCCATCGCCGACGTCCTGCAGCAGGGCGCGACCAACGAGGTCATCGGCAAGATGCGGGTCATCGACCTGCTGCAGTCGATGCCCGGCCTCGGCAAGGTCCGGGCCCGCCAGACCATGGAGCGGCTCGGGATCGCCGAGAGCCGCCGGGTCCGGGGGCTGGGATCCAAGCAGGTGGCGGCACTGGAGCGCGAGTTCGCATCGGGCGAGTGATTCACCGGATACTGCCCCGGTGACCTCTGCTCCTGCGCACCACCGCCTCGTCGTGCTCGCCGGCCCCACGGCGGTCGGCAAGGGCACCGTGGCCGCCGCCGTACGCGAGCGACACCCCGAGGTCTGGATCTCCGTCTCGGCGACCACCCGCGCGCCGCGACCCGGCGAGGTCGACGGTGTCCACTACTGGTTCGTCGACGACGCGGAGTTCGACCGGCTCATCGCCGAGGACGCGCTCCTCGAGTGGGCCGTGGTCCACCAGGCCGCCCGCTACGGGACCCCCCGGGCGCCGGTGGAGGAGGCGCTGGCCGCCGGTCGGCCGGCGATGCTCGAGATTGACCTGCAGGGCGCGCGCCAGGTCCGCCGGACCATGCCCGAGGCGCTGTTCGTCTTCCTCAAGCCTCCCTCGTGGGAGGAGCTCGTGCGTCGCCTCGTCGGGCGGGGCACCGAGTCCCAGGAGGAGCGAGAGCGCCGACTCGAGACCGCACGGGCCGAGCTGGCCGCCGAGTCGGAGTTCGACGTCACGATCGTCAACCACGAAGTTCACGATGCGGCCGATGAGTTGGTATCCTGGATGGTGCCCGACTCCGAGCATTCCCATCGCGATGATCAGCACCGGGATCATCACCTGCCCAACGACTTGTGAGGCTTCACGCGTGTCTGCGCCCAACATCGACGCTCAGGGTGTCACCAACCCCTCGATCGACGACCTGCTCACCAAGACCGACAGCAAGTACAAGCTGGTGCTCTACAGCGCCAAGCGCGCCCGTCAGATCAACGCCTACTACTCCCAGCTGGGCGAGGGCCTGCTCGAGTACGTCGGCCCGCTGGTCGACACCCACGTCCAGGAGAAGCCGCTCTCGATCGCGCTGCGCGAGATCAACGAGGACCTGCTGACCTGCGAGGACGTCGACCCGGCCGAGCTCGCCGCCGAGGAGGCCGCCGCCAAGCAGGCCGCCATCGACGCCTCCTTCACGACGAGCGAGTGATCCGCTGAGCATCAGCGACTCCCACGTGGCCGCGCCCCCGACGGGGACGCGGCCGCGCGTCGTTCTGGGGGTCGCCGGCGGCATCGCGGCCTACAAGGCCTGTGAGCTGCTGCGGCGACTGACCGAGTCGGGCCACGACGTGACCGTCGTGCCGACCGCCGCCGCGCTGGAGTTCGTCGGCGCGCCCACGTGGGCCGCGCTGTCGGGCAAGCCGGTCTCCACCTCGGTCTGGGACGAGGTGCACCAGGTGCCCCACGTGCGGATCGGGCAGAGCGCCGACCTGGTCGTGGTCGCCCCGGCGACCGCGGACCTGCTGGCCAAGGCCGCCCACGGCCTCGCCGACGACCTGCTCACCAACACCCTGCTCACCGCTCGCTGCCCGGTCGTGTTCGCGCCCGCCATGCACACCGAGATGTGGGAGCACCCCGCGACCCAGGCCAACGTCGCGACGCTGCGCTCGCGGGGGGTCCTCGTCATCGAGCCCGCCGAGGGCCGCCTCACCGGCAAGGACACCGGCAAGGGCCGGCTGCCCGAGCCCGACCAGATCCTCGACGTCTGCGTCGGCGTGCTGGCCCGCGGCGGCGCCGCTGTCCCGCACGACCTGGCCGGTCGCCAGGTGGTGGTGTCGGCCGGTGGCACCCGCGAGTACCTCGACCCGGTCCGGTTCCTCGGCAACCGCTCCTCGGGGCTCCAGGGCTACGCCCTCGCCCGCACCGCGCACGCCCGTGGCGCCCAGGTCACGCTGATCGCCGCCAACGTCGCGCTGCCCGACCCGGCCGGCGTCAAGGTCGTCCACGTCGGCACCACGGCCGAGCTGCGTACCGAGGTGCTGGCCGCCGCCGCCGCGGCCGACGCCGTGGTCATGGCCGCCGCGCCGGCCGACTTCCGCCCCGCGGAGGTCAGCGACGCCAAGATCAAGAAGGCCGACGACGGGTCGGCCCCTCAGCTCGGTCTCGTGCAGAACCCCGACATCCTCAAGGAGCTCTCCCACCACCGCCCGCGCGCCGACGCGGTGATCGTCGGGTTCGCCGCGGAGACCGGTGACGCCACCGGCTCGGTGCGCGAGCTGGCGGCCGCCAAGCTGGCCCGCAAGGGCTGCGACCTGCTCGTCGTCAACGACGTCAGTGCGGGAGCGGTGTTCGGCAGCCCGGACAACGAGGCGGTCATCCTGTCCGCCGAGGGCGACGCGACCGACGTACCGCGGGGGTCCAAAGCCGCGGTGGCGGACGCGATCTGGGACCGGGTCGTGCGACGATTCGCTGGCTGAGACGCGGACCTAGCATGCTGGTGCCTCAAATACGCTGCACCGAGTCGAGTTTGCCTAACGGGAGTGAGTCGCACTGTGGCTGGACGTCTTTTCACCTCGGAGTCAGTGACCGAGGGACACCCGGACAAGATCGCTGACCGCGTCAGCGACACCGTCCTGGACTACCTGATGGAGCACGACAGCGACAAGGAGAACCTCCGCGTCGCCGTCGAGACGCTGCTGACCACCGGGCTCGTCGTCGTCGCCGGCGAGGTCCGCACCAACGCCTACGCCCCGGTCGCCGACCTGGTCCGCAGCGCCATCCTCGAGATCGGCTACGACTCCTCCGAGAAGGGCTTCGACGGCGCCTCCTGCGGCGTGCAGGTCGCCATCGGCGCCCAGTCCTCCGACATCGCCCAGGGCGTCGACCACGGCCACGAGTCGCGGGTGGGCTCCTCCGAGGACGAGCTCGACCAGCGCGGCGCCGGCGACCAGGGCCTGATGTTCGGCTACGCCTGCGACGACACCGACGTCCTGATGCCGCTGCCGATCGTCATCGCCCAGCGCCTGGCCGAGAAGCTCACCGAGGTGCGCAAGAACGGCACCATGAGCAACCTGCGGCCCGACGGCAAGACGCAGGTCACCATCGAGTACGACGAGGACGACCGTCCGGTGCGGATCGACACCGTCGTCCTGTCGACCCAGCACTCCGAGGACACCGACCTCACCAAGCTCGAGGCCGAGATCAAGCAGAACGTCATCGACCCGGTGCTCTCGACGTTCTCCTTGCCCTCCGAGGACTACCGGCTCCTGGTCAACCCGACCGGACGCTTCGTCGTGGGCGGCCCGATGGGCGACGCCGGCCTGACCGGCCGCAAGATCATCGTCGACACCTACGGCGGCATGGCCCGTCACGGCGGCGGCGCGTTCTCCGGCAAGGACCCCTCCAAGGTCGACCGCTCGGCCGCCTACGCCATGCGCTGGGTCGCCAAGAACGTCGTCGCGGCCGGCCTGGCCCGTCGCTGCGAGGCCCAGGTCGCCTACGCGATCGGCAAGGCCAAGCCGGTCGGGGTGTTCGTGCAGACCTTCGGCACCGGCATCGTGCCCGACGAGCAGATCCAGGCCGCGGTGCTCGAGGTCTTCGACCTGCGCCCCGCCGCGATCCTGCGTGACCTCGACCTGCTCCGCCCGATCTACGCCAAGACCTCCGCCTACGGCCACTTCGGTCGCGAGCTGCCCGAGTTCACCTGGGAGCGCACCGACCGCGCCGAGGCCCTCAAGGCCGCGATCAACGCCTGACGTCCCTGATCCACCGCTGACCCGTCAGAAGCTTCTGACGGGTCAGTGTCATCTCCGGGGTGGACCCGGCGTCGCCTCCCGCCCGGCACCGGCGCCCGGGCGGGTGTCGACGGGCGCTGGTAGAACTCTGGCCATGAGTGCACCCGACGAGCAGCCCGAGCTGCTGCCGGGCATGGTGCGGGCGACGGTGAAGGCGTCGCAGGCGAAGGCGCGCGCCACCCGGGCGCGGACCTCGGCCGCGGCGGCCGTGGCCGACGTCGATCCCGTGGCCCGGGTGCTGGTCGACGTGCCGCTGGCTCATCTGGACCGCCCCTTCGACTACGCCGTCCCCGCGACGATGGACGAGGGCGTGCGGCCCGGGGTCCGGGTCAAGGTGCGGTTCGCCGGCCAGGACCTCGACGGGCTCGTCGTCGACCGGGGTGCCACCTCCGAGCACCCGGGGACGCTGGCGCCGCTGCGACGGCTGGTGAGCGCGGAGCCGGTGCTGTCGCCGGAGATCGCCGCGCTGGCCGACGACCTGGCGGAGCGCTACGCCGGGTCACGGGCCGACGTGCTGCGGCTCGCCGTACCTCCCCGACACGCGACCGCCGAGAAGGAGCCCTCGCCGCCGGCGCCGCCGCTGGGCGAGCTGCCGCCGGCCCCGGAGGGGTGGACTGACCATCCGCTGGCGGCCGCGTACCTGCGTCACCTGCGCGAGGGCGGCTCTCCGCGGGCGGTCTGGGGCGCGGTGCCGGGTGCCGACTGGCCGGCGCTGGTGGCCCACGCGGCCGCCGAGACGTACGCCGGCGGCCGGGGCGTGCTCGTGTGCGTGCCCGACGGCAAGGACGTGGCACGGCTCGAGCGCGCGCTGGTCGACCGGCTCGGCGAGGGCCACCATGTGGCGCTGACGGCAGGTCGGGGCCCGGCGGCCCGCTACCGCGAGTTCCTGGCCGTCAGCCGTGGCGCACGCCGGGTCGTCGTCGGCACCCGCGCGGCCGCCTTCGCCCCGGTCCACGACCTCGGCCTGGTGGTCCTGTGGGACGACGGCGACGACCTGCACAGCGAGCCGCGGGCGCCCTACCCGCACGTGCGCGAGACGCTGCTGCTGCGCGCCGAGCGGGAGGGCACGGCGGTGCTCCTGGGCGGGTTCGCGCGCAGCGTCGAGGCCGCCTACCTCACCCGCACCGGCTGGGCCCACGACCTGGCCCCCGAGCGGGCGGCGCTGCGCCGGGCGGTGACGGTGGGCGTCGCCGGCGCCACGGAGTGGGAGCTCGACCGCGACCCGCACGCCCGCAGCAGCCGGATGCCCCGCCGGCTGCATGAGTCCGTGGGCCGCGCGCTGGAGCGCGGACCGGTGCTGGTGCAGACCCCGCGCCTGGGCTACGCCACCGCCCTGGCATGCGAGCGCTGCCGGGAGCCGGCCCGGTGCGGCCGGTGCCGGGGGCCGCTGGCGATCGGCGGAGCGACGTCGCCGCCGGCCTGCCGCTGGTGCGGTACGCCGGACGAGGCGTGGGCCTGCTCGGCGTGCGGCCACCGCGGCCTGCGCGCCCCGGTGCTCGGCGACGCCCGCACGGCCGAGGAGCTCGGGCGTGCCTTTCCGGGCGTCCGGGTCCTGACCTCGTCGGGCGAGCGGGTCCTGGCCGAGGTCGACGGTGCGCCGGCGATCGTCGTCGCCACCCCGGGAGCCGAGCCCGTTGCGAGCGGCGGCTACGCCGCGGTCGTGCTGCTCGACACCTGGCTGCTGCTCGGCCGCACCGACCTGCGCACCGAGGAGGAGGCGCTGCGCCGATGGTGCAACGCCGTGGGCCTGGTCGGCCCGGGAGGTGAGGCGCTGGTCGTCGGCGACCCCGCGCACCCCGCCGTCCAGGCGCTGGTGCGCTGGGACCCGGCCGGGTTCGCCGAGCGGGAGTCGGCTCAGCGCCAGGAGGCACACCTGCCGCCAGCCTCGCGCCTGGCCACGATCACCGGTGAGCCGGGGGCGGTCGACGACGCGGTGACCCTGCTGGCCGCGCCGGAGAGCGCGGAGGTCCTGGGGCCGGTCGACGTGGGTGACGACGAGTGCCGGGTCGTGGTCCGGGTGCCGCGCGCACAGGGCCCCGCCCTGTCCGCTGCCCTCGGCGAGCTGCAGCGGGTGCGCTCGGCGCGCAAGCTGGACGCCGTACGCATCCAGGTGGACCCCGTCGGTCTCTGAGCCCTCGAGCTCCTCACTAGACTGGCGGGCATGCCCATCCAGCCCATCCGGCTCTTCGGTGACCCCGTGCTGCGCAAGCCCGCGCTCGAGGTCGTCGACTTCGACAAGGAGCTGCGCAGGCTGGTGGAGGACCTCACCGAGACCATGCTCGCCGCCCCCGGCGCCGGGCTCGCCGCACCTCAGATCGGGGTGGGGCTGCGGGTCTTCACCTGGAACGTCGAAGGCGAGGTCGGCCACCTGGTCAACCCCACGCTCGACCTGTCCAGCGAGCTGCAGGACGGCCCCGAGGGCTGCCTGTCGCTTCCGGAGCTGACCTACGACTGCACGCGCGCACTGTCGGTGGTGGCGCGCGGGTTCGACCTGCACGGCGAGCCGGTCGTCATCGAGGGCTCGGACCTCCTGGCGCGCGCCCTGCAGCACGAGACCGACCACCTCGACGGGGTCCTGTTCATCGACCGGCTCGACCGTGAGGCGCGCAAGGCCGCGATGCGCGAGATCCGGGAGTCGGAGTGGTTCGGCCTCGAGCAGCCCGTGGTCAAGGTCAGCCCGCACGCGACCCGCGGGCTCGGCCTCTGATGCGGCTGGTCTTCGCCGGCACCCCGGATGTCGCGCTGCCCTCGCTCGAGGCCCTCGCGGAGTCCGACCACGAGCTGGTCGGGGTCGTCACGCGTCCCGACGCCCCGTCGGGTCGCGGGCGGAGGCTCGTCGCCAGCCCCGTGGCGCAGCGGGCGGAGGAGCTCGGTCTGCCGGTCCTCAAGCCCGACCACCCGCGAGACCCGGCGTTCCAGGAGTCGCTGCGCGCGTTGGAGCCGGACTGCTGCCCGGTCGTCGCGTACGGCGCGCTGCTGCCGCAGTCGGCCCTCGACATCCCAGTGCACGGATGGGTCAACCTGCACTTCTCGTGCCTGCCCGCGTGGCGGGGCGCGGCGCCGGTGCAGCACGCGATCTGGGCCGGCGACGAGGTCACCGGCGCCACGACGTTCCGCATCGTCAAGGAGCTGGACGCCGGGCCGACGTTCGGGGTGATGACCGAGCGGATCCGCCCGCGCGACACCGCGGGGGACCTGCTGGGCCGCCTGGCCGAGGGCGGTGCCGGACTGCTGGTCGCGACGCTCGACGGGCTCGCCGACGGCTCGATCGTGGCGCGCGAGCAGGAGGCCGAGGGAGTCACCTTCGCCCCCAAGATCTCGGTCGAGGACGCCCACGTCGACTGGCAGGTCCCCGGCCACCTGCTCGACCGCCAGGTCCGCGCGTGCACGCCCGCGCCGGGAGCCTGGTCGACGTTCGAGGGGCAGCGGCTCAAGATCGGCCCGGTCCTGGTGGTCGACGAGCAGTTGCCGGCCGGCCGGCTCGAGGTCCGCAAGGACACCGTGCTCGTGGGGACGTCCACGCACGCCGTCGTGCTGGGACAGGTCCAGCCTTTCGGCAAGAGGCAGATGCCGGCCGCCGACTGGGCGCGTGGAGCTCGCCTCGCCTCCGGCGCCCAGCTCGGCGAGAGCCCGAGGCAGGGAGCATGAGCCGCCCGGCGCGCCCCGAGGACGTCGACGACATCTGCCGCGGCCTGCCCGAGGTCGAGCTCGGCATCTCCTGGGGCGACCGTCCGACGTACAAGGTGCCGACCGGCGGCAAGGGCAAGGGCTTCCTGCTGTTCCGGGCGCCCCACCAGAGCGCGGTCGATCCCGAGAGCGGGGAGATGTACGACGACCTGCTGGTGATCATGACCGCCGACGCCGCCGAGAAGGAGGCGCTGGTCGCCGACCCCTCGCTGCCGTTCTTCACGATCGACCACTTCCGCAGCTTCAACGCGGTGCTCGTGCAGCAGTCCCGGCTGGGCGAGATGAGCCGCGACGAGCTGGCCGAGATCCTCACCGACGCCTGGGCCGCCAAGGCCCCCAAGGCGCTCGTCCGGAAGCACCTCGGCGATGGCTGACGCCCCGTCCGAGGCGCGGCGGCCGCCCTCGCGCGCCCCGCGGGCCGAGATCGACAACGCTCGGCTGGCGGCCTACGAGGTGCTCAAGGCGGTGCGCGTCGACGGCGCCTACGCCAACCTGGTGCTGCCGGCGGTGATGCGCCACTACCGGCTCGAGCAGCGCGACGCGGCCTTCGCGACCGAGCTGGCCTCCGGGACACTGCGGCGCCGGGGCACCTACGACGCGATCATCGCCTCGTGCGCGGACCGGCCACTGCGCAAGATCGAGGCCAAGGTGCTCGACGCCCTGCGCCTGGGCGCCCACCAGCTGTTGTCGATGCGCGTGCCCGACCACGCCGCGATCAGCACCTCGGTCAGCCTGGTGCGCACCAAGGGCAGCTCGGGTGCGGGCAACTTCGCCAACGCCGTCCTGCGCCGCGTCGCCGAGCACGACCTGGACACCTGGATCGCCCAGGTGGCTCCCGCCAAGCCCCCCAGCCGCTACGCCGAGGTCGCGTTCAGCCACCCGGTCTGGATCGTCGACGAGCTGCGCAAGGCGGTGGGCGAGGCCGAGCTGCACGCGGTGCTCGCCGCGGACAACGTGGCCCCGCGGGTGACGCTCGTGGCGCGCCCCGGTCGGGCCACCGTCGCGGAGCTGCCGGGCACCCCCACGGCGTTCTCGCCGTACGGCGTGGTGCTCGAGGGCGGTGACCCGGGCGCGGTGCCGGCCGTGGCCGAGGGCCGGGCGGGCGTGCAGGACGAGGGCTCCCAGCTGGTCGCGGCGCTGCTGGCCGCGGCGCCCCTGGACGGGCCGGACCGTCGCTGGCTGGACCTGTGCGCGGGACCGGGCGGCAAGTCCGCGCTGCTGGCCGCCCTCGCGGCCGAGCGCGGCGCCGGCCTGGTCGCCGTGGAGCGCCAGCACCACCGCTCGCGACTCGTGGCGCGCAACCTCGAGGGGGCGGCAGGGGTCGTGGGCGTCGTCACGGGCGACGGCACCGCGTCGCCCGTACGGCCGGGCAGCGTCGACCGGGTCCTGGTCGACGCGCCCTGCACCGGCCTGGGCGCCCTTCGGCGCCGGCCCGAGGCGCGCTGGCGGCGCCGCGCCGACGACCTGTTCACGCTGGTGCTGCTGCAGCGACAGCTGGTGGCGTCGGCCATCGACGCCGCCCGTAGCGGGGGGCTGGTGCTCTACGCCACCTGCTCGCCCGTGCGCGCGGAGACCGACGACGTGGTCACCTCCGTCCTGCAGCAGCGCGACGACGTGGTCCTCGAGGACGCGCGGGCGCTGCTGCCCCAGGTGCCCGACTGCGACGGGCCCCTGCCCGGCACCGTGCAGCTGTGGCCGCACCGACACGGCACCGACGCGATGTTCATGGCGCTGTTCCGTAAGGTCTGAGCCATGGCCAGCTCGCCGCCCGCGCTCGAGATCGAGGTCGACGACCGGGTCGTGCGCGTCAGCAACCCCGACCGCGTGTACTTCCCCGAGTCCGGCGCCACCAAGGCCGACCTCGTCGACTACTACCTCGCGGTGGGGCCGGGCATCGTCAGCGCGCTCTTCGAGCGGCCGTGCATGCTGCACCGCTTCCCGAAGGGTCTCGCGGGGGAGAAGGTGCACCAGAAGCGGCTCCCGCAGGGTGCGCCGCCGTGGGTGGAGACGGTGCGGCTGCACTTCCCGCGGTGGAACCGCACCGCCGACGAGCTGTGCGTCACCGAGCTCGGCAGCGTGATCTGGGCGGTCCAGATGTCGACGGTGGAGTTCCACCCGTGGAACAGCCGCCGTGAGGACCCGGAGAGTCCCGACGAGTGGCGCATCGATCTCGACCCCGGTCCGCTGTCGGACTTCGCGCAGGTGCAGCGCGTCGCGCACGTCGCGCACGAGGTCCTCGACGAGCTGGGGGCGGTCGGCTACCCCAAGACCAGCGGCGGCTCGGGCATGCACGTCTACGTGCGCATCCGCCCCGACCACGGCCACAAGGCCGTACGCCGGGCGGCGCTGGCGTTCGCCCGCGAGGTCGAGCGGCGCGCGCCGGACGACGTGACCACCACCTGGTGGCGCAAGGACCGCGACCCCCACCAGCTCTTCGTCGACTACAACCAGAACGCTCGCGACCACACCATCGCGGCGGCGTACTCGGTGCGCGGTCTGCCCGACGCCCGGGTCTCCGCGCCGATCCGCTGGGACGAGGTCGACGACTGCGACCCGCGCGACTTCACGATCTTCACCGTCCCCGCCCGCTTCGCCGAGCTCGGCGACCTGCACGACGGCATCGACGGGGACGTGTTCGACATCACGCCGCTGCTGGAGTGGGCCGACCGCGACGAGCGGGAGGGTGCCGAGACTCCCGAGGAGCCCGAGTGAGCAGGTCGCTGGAGGTCGTCGAGGAGCACGGCCTGCTCACCTCGGCCTAGGTCGAGCTCAGCGGCGCGCCTTCCGTACGACGTACGCGGCCCCACCGCCGCGGCGGTCCGGCTCGGCGACCACCACGAGCCGCCCGCGTGGGCCGAAGCGGATCGCCGTCGCGGCGCCGATCTCGGAGGCGCTGGTCAGCCCGTCGCCCGATGGCACCAGGTCGTGGCCGTAGAGGTCCTCGAGGACCGCGCCGTAGGCCGCGATGAAGTCCGGCTCCGCGGTGACCGTCGCGGTGTTGCGCTGCGACGCACGCGGGGCCGCGATGGCCTGCGGCAGCGACATGCCCCGGTCCAGGTGGTTGACCAGCATCTGCAGCACGGTGGTGATGATGGTGGAGCCGCCCGGGGAGCCGAGGGCGAGGTAGGGCCGACCGTTCTTCAGCACGATCGTCGGCGACATCGAGGAGCGTGGCCGCTTGCCGGGCTGGATGCGGTTCGGGTCGTCGGCGGCGTAGACGGTGGAGAAGTCGGTCAGCTCGTTGTTGAGCAGGAAGCCGCGGCCGGGGACGACCATGCCCGAGCCGCCCGTCTGCTCGATGGTCAGCGTGTACTCCACGACGTCGCCCCAGCGGTCGGCGACGGTGAGGTTCGTCGTCGAGATGTTCTCGGTGTCGGTCTCGACCTGTCCGGCGCGAGTCGGTCCACACACCCCGTCGTAGTCGCGCACGTCACCCGGCGCGGTCGGCTTGGCGATCGCGGTGTCCCCGATCGCGCAGGCGCGCTCGCGAGCGAACCGGTCGTCGAGCAGGCGGCGCAGCGGCACCCGCACCTTGGTCGGGTCGCCGACGTACTCGCCCCGGTCCGCGAACGCCAGGGCGCTGGCCTCGAGGTAGTGGTGCAGCGCCTCGCCGTCGTCCATGCCGCGCAGGTCGAAGCGCTCCAGGATGTTCAGCGCCTCGCCCACGGTCGAGCCGCCGCTCGAGGAGGGTGCCATGCCGTAGACCTCGTAGCCGCGGTAGCCGATCTTGGTCGGACGCTGCTCGCGGACCCGGTAGTCGCGCAGGTCGCGGGCCGTGAGGTGGCCCCGCGGCACCGGGAGCGTGGTGCTCTTGCTCTTGGGCGGGCGCTGGACGGTCTTGGCGATCTGGCGGGCGAGCGGGCCACGGTAGAAGCCGTCGCGTACACCGAGCCGCGCCAGGCGGGTCAGCGTGCGGGCCAGATCGGGGTTGCGGAACGTCGAGCCGACCTCCGGCAGCCGGCCCTTCGGCAGGAACAGCCGTCGCGTGGCGGGGAACGCCGCGAAGCGCTCGCGGTTGTCCTCCGTCTGCTGGCGGAACGTGCGGTCCACCCGGAAGCCTTCGCGGGCCAGCCGGATGGACGGGGCCAGCGCGTCGGGGAGCGACCAGGTGCCCCAGCGCCGCAGGGCCCGCTGCCAGGTCAGCGGGGTGCCCGGCGTGCCCACCGAGACGCCGCTGGTCACCAGGTCGGGGGCGAACGGGTACGGCTCGCCGGTGGCGGGGTCGATGAACGCGTCACGCGGCATCCGGCGCGGCGCGGTCTCGCGCCCGTCGATGGTCTGTACCTTTCGGGTCTTCGCGTCGTAGTGGACGAAGTAGCCACCACCCCCGATGCCCGCGCTGTAGGGCTCGCTCACCCCGAGCGCCGAGGCCATGGCCACCGCCGCGTCCGTGGCGTTGCCGCCTCGGCGCAGGACCCGGATCCCGACCCGGCTGGCGTAGGGGTCGACGCTCGACACCGCGCCGCCGTAGCCGACGCTGGTGGCCGTCTTGGGCGGGTTCGGCGTCGGCGGCTGGACGCTGGTGCGCTGGGCGCGGTGGTCCTCCTCGGCGCTGGCGGTGGCCGTGCCGACGGCGGCGGTGAGGCCGGCGGCGAGCCCGAGCGCGACCAGGGCGGCCAGCGGACGCTGCGGCGTACGGTTCATCGAGGTGCCTCCCGAGCTGGTACGGCCCACGAGCGTCGGCCGTGGCGTCCGGTGCCCCAGCCTGCCGGGCCGATGCGGGCTTGTCGACCGCCGGGCCAGGGCCGAGCCGCCGCGGGCCGCGCCCTAGGATCGGGCCGTGGGCATCCAGATCACTCCGAGCATCCTCAACGCGGACTTCGCCCGGCTCGGCGAGGAGGTCGCGCGCATCCCCGGGGCGGACTGGGTGCACGTGGACGTGATGGACAACCACTTCGTTCCGAACCTGACCTTCGGCCCGACGATGGTCGAGGCCATCGCGCGCGTGAGCGACGTACCGGTCGACGCGCACCTGATGATCGAGGACGCGGATCGCCACGCGGTGACCTACGTCGAGGCCGGGGCCGGCTCTGTCACCTTCCACGTCGAGGCCGCGACGGCACCGGTGCGCCTGGCCCGGGAGATCCGCGCCGCGGGCGCACGCGCCAGCATGGCCCTGCGACCGGCGACGCCGATCGCGCCGTACGAGGACCTGCTCCCCGAGCTCGACATGCTGCTGATCATGACGGTGGAGCCGGGCTTCGGGGGCCAGAAGTTCCTCGACCTGTGCCTGCCCAAGATCCGCGCCGCCCGCGCGATGCTCGACCGCCATGGCATCGAGACCTGGCTGCAGGTCGACGGGGGAGTCTCCCTGGAGACCATCGAGCGCTGCGCCGAGGCCGGCGCCGACACCTTCGTCGCCGGCTCAGCCGTCTACTCCGCCGAGGACCCCGACCGCATGGTCGCCGCGCTGCGTGCCGCCGCCGAGGCCGCCGCTCCGTGAGGGCCGGGATGTGGGCACCTGTGTGGGGGCGCACCGGGCATGTGGCAGGCTGTTCTCGACGAGTTCTCAACTCGCGTGCTCTGGGGTCGGTGTAATTCCGAGCCGGCGGTGAAAGTCCGCGACCCGGTCACAGCCTGTGGCCGGTTGATCAGGTGAGATTCCTGGACCGACGGTGAAAGTCCGGATGGGAAGCGCACGCAGGCGACGTCGGTGCCCGCGAGGCGCCAGCGTGGCCGTCGGCCCCGGAGTCCGTGACCGGACACGAGGGGCCAGCCACATGAGCGTGACCGCAGCCGAGCGGACCGCGATGCTGCGCGCCCTCGAGCTGGCCGCGACGCCAGGTGTCCCGCTCGGCCCCAACCCGCGGGTCGGCTGCGTGCTGCTCGCCGACGACGGCCGCACGGTCGCCGAGGGCTTCCACCGCGGTGCCGGTACGCCGCACGCCGAGGCCGACGCTCTCGCCCGCGCAGGTGCCGCCGCCCGCGGGGCCACCGCCGTGGTGACGCTGGAGCCGTGCAACCACACCGGCCGCACCGGGCCCTGCGCCCGGGCCCTCGTCGACGCCGGCGTACGGCGGGTGGTGTACGCGCAGCCCGACCCCAACCCGGTCGCCGCCGGGGGAGCGGACACGCTGCGGGCGGCGGGGGTCGAGGTCGAGAGCGGGCTGCTGGCGCAGGAGAGCCGCGCCCTCAACCGGGTGTGGACCTTCGCCACCGAGCGCGGGCGCCCGTTCGTGACCTGGAAGTTCGCGACCACGCTGGACGGCCGCAGCGCGGCGGCTGACGGCACCTCTCGCTGGGTGTCGGGGCTCGCGGCCCGCCGCGACACCCATCGCCTGCGCGCCCTGTGCGACGTGATGCTGGTCGGCACCAACACCGTGGCCGTGGACGACCCGCGGCTCACGGTCCGCGACGAGCACGACCGGCCGGTGCCGGCCCAGCCGCTGCGCGTGGTGATGGGCGAGCGCGACCTGGAGCACGACCGCCGGATCTTCGACGAGACGCAGCCCGGCGGCAGCCTGCACCTGCGCACCCGCGACCCGCGGAGCGCGCTCGCCGAGCTCCGGGCGCGCGATCGCCAGCACGTGTTCCTCGAGGGGGGCCCCACGCTGGCGGCGGCCTTCCTGCGGGCCGGACTGGTCGACGAGATCGTCGCCTACGTGGCGCCGATGCTGCTCGGGGCCGGCCGCAGCGCCGTGGGCGAACTCGGGATCACCACGATCGCCGACGCGTTGCGGCCCGTGGTCACCGACGTGACGGTCCTGACCGGCCTCGACGGCGAGCAGCCCGACGTCCGCCTCACCATGACCCCCCAGGAGAGGGAGAGTTGATGTTCACCGGAATCGTCGAGGAGCTCGGCACCGTCACCGCCGTCGAGGACCAGGGCGACGCGATCCGCCTGACGGTCAAGGCGGAGACCGTCCTGAGCGACGCGCAGCTCGGCGACTCGATCGCCGTCAACGGCTGCTGCCTCACCGTGGTCTCCCACGACGGCGTGGAGTGGACCGCCGACGTCATGCAGGAGACGCTCGACAAGACCAGCCTCCAGGGGGCCCGTCCAGGTGACCGGGTCAACCTCGAGCGCGCGGTCACCGCGGAGAAGCGACTCGGCGGCCACATCGTCCAGGGCCACGTCGACGGTGTCGGTCGCGTCGTGCGCCGTACCCCCAGCGAGCACTGGGAGGTCGTCGAGATCGAGATGCCCGCCGAGCTCGGCAGGTACCTCGTCGACAAGGGGTCCATCACCGTCGACGGGGTCAGCCTCACCGTCGTGGAGGCTCTCGACACCACGTTCACCGTCAGCCTCATCCCCGAGACCCTCGCCCGCACCACGCTCGGCTCCCGCCGACCCGGCGACCGGGTCAACCTCGAGGTCGACATCATCGCCAAGCACGTCGAGAAGCTGCTCGGCGCCTACCAGCAGCACCCCAGCAAGGAGCAGTCATGACCGAGCAACAGCATGCGTTCGTCCGCCTCGACAGCATCGAGCGCGCGATCGCCGACATCGCCGCGGGCAAGGCGGTGATCGTCGTCGACGACGAGACCCGGGAGAACGAGGGCGACATCATCTTCGCGGCCAGCAAGGCGACGCCAGAGCTGATGGCGTTCACCATCCGCTACTCAAGCGGCGTCATCTGCGTGCCGATGCCCGCCCGGATGCTCGACCGGCTCGAGATCCCGCTGATGACCCCGCACAACAAGGACAAGCTGCGCACGGCGTACACGATCTCGGTCGACGCCCGCGACGGCGTGAGCACCGGGATCTCCGCCGCCGACCGGGCCCACACCGTGCGGGTCCTGGCCGACTCGGCCACCGAGCCGTGGGAGATCACCCGGCCGGGCCACGTGTTCCCGCTGCGCTACCGCGAGGGCGGGGTGCTGGTGCGCCGCGGCCACACCGAGGCGGCGGTGGACCTGGCGACCCTGGCCGGCCTCACGCCCGCCGGCGTGCTGGTCGAGGTCGTCAACGACGACGGCACCATGAAGCGGGCACCCGAGCTGCGTGCGTTCGCCGACGAGCACGACCTGGCGATGATCTCGATCGACGACCTGGTGCGCTACCGGCGTCGCCACGAGACCCTCGTCGAGCGGGTCGCGGAGACCCGGCTGCCGACGCGCCACGGCGACTTCACGGCGTACGGGTACCGGATCACCGTCGACGGCAGCGAGCACATCGCGCTCGTGCACGGGGACCTGACCGGCCCGGAGCCCGTCCTCACCCGCGTGCACTCCGAGTGCCTGACCGGCGACGTGTTCGGCAGCAACCGGTGCGACTGCGGCCCGCAGCTCGACGAGGCGCTGGAGCGGATCGTGCAGGAGGGTCGCGGCGTGGTGGTCTACCTGCGCGGCCACGAGGGCCGGGGGATCGGCCTGGTGGCCAAGCTGCAGGCCTACCAGCTCCAGGACGGCGGGCGCGACACCGTCGACGCCAACCTCGACCTCGGGCTGCCCGCGGACGCGCGCCACTACGGCACCGCGACCCAGGTGCTGCGCGACCTCGGCATCGAGCGGGTGCGGCTGATGACGAACAACCCCGACAAGGTCGACAACCTCGAGGACTTCGGGATCGAGGTCGCCGAGCGCGTGCCCCTGACCCCGCACCCCAACGACCACAACCTCGCCTACCTGCTGACCAAGCGCGACCGGATGGGCCACCATCTTCCCGACCTCGAGCAAGGAGCGATGCGATGAGCGGCCACGGAGCCCCCAGCCACGAGCCCGTCGACTGCCACGACCTGCGGGTCGCGGTCGTCGCGGCGAGCTGGCACACCCAGGTCATGGACGGGCTGATCGCGGGCGCCGAGCGGGCTCTGACGGCACACCAGGTGGAGGCGCCGGTCGTCGTGCGGGTGCCCGGCACCTTCGAGCTGCCGGTGGTCGCCGGGGCGCTCGCCGCGCACGGGTACGACGCGGTCGTGGCGCTCGGCGTCGTCATCCGCGGTGGGACCCCCCACTTCGACTACGTGTGCAACGCTGCGACCGACGGCCTGGGCCGGGTGGCGCTCGACCACCAGACCGCGGTCGGCTTCGGCGTCCTCACCTGCGACACCGAGGAGCAGGCCCTCGACCGCGCCGGCCTCGAGGGGTCGGCCGAGGACAAGGGCTACGAGGCCACCGCCGCCGCGCTGGTGACCGCGCAGACGCTCAGGCGCGTCCGGCGCGGCTACGAGAGCTGAGCTCCGCCACACCGGCCCCTGGCCCGCGCGACGTCTCGCCGCGGCGCCCGGGGACGGGGGCGAAGTCCGCTGACCGTAGGCTGAGGCCCGTGAAGACGTTCGACGAGCTCTGGGCCGAGCTGAGTGACAAGGCCCGGACCCGACCGGCAGGATCCGGCACCGTGCAGCAGCTCGACGCCGGCGTCCATGCCATCGGCAAGAAGCTGGTCGAGGAGGCCGCCGAGTCCTGGATGGCCGCCGAGCACGAGGGCAAGGAGCGCACGGCCGAGGAGATCAGCCAGCTGCTGTACCACGCCCAGGTCCTGATGCTCGCCAGCGGCATCGAGCTCGACGACGTCTACGCCCACCTCTGAAGGTCTCCATGTCTCTGTTGCGAGTGGCGGTCCCCAACAAGGGGTCGCTGTCCCAGTCCGCGTCCGACATCCTGCGCGAGTCCGGCTACCGCCAGCGCTCGGACTCCAAGGAGCTGTCGCTCATCGACGTCGAGAACGGCGTCGAGTTCTTCTACCTGCGCCCGCGCGACATCGCGCTGTACGTCGGCGAGGGCACCCTCGACGTCGGCATCACCGGCCGCGACCTGCTGCTCGACTCCGGCGCGCACGCGGTCGAGTCGCTGACGCTCGGCTTCGGGCGCAGCACGTTCCGCTTCGCAGGGCCGGCCGGTCGCTACTCCGACCTCGGCCAGCTCGAGGGCACTCGCATCGCGACGTCGTATGTCGGTGTCGTCGAGGCGTTCCTGGCCGAGCGCGGCATCAAGGCCGGCGTCACCCGCCTCGACGGGGCCGTCGAGAGCAGCATCCAGCTCGGGGTCGCCGACGTGATCGCGGACGTGGTGGAGACCGGCAGCACGCTCAAGCACGCCGGGCTCGAGACCTTCGGCGAGGCCATCTTGGAGTCCGAGGCGGTGCTGGTCACGCGCAACGGCGACGTCCCCGACGGCTTCGAGGTCTTCAAGCGCCGCATCGACGGGGTGCTGGTCGCGCGGAGCTACGTGATGATGGACTACGACATCGAGGAGCAGCACGTGACCGCAGCGGTCGCGATCACCCCCGGAATCGAGGGGCCGACGATCTCGCCGTTGCATCGCGAGGGCTGGGTCGCTGTGCGGGCCATGGTCCCGCGCGCCGGCGCCCAGCGCCTCATGGACGAGCTGTGGAGCATCGGTGCCCGCGGCATCCTCACGACGGACATCCATGCCTGCCGGCTCTGAGCCCGTCCAGGTGAGCGTGCCGCGCACCTGGCGACCCATGGGCCCCCGCATCGCCGGGCTGGTCGCCGGCGCGGTCCTCGTCTTGATGATGGTCCTGCTCTGGATCGGCTTCGACGACGCCACCCGCGAGTCCGTCACGCCGTTCCAGCGCGGGACGGTCGTCGGGCTGGGCGTCCTCATCGGCGTGGGCATCCACGCCCTGATCCGCTGCCGCGCCGTCGCCGACCGGGACGGGCTGACGGTGGTCAACGGCTACCGCTCGCGCCGCTTCGCCTGGGAGCAGATCGTCGGGGTGCACCTGCCGCCGGGCGCTCCGTGGGTGACCCTGGACCTGACCGACGGCACCACCGTGTCGGTCATGGGCATCCAGGGCTCCGACGGCCAGCGCGCGCGGACCGCCGTGCGCGAGCTGCGCTGGCTAGTCGACCGCCCGGATGCCCCACGAGACCGATAGCTCGTCGCCTGCCTCTCCGGCAGGCGCCAGCGTGACCAGGTCCTCGCCGGAGCGGAACGCGTCGGTGTCGGCGGTCATGGGCTCCACCGCCACCGATCGGCGCGCCGTCGCGGGCACGTCGTCGGCGGTGTAGAGCAGCAGCCATCGCACCCGCTCGTCGACCCACAGCGCGACGGCGTGACCGGTCGCCGGGTCTCGCAGCACCGTGGTCGCCACGCCGTCGTCGTTGCGGGTGAGGTCGGTGAACGTGGCGTTGAGGACGGTGCCGCCGACCGGGCGAGCGACCCGGAAGTCGTACGGCGTGCCGTCGACCGGCTCGCGCCCCACCGGCAGCAGCCGGTCGTCGGTCAGGCTGCGCGTGGCCGCGGGCAGGGTCAGCTCCCAGCTGTCGGCGGGCCCGGGGCCTACGGCGAGGTAGGGATGGGCACCGCACGCGTACGGCGCCGGATCCCGCGACGTGTTGGTCGCGGTCTGGGTGACCGTGAGCCCGTCGGCCGACAGGTCGTAGACGACGCGCAGGTCCAGGGTCCAGGGGTAGCCCTTCTGTGCCATCAGCCGGTACTGCAGGGACACCGAGTGGGTCGTGTGCTCCTCCAGCGTCCACGCGACCCACCGGGCCAGGCCGTGCGAGGCGTTGTGCCGTTGCGGCTCCGTGAGCGGGAGCTGGTGCTCGGAGCCGCCGAAGGCGTAGCGGCCGTCGCGGATCCGGTTCGGCCACGGCATCAGGAGCTGCCCGCGCCCACCGGGGGACATCTCGTCCTCGGCGAAGCCGTCGACGAGGTCGCGGGTGCCGTGGGACAGGGTGCGCAGCGCGGCCCCGCTCTCGGTCACGACCGCTCGGTAGCCGCCGCCCTCGATCTCGAACTGCTCCCCGCTCGGCGCCACCATGCGCTCACCCTAGGGGGCTCGGAACCCGTAGAAGGCCAGGACGCGGCGCCAGTACCTGCGGCCAAGGGCGCGCTCGCGGCCAGCGCCCGCGCGGAGCTCGGGCGGCAGCGGGGTCAGGCATTCCTGACCGTCGCAGTGGCGGGTCTGCCACCAGACCCGGCTCAGCGCCCGCTCGGCCTCGCGGTAGGCCCGTTGCCCATGGACGTTGCGCATCTGGAGCGGGTCCCGGGCCAGGTCGTAGAGCTCGGTCTCGCGGGTCCGGCTGCGGATGTAGGAGTAGCGGGCAGTGCGGATGCCGATCGAGGTGCGGGGTCCGCGGAAGCCAGGGGTCTTGCGGTACGACCCGCCGGTGAAGGTGGCCTCGTCGAGGACCGGCGTCGTCCAGCCCTGGTCCCCCTCGAGCATGGTCGGGACCCGGCTGGTGCCGTCGGGCAGGCGCGGGGGCTCGGCGCTCGCCAGGTCGAGGATGGAGGCGGAGACGTCGATCGTGGTGATCGGGTCGTAGCGCTTCGCCTTGGTCCGCATGCCCGGGCCGGTGACCAGGAACGGCACCCGCAGCGACGGCTCGTGGGCGCGGGCCTTGCCGCTGCGCTTGCGGTGCTCGCCGAGGTAGTAGCCGTTGTCAGAGGTGAACATGAAGACCGTGTTGCGCCACTCGCCGCTCCGCTTGAGCTCGCGCACCAGCCGGCGCACCTGGCGGTCCATGACGTAGATCGACTCCGCGCGCTGGCGGGTCAGCTCGGTCATCGCGCGCCTCTCGGCGGCGCTCGGCTCCGCGTTGCGGCGGTAGGCCTCGGGCTTGTCGGAGATGTCCGCCTCGCTGGGGCCGCCGTTCCTGGGCATTCCGGCGCCGCGCGTGATCAGCCGGTCGAAGCGCCCGCGGACCGAGGGCGGCACGGCCGGCGTGCGCAGGTCGTGCGTGTTCCCCGAGGCGTCGGTCATCTGCGCCGGCGGGTCGTCGGACTCGAAGGGACCCCCGAAGTGCGGAGCCACGTAGTTGACGTACATGAAGAAGGGCTTGCTGCCCTGGCCGAACCGGCGGGCCATGTCGACCGAGAAGTCGCCGATCACGTGGGTGTTGTAGCGACCGCGATAGCCGTTGTCGACCTTGCCGTTCACGTTGAACGGCGTGTCCAGGTAGTGGTAGGTCCCGCCGTGGATGCCGACCCCCTCGACGTGGTCGATCGAGCCTCGCCAGTCCGTCCAGCCGCTCGGGACGTAGCGGTAGGACGGCCCGCCACTCACCAGCGAGCGTGCCGGTCCGTAGCGGTTGAGGTACTTGCCGATGAAGCCGGTCGCGTAGCCCGCCTCCGTCAGCGACGTCGCCAGCGTGCGTGAGTCGTCGAAGGCGCCGTAGCCGTAAGGCTCCTCGTGCCACCAGACGTGGTGGTTGTGGGCGTACTGGCCAGTGAGGAAGGACGCCCGCGCCGGGCAGCACAGCGGGTACGGCGAGAAGGAGTTCTGGAAGGTCAGGCCGTGGGCGCCGACCAGCTTGCGCAGCGCAGGCATGAACAGCAGGTCGTCGGCGCGCATGTCGTCGGCCATCACCATGACGATGTTGGGGCTCGACGGAGCGGCCTCACGCGTGGGGCCGCTCACCACGGGCAGGGGAGCGACGCTGGGCCCGGCTGTCCCGGCAGCGCTCGAGCCGGCCGGTCCCTCCGGCTCCTGCGCCCCCGAGAGCACAGCCGTCATCACGGCGGCGAGGGCGACCCCGGCCGCCACCAGGCGGAGCACCACCCGCGGGGTCACGTTCACACCTTAAGTGACGCTCCGGGGTCGAGTTTGGTTGCGACGCGCGCGCATCTTTCTTGTCGCTGATCAGGTGACCCGGCCCGGGGAGCGCGGCGGGGCGGCTGCGGTGCCGTCGACGATCACGTCCGCGCGGTCTCGGGTGCGCTGGTCGGCGAAGTGCTCGGCCTCGGCGCGCATCCAACGCCGCCAGTGCTGCTCGACCTGCGGACCATCGCGGGTCAGGCCGCGCTGCAGCCGCAGAGCGTCGGGAGCCTCCACCCAGGCGAGCACCGTGCAGCGCGCCGCGTGGGCCAACGAGCCGGCGCCGACCCCTTCCAGGACCAGCAGCGGGGCGGGGGCGACGGTGACGGCCTCGACGTACTCCTGCAGGACCCAGTCGTAGCGCCGGTAGCTGCCAGCGGCACCCTCGGTCAGCGGCAGCAGCAGACCGTCCAGCTGGTCGGTGACCCGCGGGAGCCCGTCCCAGCCGTCGTAGAGGTCGTCCATATGCACCACGGGCGCCCCCGCGAGGGCCGCCAGGGAGGCGGCGAGCGTCGTCTTGCCGGAGCCGGCCGGCCCATCGATGCACACGAGCCTCCCGTCGCCCAGCGTCGGGGGCCGCGACCGCGCCAGGTCCAGCAGGTGGCGCGCTGGGTCAGAAGGCGAGCCCATGGCCACGGTAGGACCGCACGGTCTCGTGGATCCGGCTGCCCGAGAGCAGGTGGACCTGGTTGGTGTGCTCGAAGAGCTCGCCGGACTTGGCGTGGCGGAACCACACCAGGTCGCCGATCTTCAGCAGCGCGGCGGGATGGCCGGTGAGCGGGGTCTGCACCTCGCCGGCGCCCTCGAGCCCGGTCAGGTGCAGGCCAGCGGGGGCCCACGGGATCGGGAGGCGGTCCTGGCCGGCCGGTCCGGAGGCCACGAAGCCGCCGCCGTGCACCGTCGCGACCTCCGGGGAGGGACGCCGCACCACCGGCAGGGCGTAGAAGGCCGCCGGGCGAGGCTCAAAGGACTGGTAGTGGTCGAAGAGGGCGGGGACCAGGAGCCCGGAGCCCGCCGCGACCTCGGTCACCACCGGGTCCGCGACGGTGTCCTCGACCGAGCCCGAGCCGCCGGCGTTCCAGAACTCGAGCTCGACGAGCTCGCCGAGCGCGTCCGCGATCTCGCGCCGGCGGACCTCCAGCTGGCTCACCGACATGCTCTTCAGGCGGCGTACGACGAGCGAGCGGGCCTTCGCGGTCGGCACGTCGTCGGGCACGCCGGCGACCTGGCCCTCGTAGGTCATCGCGCCGACGAGGCGGAAGCCGGGGCGGTCGAGGATGGCCCGGGCCAGCCGCGTGACCGAGCCCGCGTCATAGAGCGGAGACCGCTTGGGCCCGACGTGCTGGCGCCCGAGGCGCAGTCCCGCGTCGATCTCGATCGAGACCCGCACCGGCACGGCGTGCGAGGCCCGCACCGAGTCGACGAGGTCGAGGTGGGCCGCGTCGTCGACCATGAGGGTGATCCGGCCGGCCGCCCGGGGCGACTGGACCAACCGGGTGAGCGCGGCACGATCGACCGTGGGGTAGGCGACGACGATGTCGTCGCTCAGTCCCTCCTCCTCGAGCCAGAGGGCCTCCGAGAGCGTGTAGGCGAGGATGCCCTGGAAGCCGTCCCTGGCGAGCGCCCGGCGGAGCAGGGCGGGCACTCGGATCGACTTCGACGCGACTCGGATGGGCTTGCCGGAGGCCCGGCGCAGCAGGTCGTCGGCGTTGGCGTCGAAGGCGTCCAGGTCGACCACCGCGAGCGGGGAGCCCAACGGCTCGGGGTGGGCCGCCACGGCCTCGTTGAGCCGTGCCCACAGCCGGTTGCGGTCCACGAAGGAGGAGGAGACCGAGACGGCGGCCATCACTCGATGCCGCGCTTGCGCAGCAGCGCCTCGATCTCGGCCAGGTCGTCGTCGATGGCGGGCTTCGCGCGGGCCCCCGCTCCAGGGCTCGGGGGGACCTCACGCCGGGCGTCTCGACGAGGGGCCTGGCGGCCACCGGAGCGCCGCTCCAGTGCGCGGCCGGCGCCGAAGAGGACCACTGCGAGCCCGGCCACGACCACCCCTGCCCAGACGAGCGGGCTGAAGACCAGCGAGGTGGCCCAGTCGGCCACCGCGTCGCCGATCCGGGTGAGCATCTTCAGGGTCTTGGTCAGGTACGCCGCCAGGGGCAGCAGGGTCAGCCCGGCGGCCTTCAGGGCCGCCGGCAGGCCGCGGCGCCGGTAGGCGAACCAGGTCCAGACGGCGCCGAGCGCCGTCAGCACCAGTGCGAGGGCTGCCCAGGTCACGTCGTCCACGTCCCCAGCGTGGCACAAAGCTCCACGTGGCCCCAGCAGGGCCGGGTGCACCGGCCTCGGACCGGCATGGGGCCCCGGCGGCCGGGATCGCCTTGCGAGATGCCCGTGCACCGCGACCAGGTCATGGACCGGGCTCGATGGGGCGTGTCCGGGGGCACAGTCGCCCGCCCGCCACAATGGCCCGATGAGCGATCGACGCCTTCTCGGCCCCGGGTTCCCCGACGACGCCGGGGAGGCCGACCCGGAGCTGCGTGCCGCGCTGGCGGCGTACGACGACGCGGCGGCGCTGGCCGCGATCGCCCGGTCGCGGCTGCTGGTGCCGGTGGTCGCGGTGCTGGGCGAGGTCGAGGTCGGCGAGGACGGCCTGGCGCGCGACAAGACCAGTGACATGGCCGCCGTGCTCCTCGAGGGCGCCGACGGCCGGCTCGCGATGCTGGCCTTCACGGGCATCGACAGCCTCGCCGCCTGGGACCCGGGGGCTCGCCCGGTGCCGGTCACGGCCCGCACCGCCGCCCAGTCCGCCCTGCAGGAGGAGGCGGCGGCGCTCGTGGTCGACGTCGCCGGCCCGGCGACGTTCGTCCTCGAGGGCGACGACCTGCTCGGCGTCGCCTCCGGCTGGACGCTCACGACGGTCGGCGGGCGCTCCGCGTGGCTGCGGCCCTCGTGAGGGCGATTGGGCACCCGGCGGAATAGTCCGATAGCATGCGGTGTTGACCGATCAGTCCGGGAGACCGGACCGATCACACAAGCGGAGTCAGCTTCATCGTCTCCCACCCGCATCGACCGCCAGGTCGTCGGGTCCGGTCCCGCAGGCTCCGGCCTTGCGCGAGCGCACGTCGCCCGCGTGATCCCGAAGCCGGCGGAGTCGCAGAAGCCCGGACGGGTGGACGCGGTGCGACTGGCTTCCGCTTGAGACAAGCGGGAGCCGTTCTTCATTTCGGGCGGCTTCCGGGCCCCGAACACACTGGAGGACACATCAGCACCGAGCTTCGTATCAACGAGCGGATCCGGGTTCCCGAGGTCCGACTCGTCGGACCCAACGGCGAGACGGTCGGCATCGTGCCGACCGACCAGGCCCTCAAGCTGGCCCAGGAGGCCGACCTCGACCTCGTCGAGATCGCCCCTCAGGGCAAGCCGCCCGTGTGCAAGCTCATGGACTACGGGAAGTTCAAGTACGAGAACGCCCAGAAGGCCCGTGAGGCGCGCCGGAACCAGACGAACGTGATCATCAAGGAGATGAAGCTTCGTCCCAAGATCGACGCGCACGACTACGAGACCAAGAAGGGTCACGTGGTGCGGTTCCTGCGCGCCGGCGACAAGGTCAAGATCACGATCATGTTCCGCGGTCGCGAGCAGCACCGCCCCGAGCTGGGCTTCCGGCTGCTGCAGCGGCTCGCCGAGGACGTCTCGGAGCTGGGCTTCGTGGAGTCCTCGCCCAAGCAGGACGGCCGCAACATGATCATGGTCCTCGGCCCGCACAAGAAGAAGGCCGACGCGAAGGTCGACCTGCAGGCCGACAAGGAGACCAAGATGGCCGAGCGTGCCGCCGTCGTGGACGCCGAGAAGGCCGAGCGCGACGCCGCTCACGCGGCGGGACCGGTCGCGCAGAAGAAGGAGCGCGGCCGCTCCGAGAACCTCGATCCCGAGATCGAGGCCTGAGACCCGGGCCGGCGCCACGCCGGCCAGCAGCCGATCGGGTCGCGCCCCGCGCGCGACCACGACCGAAAGAGAGAGACAGAGATGCCGAAGAACAAGAGCCACTCCGGTGCCGGCAAGCGCTTCCGCGTGACCGGCTCGGGCAAGATCCTTCGCGAGAAGGCGGGCAAGCGCCACAACTTGGAGAAGAAGGCCTCCAAGGTCACGCGCCGCCTGACCGGCACGGTCGAGGTCGCCAAGGCCGACACCAAGCGCGCCAAGAAGATGCTCGGCATCTGACCCTCGTCCACCCGTTCGTTGGTCGAGGACTCTCGATCTAGCAACTTCAGCACCAAGGAGTAACACCATGGCACGCGTCAAGCGGGCAGTGAACGCCCAGAAGAAGCGCCGCACCACCCTCGAGCGCGCCGCCGGCTACCGCGGCCAGCGCTCGCGCCTGTACCGCAAGGCCAAGGAGCAGGTCACCCACTCCCTCGTCTACAGCTACAACGACCGCCGCAAGAACAAGGGCAACTTCCGCAAGCTGTGGATCCAGCGCATCAACGCCGCCGCGCGTGCGCAGGGCATGACCTACAACCGCTTCATCCAGGGACTGCACCTCGCCGGCATCGAGGTGGACCGCAAGATCCTCGCCGACCTGGCCGTCAACGACCCGGCCGCGTTCACCGCGATCCTCGAGGCCGCCCGCGCCGCCCTGCCCGAGGACGTCAACGCGCCCAAGGTCGAGGCGACTGCCTAACTCGATGGCGGATGACGGCGCCACGCGCCGGTCTGGTCACCCACCCCTGGCCGCGGGCAACACCCGGGTCAAGGACACGCGTCGGCTCAGCCGCCGCTCGGAGCGATCCGAGCGGCGGCTGTTCCTTGCCGACGGGCCCAAGGCGGTGGAGGCGGCTCTCGAGGTCCCCGGCTGCGTCGTCGAGGTCTTCGCCACCCCGGCCGCCACCGAGCGCTACGCCGCCCTGGCGGAGGCCGCACCCGCCTGGACGCTCGTCGACGACCGGGCGATGGCGGCGCTCAGCGACAGCGTGACGCCGGCCGGCGTCGTCGGCGTGTGCCGGTTCCTGGACCGGCCGCTGACCCACCTGCTGGACCCGGCGCCGGCACTCGTCGCGATCTGCGCGGACGTGCGCGACCCCGGCAACGCCGGCACCGTGATCCGCTCGGCCGACGCGGCGGGGGCAGGCGCGGTCGTGCTCGCCGGCAGCTCGGTCGACGTCTACAACCCCAAGACCGTGCGCGCCAGCGTGGGCAGCGTCTTCCATCTGCCGGTGGCCGTCGTCGACGACGCCGAGCAGGCAGTCCGGGCCGCGCAGGCCGCCGGCCTCGTGGTACTCGCCGCGGACGGCGCCGGCGAGGTCGACCTGTCCGACGCCGCAGACCTGCTCTCGCGCCCGACCGCCTGGCTGTTCGGCAACGAGGCGTGGGGTCTGCCGGCCGAGCTCGCCGCCCTCGCCGACCACCGGGTCGCGATCCCGATCCACGGCCGCGCCGAGAGCCTCAACCTCTCCACCGCGGCCGCGCTGTGCCTCTACGCGTCCGCGACCGCGCAGCGACGCTCCGCACCCTCGTAGGGTGCACGCATGACCGAGGGCACCCCGAGCGCGCAGGCACTGGCCGACGCGCTCCCGGACGGTGTGGTGCTCGCTGACGGCAGCGGCGCGGTCGTCCTCGTCAGCCGGCTTGCCGCCCGGATGCTGGGGGGCTCGGCCGAGGAGCTGGTGGGCCGCCCACTGGCCGACGTCCTGGCCCTGCAGGACCACGGCGGCAGGAGCTGGCACGCCGCCAACACGCCGTACGGCGGCCTGGTCACCCGCACCGCGGTCCCCGAGCAATCCTGGCTGCTGCCCGACGGGACCGAGGTGCTCGTGGCCGCGCGCATCGACCGGCCGTCGCTACGAGAGCCGGTCGCACAGGTGGCGGTGACGATCCGCTCGGGGCGCGGGCGCGCGCGCCTGGACCGCGAGCGCTCCGACCTGGTCGCGACCGTCGCGCACGAGCTCCGCTCGCCGCTGACGGGAGTGAAGGGGTTCGTCCAAGCGCTGCTCCACCGCTGGGACCGGCTCAACGACGAGCAGAAGAAGCTGATGCTCACCACGGTCCATGCCGACTCCGACCGGCTCAGCCGGCTGATCGCCGAGCTCCTCGACGTCGCGCGCATCGACACCGGCCGCCTACAGCTGCACCCGCGGCCCTCCGACGCGGCCGTGCTGGTGCGGCGGATCGCGGACTCGGTCGGCGCCGGCACGTCGCGTGAGATCGATGTGGACATCGGGGGCGACCTGCCGCAGGTCAACGTGGACCCGGACAAGTTCACCCAGGTGGTGACGAACCTGATCGAGAACGCCGTGCGCCACGGGGAGGGCCGCGTATGCGTGCGCCTGCGCCCCCTTCCGGACTCCGCGGAGGCGCCGGGGGTGGAGCTCACCGTGGACGACGAGGGGGACGGCATCCCGGTGGAGCTCCGGCGCCGGGTGTTCACCAAGTTCTGGCGCGGGGGAGTCAGCGGAGGCTCGGGCCTCGGCCTGTACCTCGTCAACGGGCTGGTCCGTGCCCACGGCGGCACCGTGGTGATCACCGACGCCCCTGGGGGCGGTGCCCGGGTCGTGCTCACCTGGCCCTCGGGCAGCATGCTCTGACTGGGAGCTGGGCGCTCAACCGGTGCGCACGTAGCCGTCGCCGGCCGGGCGGTAGGGAGCGATCACCAGGTCGGCGCCCGACTCGCCGATCATGGTGCGGGCCTCCTCGGAGAGACCCTCGTCGCTGACCACCACATCGGCCTGGTCGAGCGGCACGATCGTGCTGATGCCGACGATGCCCCACTTGGTGTGGTCGGCGAGCACGACCACGCGCTGGCCGGCGGCGACCAGGGCCTGGTCGGTGTCCGCCTCATGCAGGTTGGGGGTGGTGAACCCGGCCCGGGCGTTCATGCCGTGCACCCCGAGGAAGACCAGGTCGAGGTGGAGCAGGCGCAGCGACGAGACCGCCACCGGCCCCACCAGCGCATCCGAGGGGGTGCGGACGCCGCCGGTCAGGACGACGTTGGGTGCGGCCGCCCCGGCGCCGTGGAGGACGTCGGCGATGCGCATGGAGTTGGTGACCACCGTCAGCCCCGGCACGTCGCGCAGGTGGTGGGCCAGTGTCCACGTGGTCGTCCCCGCGCTGAGGCCGATCGCGGAGCCGGGCCGTACCAGGGCGGCGGCCGCGGCGGCGATGGCCTCCTTCTCGGCGGTCTGCTGGGCGGCCTTGGTCTCGAAACCGGGTTCGTCGGTGCTCGGCCTGCCGCCTCCGGTGACCGTGGCGCCGCCGTGCACCTTGGCCAGGCCCCCTTGGGCGGCCAAGGTGTCGAGGTCGCGCCGGATGGTCATGTCCGAGACGTTCAGCAGCCGCGCCAGCTCGCTGACCCGCACGGCGCCACGGTGCTCGACCTCTCGCTGGATCCGGGCCTGCCGCTCGGCTGCGAGCATGTGCGACTCCTGGGGCTGGGGACCGGCGGACGCCGGCGGCGGACGGCGCTCATCGTAGAGCGTGGCGGGCGCCTGTGAGGACGTGTGCGAATTTGGGTGAGCATGTTGACATCTCTCATTCTGACCTGTGAGATGGCTCACAGGCAACGGCGACGGGTGCTCGACGACAGCGAGAGCCGGCCGAGCCTGCGGCGGGAGTCCGTCGACGCCGTTCACTCTCGGGAGGCGCCCCATGTCATTGCGTTCCTCGCTCCCAGGCCGCCTCGGGCGGCGCCGCGGCGCCCTCGTCCTCGTGGCCGCACTCGCACTCGGCCCCGCCGTCGTCGCGCAGGCCGGGGAGCCTCCCTCGGCCGTCGAGCAGGAGGACCGGTGGTCGCCGGGCACCCCTCGGCTCGCCACCCCCTGGACATCGCGAGTCTCACCGCGCAACGCGCTGCCGGAGTACCCGCGCCCTCAGATGCGCCGCTCCGAGTGGCGCAACCTCAACGGCCTCTGGCAGTTCTCGGGCGCGGTGGCCGGCGAGCGGCCACCGCTGGGCGAACGGCTGCGCGAGCAGGTGCTGGTTCCCTACCCCATCGAGTCGGCGCTCTCGGGAGTGCAGCGCCACGAGGACTACATGTGGTACCGCCGCCTGGTGCGGGTGCCCAAGAGCTGGCGTGTCGGCGAGCCGGGCCGCCGTCTCCAGCTGCACTTCGGCGCCGTGGACTACCGGGCCCGGGTCTTCGTCAACGGGGTCCGGGTGGCCACCCACCAAGGCGGATACGGTGCCTTCAGTGCGGACGTCACCCGCGCCCTGCGGCCGCGCGGACAGCAGGAGATCATCGTCGGCGTCGAGGACCGCACCGACGCGACCTGGCAGCCGGTCGGCAAGCAGCGGCGCGTCCCGGACCGCGGGATCTTCTACGAAGGTGCCTCCGGCATCTGGCAGACGGTGTGGATGGAGCCGGTCGCGGGGCGCCGCATCGCGCACCTCGACATGGTCCCGGACCTCGACACCAGCTCCCTGCGCCTGCATGCCGACGCGTCCGGCTCCCCCCGGGGACTCCAGGTCGAGGCGACGGTGCTCAACGGCGACAAGGTCGTCAGTCGCACGCGTGGACCGGCGAGCCGGCGGCTCCGACTCCCGGTCCCGCGCGCTCGGCTGTGGAGCCCCGACGACCCGCACCTCTACCGCCTCACGGTGCGCCTCAAGGACGGCCGGCGCACGCTCGACCGGGTCGGCTCCTACTTCGGGATGCGCGAGATCTCCACGGCCCGGGGCGCCGACGGGAGGCGCCGGATCACGCTGAACGGCAAGCCGCTGTTCCTGCTCTCCACCCTCGACCAGGGCTACTGGCCCGACGGCATCTACACCGCTCCGACCGACCAGGCGCTGCGCTTCGACCTGGTGGAGCACAAGCGCCTCGGGTTCAACACGGTGCGCAAGCACATCAAGACCGAGCCCGACCGGTGGTACTACCACGCCGACCGGCTGGGCCTCCTGGTCTGGCAGGACATGCCGGCCATGCGCACGGGCAGCCATCAGATCCCGCCCCGGGCGCAGGCGCAGTTCGAGCGCGAGCTCCACGAGATGGTCGACGAGAAGTCCAGCTGGACCTCGATCATCGGCTGGGTGCCCTTCAACGAGGGCTGGGGCGAGTGGGACCGCGAGGCCACGGGCCGGATCGCGCGCAGCGTCAAGGCCCAGGACCCCACCCGGCTGGTCAACGCCCACAGCGGCGTCAACTGCTGCGACTCCCTCGGCGACTCCGGCCAGGGCGACGTCCTCGACTGGCACCAGTACGTCGGCCCCGGGCAACCCGTCCCGGACGCCCGGCGGGTCGCGATCGACGGTGAGCACGGAGGCTTCGGACTCGAGGTGCGAGACCACATGTGGTTCGAGGACGGTCACGCCTACGAGATGACCCCGGACTCAGCCACCCTCACCCGGCGCTACGTCGAGAACCAGCGCGACGTGCTCGCGACCGCCCGTGCCTGCGGCATCAGCGGCTCGGTCTACACCCAGCTGACCGACGTGGAGCACGAGGTCAACGGCTTCCTGACCTACGACCGACGGGTGCGAAAGATGGACTACGCCCGGGTGCGCGCGGTCAACGAGTCGATCATCGCCGGGGCAAACGACACCGGCGACGGCGGACCGCCCCCGGACTCGGGGACCCCCGGCACCCAGGGGGTCCATGCCTACCCCTTCGACGAGGGGAGCGGGTCCACCGCGGCCGACAGCGTCGGCGACGCCGACGCGACGCTGACGGGGGTCACCTGGACGCCCGGGGTGACCGGCAGCGCCGCCTCCTTCGAGGGCGACGGCGAGGCCGACACCGGCGCCGCGCTGCTCGACACGGCCGGCAGCTACAGCGTGGCCGCCTACGCCCGACTCGACGAGGCCACCGGTGCGTTCCAGACGGTCGTCAGCCAGGACTCCGAGTCCAGCAGCGCGTTCTTCCTCCAGTACTCCGGGCAGGACCAGCGGTGGGCGTTCAGCTTCGTCGGGCTGCGGGCGCTGTCCCCGGCCCGGCCCGAGGTGGGCCGCTGGTACCACCTCACCGGCGTGCGCGACGCGACCGCCGGCACGATCCAGCTCTACCTGGACGGGCAGCTCGTGGCCACCCGCAGCGCCTGCACCGCCGCGGGATCCAGCGGCCACACGGTCATCGGGCGCGGGCAGTTCGGCGGGCACAAGGTGGACTATCTGCGCGGCGACGTCGACGACGTCCGGCTCTTCGACCGAGCCCTCACGGCAGCGGAGGTGGCCTCCCTCGGCCGCCGGTGAGCCCCGACGAGGGCTCCGGGCCGCTCGCGCAGGGTCGCCGGAGAGGACCCTTGTGGGTGATTGCGCAGATCTGTTCGATCCTGTTTTCTTGACGACCTCGGTGTGACGGCTGTCTCACCCTCGACATCCTTCGCAAGGAGCACCTCATGACCAGCACCACCGTGACCCGCTGGAGGCTGGTGACCGCCGCGGCGGTCGCTGCCCTGGCTCTGGCAGGCTGCACCAACTCCGGCGACGAGGAGGCGAGCGACCGCCCCGCCGGCGACGACGAGCAGGTCGTGAAGGAGAGCGAGTCCGCCGGGCCGGGGTGCACGCTCGAGCAGTACGGCGCCAAGAAGCTCGACCTGAAGAACGCCGTGGTGGGCTTCTCGCAGTCCGAGCCGGACACGGCGGCGTTCCGGGCGGCCGAGACCGCCTCGATCCGCGAGGCCGCCGAGCAGGCCGGCGTCAAGAAGCTGATCGTCACCAACGCCAACGCCGAGCTGCCCAAGCAGATCGCCGACGTCCAGGACATGCTCAACCAGGGTGTCCAGATGCTGATCGTCGCCCCGGTCAACTCCGACGGCCTGGACCCGGCCCTCGACGCGGCCAAGCAGAAGGGCGTGCCCGTCCTCACCATCGACCGCAAGGTCACCAACGAGCCCTGCTCCGACTACGTCGCGTTCCTCGGCTCGGACTTCTACGACCAGGGCCAGCGGGCGGCCGACGCCCTGGCCGACGCCACCGGAGGCGAGGGCACGGTCGCGATCCTGCTGGGCTCCTCGGGCAACAACGTCACCGACGAGCGCAACGCCGGCTTCAAGGACCGGGTCGCGGAGGAGTACCCCGACCTCGACATCGCGGAGGAACAGACCGCGAACTTCGCCCGCGACGAGGGTCAGTCGGTGACCGAGCAGCTGCTGCAGTCCAACCCCGACATCACCGCGATCTACGCCCACAACGACGAGATGGCGCTCGGGGCGGTCACCGCCGTCGCCGCGGCCGGCAAGGACGCCGGCGAGGACATCAAGATCGTCTCGATCGACGGGACCCGCAACGCCGTGCAGGCCATCGTCGACGGCGACATCAACGCCGTGATCGAGTCCAACCCGCGCTTCGGCCCCCTGGCCTTCGAGACCATGACGAAGTTCTACGCCGGCGAGGAGATCCCCGAGGACGTCATCATCGAGGACGACGAGTACAACTCCGACAACGCCGAGCAGGACCTCGGGAAGGCGTTCTGAGGCCTGGCGTGAGCATCTCCGAGCAGACCGCGTCAGAGGACGGCACCGCACCGGTCCTGGAGACGGTGGGCGTCACCAAGACCTTCGGCGGCGTGCATGCCCTGCAGGGGGTGGACTTCCAGCTCGCGCCTGGTGAGATCCACGCCCTCGTGGGGGAGAACGGCGCCGGCAAGTCGACGCTGATCAAGGTCCTGACGGGCGTCTATACCCCCGACGCGGGTGAGGTCCGCTACGCGGGGGAGATGCAGCACTTCCGCCGTCCCTCCGACGCGCAGGACGTCGGCATCTCCACGATCTACCAGGAGGTCAACCTGGTCCCGTTGCTGAGCGTGGCCCGCAACATCTTCCTGGGCCGGGAGCCACGCAACCGGGTGGGGCTGATCGACGTACGCGCGATGAACCAGCGGGCCCGCGAGCTGATGCGGGAGCTGACCATCGACCTCGACGTCACCACCGAGCTCGGCCGCCTCGGTCTCGGCGCCCAGCAGATGGTCGCGCTGGCCCGGGCCATGTCGGTGGAGAGCCGGGTCGTGATCATGGACGAGCCCACCTCCTCCCTGGAGGCCAAGGAGGTCGCCACGCTCTTCGCCGTGGCGCGGCGGCTGCGCGAGCGCGGGGTCGGGCTGGTCTTCGTCTCGCACCGGCTCGACGAGCTCTGGGAGCTGTGCGACCGGGTCACGATCCTGCGCGACGGCCGCTGGGTGCACACCGGGTCGATGGCCGGCCTGAGCCGGCTCGAGCTCGTCTCGCAGATGCTGGGGCGCGACGTCGAGGAGGTGGCCTCCGAGGGCGCCACCGAGTTCGGCGCGTCGCACCGGCGCACCGGGGAGCCGGCCCTCGTCGTCTCCGGGATCGAGGTGCGCAATCGCCTGCACGGCATCGACCTGTCCGTGCGACCGGGCGAGGTCGTCGGCCTCGCCGGGCTCCTCGGCTCCGGGCGCAGCGAGACGGTCAAGGCCGTCTACGGCGCCCTGCACACTGACGGCGGGCAGGTGACGGTCGCGGGCACGGCGGTGCGACCCAACTCCGTACGTCGGGCGCTCAAGGCCGGGATCGCGCTGCTCTCGGAGGACCGCAAGGCGGAGGGGATCGTCCCGGACCTCTCGGTGCGCGACAACATCGCGTTGGCCGTCCTGCCCCGGGTCTCGCGCGGCGGCGTGGTCTCCGAGGGGCAGATCGACCGGCTCGTCGAGACGTTCATGCGGCGCCTGAAGATCAAGGCGTCGAGCCCGCAGCAGAAGGTGCGCGAGCTCTCCGGGGGCAACCAGCAGAAGGTGCTGATCGCCCGGTGGCTGTGCACCGAGCCGACCGTGTTCCTGCTCGACGAGCCCACCCGCGGCATCGACGTGGGGGCCAAGAGCGAGGTCCAGGCGCTCATCGACGAGCTCGCCCAGCAGGGCCTGGCCGTGGTGCTGATCTCCAGCGAGATGGAGGAGCTGGTGGAGGGCGCCGACCGGATCGTCGTGCTGCACGACGGCTCGGCGCAGGCCGAGCTGGACAGTAGCGACCTCAGCAGCTCCGAGCTGCTCCGGGCGCTCGCCGGGGACCGAGCGACTGCGAGCGAAGGAGAGGCATCGTGACCGACACCGCGAGCCCCGCCACCACCGGGGCGGGCACGACGGAGCCTTCGGGCCGCACCGGGGACAGCGGCCGGCGCCGCCGCATCGACAGCGACTGGGTGCGTCGCAACGGCGTCTTCGTCGCGCTGCTGCTGCTGCTGGTCTTCAACCTGCTCTTCACCGACAACTTCGCCACGGAGGGCACGCTGCGACTCCAGCTGGTGCAGGTGGCCCCGGTCCTGATCGTGGCGCTCGGCATGGCGCTGGTGATCGGCACGGAGGGCATCGACCTCTCCGTCGGTGCCGTCATGGCCCTCGCCGCGGCCCTCATCCCGCTCTACATCGGCTACGGCACCGGCATCTCCATCGGCATCTCGCTCCTTGCCGGCGTCGTCGTGGGGCTGATCGCCGGGGTCCTGGTCGCCCACGTCGGCGTCCAGCCGATCGTGGCCACGCTCGGTCTCATGGTGGCCGGGCGCGGCGTGGCCAACCTGTTCGGCGGACAGATCAAGAGCATCCGCGACGAGGGCTTTCGCGAGCTCGGCACGGGCAGCGTCCTCGGGATCCCCTACGTCGTGGCCATCGCGGCCCTCGTTGCGCTCGTCGTCGGTCTGGTCGTACGGCGCTCCACCTACGGGCGCCAGCTGGTCGCCATCGGCGGCAACAAGCTCGCAGCCGAGCTGGCCGGGCTGCCGGTCAAGCGCGTGCTGGTGACCACGTACGTCGTATCGGGCCTGCTCGCCGCCATGGCCGGCATCCTGCTGGCCGCGCGCTCGCAGGCCAGCGATCCGACCAAGCTGGGACTCCTCATGGAGCTCTCCGCGATCACGGCGGTCGTCATCGGCGGCACCCCGCTGTCGGGCGGGCAGGTGCGCATCCTCGGCACGGTCGCGGGCGCGCTGCTGATGCAGCTGATCACGGCCACGCTGATCTTCCACAACATCCCGGACTCGTCGGCGCAGATCGTGCAGGCGGTGATCGTGATCGCGGCCGTCTACGTCCAGCTGGGGCGGCGGGGCACGAGCAGGAAGCCGAGGAAGACATGAGCCGCACCGAGGTCGACCCCGCCACCGGCAACTCGCCCGAGGCCGCCATGGCCTCCCGGGCGCGGTTCGCGGCGCTGGTCCAGCGCCAGGGCGCCCTGGCGATCTTCGTCCTGGTGATGGTCGTCGCGAGCTTCAGCTTCGACACCTTCCTGAGCCGCGGCAACCTGACCGGCATCGCGGTGCAGGCGTCGTTCCTCGCGATGCTGGCCCTCGGGATGACGTTCGTGATCATGACCGGCGGCATCGACCTGTCGGTCGGCAGCGTCTTCGCCCTGGGCGGGGTGCTGGCGGCCTGGGGCTCCCAGCACGGCACCCTCGTGGCGTTCGCGCTGCCGCTCGGCGTCTGTGGGCTGATCGGGCTGGTGCAGGGCGTGGTCATCGCCCGAGGCGGGCTGCCGCCGTTCATCGTGACGCTGGCGGGCCTGCTCTTCGCCCGCGGTCTGCTGCTCCTGCTCACCGACGAGGGCGCGACCACCTACAAGGTCCCGGCCGGCTCGGCGTTCCGCAAGCTGGCGCAGAGCGAGCTGCTCGGCATCCCCTATCCGGTCCTGCTGGTGGTCCTCTTCTTCGCCATCGGCGCGCTGGTCCTGCACCGCACGTCGTACGGCGCGACGGTGCTGGCGATCGGCGGGCAGGAGGACGCCGCCGAGCTGATGGGCCTGCCGGTGCAGCGCACCAAGGTCGTCACGTACGTCGCCTCGGCCCTGCTGGCCGGCTTCGGCGGGATCATGATCGCCTCCTACACCTCCTCGGGGGTCACCATCCTCGGCGTCGGCCTGGAGCTCGAGGCCATCGCCGCCGTGGTGCTGGGCGGCACGCTGCTCACCGGCGGGGCCGGCACGATCCTGGGCACCCTGATCGGCGTCCTGCTGCTGCAGGTGATCAAGAACGTCATCAACCAGGTGGGCTCGCTCGACTCCGACTGGCAGGCCGTCGTCAGCGGCACCATCCTGCTCGGCGTCGTCACCCTCCAGCGCTGGCTGACCCGCGCCGAGCGCACCTAACGAACCGCGGGCAGGCTCAGGCCTCGCCCATCACCAGGCCCTCGATCGTGTGCTTCTGGGTGATCGGGGTGAGCTCCTCGACCACCGGGCACGACAGGTGTCGGCGCACCCGCTCGGGCAGCCTGTCCCAGAGCGCCCGGGTCACGGCCAGATCGTGCTTCTCGTCGTTGCCGGCGCCCGGGGCGTCGACGCCGAGCACCAGGACCGGACGGGCCTTCTCCGAGTGGTTCTGCGTGCCCCGGTGCACCGTCAGCGCGGATCGCGCGGAGACGTCACCCCTCTGTGGGTACTTGCGCACGGCCAGCTCCTCGTAGCGAGAGTAGGCCGACTTCGGCGGGAACATGCCGTGCTCGAAGTCCTCCCCGGTGTCCCAGTGGGTCCCGGGCGCGACCTCGAAGGGGCCCATGTCCTCCGCGGTGTCGACGCAGGTGACGTTGAAGGCCAGTGACGTCAGCCGCTTCTCCTCGAGCGTCTCGCGTGGGCTGGGGAAGTCGCGGTGCCACGGCTGGTTGACGGCGCCGGCGAACGGGATGTCGAAGCCGACCTCCACGATCGTGTAGTCGGGTCCGAGGACGGTCTCGCAGACCGCGCGCACCCACGGGTGGTCGACCAGGTCGACGAAGCCGCGCAGGGCCTCGGGATGGATCTCGACGTAGTAGCGGTGGGGGCCCCGCCCGACGGCGCCGCCCTCGCGCGAGCGGGCCTCCTCGAAGGCGACCTCCACGTCCTCGCGGAGCTGCTCGACCCACTCGCGTGAGAACGCGGACTTGCAGCCGATGATGCCGTCGGTGTGGATGGTGGACGAGATGACGTCCGTGTCGATCGGGACGTCGAGTGCTGCGGTGGTCGTCATCGGTACTCCTGCCGAGTCGGGTGTCGGGGTCCAGCTTGCAACGTTGCAATGCCACGTTGCAATACCCTGTGCCCGGGAGGTACGGATTCATGCCAGCCAAGCTCAAGGACGTGGCCGTCCGCGCCGGGGTCTCGGTGCGCACGGTGTCGAACGTCGTCAACACCCCCGAGGTCGTGGCCGAGCGCACCCGGCGACGGGTGCTCATGGCCATCGAGGAGCTCGGCTACCGCCCCAACGTGGCCGCCCGTCAGCTGCGCCGTGGCCGCTCGGAGGTGATCGGCCTGGTCGTCCCGGAGATCGACTCGCCGTACTTCGCGGAGCTGGCCGCCCACGTCGTGCGTGCCGCCGAGGCCCGGGGGTGGACGGTGCACATCGAGCAGACCGACGGCAGCGGCCCGCGCGAGCGCGAGCTCCTCGACGGGGCGCGGGGTCAGGGCGTCGACGGGGTGATCTTCAGCCCGTGGTCGATGACCGCAGATGAGATCTCGCGCCGCACCGCCGCGCCGCCGGTCGTGATGCTGGGGGAGCAGCCCGGCGTGGGCGCCGTGGACCACGTCGCGGTCGACAACCGGGTGGCCGCCGCGAGCGCCACCCGGCACCTGCTCGCCTCCGGGCGCCGCAGGATCGCCGCCGTGGGGCTGCAGCCGCACCTGCGCAACCAGACGGCCCAGCACCGGCTGGCCGGCCACTGCGACGCGCTGGCCGAGGCCGGCGTACCGGACGACCAGCGTCTGCACGTCGCGGTCGAGCGGCTGCACCACGAGGACGGGGTCCGCGCGATGCGGCGCCTCGCCGGCCTCGACGAACTGCCGGACGCGCTGTTCTGCTTCACCGACCAGCTGGCGCTGGGGGCGCTCCGCGCCTGCGCGGACCTGGGCCTGCGGGTGCCCGAGGACGTGGCGCTCGTGGGCTTCGACGACATCGAGGCCGGTCGCTACGCCGTCCCGAGCATCACCACCGTCGGCCCCGACAAGCAGCGGCTCGCCGAGCTGGCCCTGCGCTGCCTGGAGGAGCGGATGCGCGACCACGCGCTGCCCGGTCGCGACCTCGTGGTGCCGCACCGGCTGCTCGTGCGGGAGAGCGCACCCGGCCCGGCGGACCCCCTACGGCAGGCAGAGTGACAACCGGTTCGCGCGGCGTCGAGGGACGTTCCTAGACTTCACCCCGTGTCCGGACCCAACAGCGACTACGACCCCGTGGAGGTCAGTGCTTTGCAGCCCGAAGAGGTCACCGCCGCCCGAGACGCCGCGCTGGCGGCGTTCGCCGCGGCCCGCGACCTCGAGGAGCTCAAGCAGGCCCGCCTCGAGCACGCGGGGGACCGCTCGCCGCTGGCCCTGGCCAACCGCGAGATCGGGGCGCTGCCGCCCCAGGCGCGCAAGGAGGCCGGACAGCGGATCGGGCAGGCCCGGGGCGCGGTCAACCAGGCGCTGACGGCTCGCCAGGAGGTGCTGGAGGCCGAGCACGAGGAGCGGATGCTGGCCGAGGAGACCGTGGACGTCACGGTCCCGACCGACCGCCTGCCCGTGGGCGCGCGCCACCCGCTGACCACCGGATCGGAGCTGATCGCCGACATCTTCGTGGCGATGGGCTGGGAGGTCGCCGAGGGCCCGGTCATCGAGGCCGAATGGCTCAACTTCGACGCGCTCAACCTCGGTCCCGACCACCCTGCTCGCACCATGCAGGACACGTTCTGGACCGCACCCGCCGAGGACCATCTGGTGCTGCGCACCCACACCTCTCCGGTCCAGGCGCGCACCATGCTCACCCGCGAGCCACCGCTCTACGTCGTGTGCCCCGGCCGGGTCTTCCGCACCGACGAGTACGATGCCACGCACAGCCCGATGTTCCACCAGGTCGAGGGGCTGGCCATCGACGAGGGCATCTCGATGGCCCACCTCAAGGGCACGCTCGACCACTTCGCCGCCGCGATGTTCGGCGAGGGCATCACGACCCGCTTCCGGCCGTCGTACTTCCCCTTCACCGAGCCCAGCGCCGAGGTGGACCTGGTCTGCTTCGTCTGCCGGGGGGTCGACTCCGACGCCTGCCGCACCTGCCGCGGCGAGGGCTGGATCGAGTGGGGCGGCTGCGGCGTGGTCAACCCGCGCGTGCTCACCGCCTGCGGCGTCGACCCGGAGCGTTACTCCGGCTTCGCCTTCGGCATGGGCATCGACCGCACCTTGATGTTCCGGCACGGACTCGAGGACCTGCGGGCGCTGTTCGAGGGCGACGTCCGCTTCACCACCGCCTTCGGAAGCGAGCTGTAGGGATGAAGACCCCCGTCTCCTGGATCCGGGAGTACGTCGACCTGCCGGCCGAGGTCACCACCGACGAGCTGACCGCGCGCCTGACCGCGCTCGGGCTCAAGCTCGAGGCGATCGAGCGGCCCGGCGAGGCGATCACCGGTCCGCTCGTGGTGGGCCGCGTGCTCACGATGGAGCCCGAGCCGCAGAAGAACGGCAAGACCATCAACTGGTGCACCGTCGACGTCGGCGACGCCAACGGCACCGGCGAGCCGCAGGGCATCGTCTGCGGCGCCCACAACTTCGCCCCCGGTGATCTCGTGGTGGTCGTCCTGCCCGGCGGGGTCCTGCCCGGCGACTTCGCGATCTCCGCGCGCAAGACCTACGGCCACACCTCGGCCGGGATGATCTGCTCGGCTGCGGAGCTCGGCCTCGGCGAGGATCACGACGGCATCATCGTGCTGCCGGCCGACGCCGGCGTCCCGGGCGAGAGCGCCTTCGGGCTGCTCGGCCTCGACGAGGAGATCATCGAGTTCGAGATCAACCCCGACCGCGCCTACGCGCTCTCGCTGCGCGGCGTCGCCCGCGAGGCGGCCCTGGCCTACGGCGTGCCGTTCCACGATCCGGCGGCGCGCGAGGTGCCCGCACCCGACGCCGACGGCTACCCCGTCATCATCGAGGACCCGGCCGGGTGCCCGGTCTTCGCCGCGAGGCGGGTCACCGGCTTCGACCCCACCGCCCCGACCCCCGCCTGGATGGCGCGGCGCCTCCAGCAGGCCGGCATGCGCCCGATCTCGTTGGGCGTGGACGTCACCAACTACGTCATGCTCGAGCTGGGCCAGCCCATCCACGGCTACGACGGCGACCGGCTCGACGGCGCGCTGCGCGTGCGCCGGGCCGTCGAGGGCGAGCGGCTCACCACCCTCGACGGCGTCCGCCGGGTCCTGTCGGAGGAGGACCTGGTCATCGTCGACGGATCCGGCCCCATCGGCCTGGCCGGCGTGATGGGCGGGGCCACCACCGAGCTCTCCGAGGCCACCACGCACGTCGTGATCGAGGCCGCCCACTGGGACGCCGTCTCGATGTTCCGCACCGGCAAGCGCCACAAGCTCTCCTCGGAGGCCGGCAAGCGCAACGAGCGCGGCGTCGACCCGCTGCTCCCGGCCGTCGCCGCGGACCGGGTCGCCGAGCTGCTGACGACGTACGGCGGCGGCACGATCGAGCCCGGCGCCACCCTGGTCGGGGTGGTCCCCGAGTCGCCGGCCATCCAGATCGACGCGGACCTGCCGGCGCGCATCACGGGCATGCCGATCACGCCCGAGACCACCGTCGCGCACCTCGAGGCGGTCGGCTGCGCGGTGCAGGCCGACGGCCGGCGCCTCACCGTCACCCCGCCGACCTGGCGACCCGACGTCACCGACCCCTACGACCTGGTCGAGGAGGTCGCCCGCATCGTCGGCTACGACCAGGTGCCGTCGGTGCTGCCCCGCGAAGCCGCCGGGCGCGGGCTGACCCGGACCCAGCGGCTGCGCCGTCGGGTCGGGCGGGTCCTGGCCGGCGCCGGCTGCGTCGAGGTCGTGAGCTTCCCGTTCGTCGGCGAGGCGGCCTTCGATGCGCTCGGGCTTCCGGCCGACGACGTGCTGCGGCGCACCGTCCGGCTGGCCAACCCGATCTCGTCGGAGGAGCCGTCGTACACGACGACCCTGCTGCCGGGTCTGCTGAAGGCCGCGGCTCGCAACCTCGGGCGCGGTGCGCCCGGCGTCGCGCTCTTCGAGACCGGCACGGTGGCCTTCCCGGTCGACCGGGGCCCGGCGCCGATCTACGGCGTCGACCGCCGCCCCGACGACGCCGACCTGGCCAAGCTCCTCGAGGCGCTGCCCGAGCAGCCGCTCCACCTCGGCCTCGTGCTTGCCGGCGAGAGCGAGCGGCCCGGGTGGTGGGGCCCGGGGCGCGAGAGCGGCTGGGCGGACAGCGTGGCGCTGGTGCGCCGGCTCGCCGCGGACCTGGGCGTGGAGCTCACGGTGGCATCGGCCTCGCGCGCTCCGTGGCACCCCGGGCGTTGCGCCCGCCTCGAGGTCGGGGGGATCGAGTTCGGCCACGCCGGCGAGCTGCACCCGAAGGTCTGCAAGGCGTTCGGGCTGCCGGCGCGGAGCGCGGCCGTCGAGCTCGACCTCGACTTCCTGATGAGCCGTGCGGTCGACGTGGTCGCCGGACCCGAGCTGTCGTCGTTCCCGCTGGCGAAGGAGGACGTCGCTCTCGTCGTCGATGCCGCCACCACGGTGGCCGAGGTCGAGGCGGCTCTGCGGGACGGAGCCGGCGACCTGCTGGAGTCGATCCGGCTCTTCGACGTCTTCACCGGCGACCAGATCGGGGAGGGGCGCAAGTCGCTCGCGTTCGCGCTGCGCTTCCGTGCGCCGGACCGCACCCTCACCGAGGAGGACACGGGCGCCGCGCGCGACGCGGCCGTCGCCGTGGCCGCCGAGCGTTGCGGCGCGGTGCAGCGCTAGCGCATGAGCGATCTCGCCCTCCTCGACGGCGCGTCGTGGAGGGGCGCGCCGATCCGGGGCGAGCGGCCGCGGGCCCTGCTCGCGGCGCTGGTCGCCGCCGGCGGCCGCGCGGTGGGTGAGGCGAGGCTCGTCGACGAGGTGTGGGGGGAGGACCGCCCCGCGGGTGCGGCCAAGGCCCTGCAGGTCGTGGTCTCGCGAGCCCGTGCCCAGACCGACCGCGGCGCCGTACTGCGCTTGGAGCAGGGCTACGCGCTGGGCGTGGCTCCCGACGAGGTCGATGCGCTGGTGCAGGGCGCACTGGTCGACCGGGCATGTCGCGCGGAGGATGCCGGGGACACCGTCGCCGCGCGAGACCTGGCCGCAGCCGCGCTGGCCGTGGCCGTGGCCGGCCCGGGGGAGCCGGGTCCGCTCGAGGAGCTGCGCGTACGGGCGCGCGAGCGCCTGGGCGTCGCAACGGCCGTGCTAGGGCGCGCCTGCTCGGCGCGCGGCGAGCACGCCGACGCCCTGCGGCACCTGGGCGCCGTACCCCACCCGGACGAGGTCACGATGGCCGCGCTGCTGCGCAGCGAGCTCGCCGTCCACGGTGCGCCCGCGGCCCTGCAGCGCTACGAGGCTCACCGCAGCGCGCTGGCCGAGCAGCTGGGCGTCGACCCCGGCCCGGTGCTGCAGGCGGTGCACGGCGAGCTGCTCGCCGCGGACAACCCCGTGCGCTCCGGGCTGCGCTACGACTCCACCTCCCTGGTCGGGCGCGACGAGGACCTCCGGGCCCTGCGGGCGGCGCTGCGCGACGCCCGGGTGACCTCGATCCTCGGGCCGGGCGGGCTCGGCAAGACCCGCCTCGCTCACCTCCTGGGCCGCGAGGCCGAGCAGCAGGTGGTGCACTTCGTCGAGCTCGTCGGCGTGACCTCGCCGGAGGACGTGGTCGTCGAGGTGGGCTCCGCCCTCGGCGTGCGCGACTCGGTGAGCGGGCGCCGAGTGCTGAGCCCCCAGGGGCTGCACGACGTCCGCAGCCGCATCGCCGCCCAGCTCGACCAGGCGCCCACCCTGCTCATCCTCGACAACTGCGAGCACGTCATCGGAGCCGTCGCGGACCTGGTCGCCCACCTCGTCGCCGTGTGCGGCCGGCTCCGGGTGCTGACCACCACCCGGGCGCCCCTGGGGATCGCGGCCGAGAAGGTCTTCCCGCTGGCCCAGCTCGACGAGGCGGCCGCCCGCGAGCTGTTCGTCGAGCGGGCCTCCGCGGCCCGTCCCGGGGTCCTCCTCGACACCGACGCCGTACGACGGGTCGTGGCCCGGCTCGACGGGCTCCCGCTCACGATCGAGCTGGCCGCCGCCAAGGTGCGCGCCATGTCCGTCGACGACATCGCCCGCCGGCTGGACGACCGGTTCGGCCTGCTCAGCGGCGCCGACCGCAGCAGGCCGGACCGCCACCAGACACTGCTGAACGTCATCAACTGGTCGTGGAACGTGCTCGGCGAGCGAGAGCGGGACGCGCTCGCGAGGCTGTCGGTGTTCCACGACGGGTTCACCCTCGCCACCGCGGAGGCGGTGCTGCCGGGTGACGCGCTGTCGGCGGTGCAGTCGCTCGTGGACCAGTCGCTGCTGTCGGTGGTCGACGCGGCGGGGACGGTGCGCTACCGGATGCTCGAGACGGTTCGCGAGTTCGGCCGACAGCGGCTCGCCGCCTCCGGGCGCGAGGAGGACGCGCTGACCGCACAGCTGACCTGGGCCCGGGACTTCACCGAGGGGGTGATCGACGACCTCTACTCGGTGCGCCAGTTCGAGGTCATGGACGAGCTGTCCCGCGAGGAGGGCAACCTCGCCGACGTGCTGCGACTCGCCCTGGCCCGCGCCGAGAGGACGACCGCGCTTCGGGTGTTCGCCGGCCTGGGCAACTACTGGAACATCAAGGGCGAGCATCCCCGCGTCTTCGCCCTCGGCGCCGCGATGGAGGACCTGGTCGCGGGCTGGACGCCGTCCGCGGAGGAGGTGCAGGACGCGCTGGACGCGGCCGCGATCCTGACCACCAACACCGTGATCGCGCAGGCCGAGACCCCGGCGGCCTGCCGCGCGCTGCTCGACGACTACGGCGACCTGGCGCGGCGCCCCGCCACGACCGCCCTGGTCACGGTGATGCGCGCCTTCGACCCGCACGACCCCGAGCCGTCTCCGCAGGCGCTCGCAGAGCTGCTGGAGTCCTCCGACCGTGGCGTCGCCATGTCGGCGCGGCATTGGGGCATGCGCGCTCGCGAGGCGGCGGGGGACCTGCTGGGCGCGGTCGCGATGGCCGACCGCGCGCTGGCGCTGTGGCGCGAGGAGGACGGACCCTGGAGTCGGGCCCTCGTGCGCACCCAGCTCGCCGGCCTGCACGAGCAGCTCGGCAACACCGAGCAGGCAGCCGCCCATGCCCTGGCCGCGATCCCGGTGCTCGACCGGCTCGAGGCGTGGGACGACTCGATCTCCACCCGCGCGATCCTGGCCAGCGCCGCGATCGAGGCCGGACGCCTCGACGAGGCGCAGCAGCTCGTGGACCGGGTGACCGAGCTCAACAGCCGCAACACCGCGGGCTTCGGCTCCGGCGTGATCATCACCGCCTGCCGTGCCGAGCTCGCCCTCAGACGCGCAGAGATCCCCGAAGGGCTGGCGCTGTTCCGGCTCGCGATGGAGCAGCTGCGCGACCTCCGGTTCCCGGGGCTGGGCAAGACCACCGGGCTGGAGAGCTGGACGCTGTTCGGCGAGGCGGCGGCCACGACGGCGTACGCGCTGCACGCCCGCGGCGACGAGGGCCGCGACCTCTACGACACCCTGCGGATCAAGGCCGCCCTCGTGCTGGACCCGGCCCGGCAGCCGCTCGAGTACCCGACCGCGGGCATGGTCCTCTATGCCCTCGGCGCCTGGGGCCTGGTCCGTGAGGAGGTGCCCCTCCGCGACGCGGCGCGCCTGCTGGCGCTGGCGCGGCGCTTCTCCTACAGCCGGTTCACGCCGATCCTCGCGTGGCAGCGCACCGCCGAGCTCGTCGAGCGGGCCGCCCCGGGCGAGCTGGAGCGCCTCCGTGCCGAGTACGCCGACCGCAGCGGACCCGACCTCATCGACGAAGCCCGTGCCCTCGTCGCCACCCTCTGACGGGTCAGCGGGGAATCCCGTCAGTTGGTGACGGGTCGGTCACATGCGCCGGGAGTAGGACCGGACGGTCAGGGGGGCGAAGACGGCCACGACGACGGCGAGACCGAGGAAGGCCCAGCCGACGTGGGCGGTGACGGCGCCGTCGTTGGCGAGGTCACGGATCGCGGTGATCACCAGGGAGACCGGGTTCGCGTCGGCGAAGGCCCGCAGCCAGCTCGGCATCGTCTGCGTCGGGACGAATGCGTTGGACAGGAAGGTCAGCGGGAACATCACCATGAGCGAGATGCCCTGCACGCCCTGGGCGTTGCGGCCGACGGTCCCGAACCACGCGAAGATCCAGGCCAGCGACCAGCCGGCGAGGACGGCCAGCAGGATCGCGCCGGCGACGCCGAGCGGCCCGCCACCGGGGCGGTAGCCCATCGCGATGCCGACGCCGAACGTCAGCACCGAGGCGATGAGGTAGCGCAGCATGTCGGCCAGCATCGGGCCGGCCAGCGGTGCGATGCGGGCGATCGGCAGCGACTTGAAGCGGTCGAACACCCCCTTGTCCATGTCCTCGCGCAGCTGTACGCCGGTGGCGATGCAGGCCGTCAGCACCGTCTGGCCGATGAGGCCGGTGATGATGAGGGGGAGGTAGGCGTCGACGTCGCCGGAGATGGCACCGCCGAAGATGTAGGCGAACATCGCCGTGAACAGCAGCGGCTGGATCGTCACGTCGAACATCTGCTCGAAGTTGCGCCGCATCTTCATGGTGGCGCGCCACGCCAGGGTCATGGTCTGGCTGAGCGTCTCCGCGAGCGAGGGATGCGACGGCAGGTCGTCCAGCCCGGCGAGGGTCTGCGCCATGGCAGGGTGCTCCAGGGCGGTGGTCATCGGACGGCCTCCAGCTTCGGGTCGGAGTCGGGATCGGTGGTGGCCCTCGGGTCCTCGGCGCCGTGCCCGGTCAGTGCCAGGAACACCTCGTCGAGGGTCGGCTTCTGGACCGTGGCGCTGGTGATCAGCAGGTCCTCGCTGCGCAGGCCGATGAGCACGTCCGCGGCCAGGTTGGCATCGCGCATGGCGACGTTGATGCCGCCCGCCTCGGGGGTGAGCAGCGGCTCGTCGCCGGCAACCCGGCGTACGACGTCGACCGCGGCAGCGGTCCGGCTGGGGTCGGCCAGGCGCAGCTGGAGGGTCGAGCTGCCGACCTGGCTCTTGAGCTCGTCGGGCGTCCCCTGCGCGACCTTGCGGCCGCGGTCGATGACCGCGATCCGGTGCGCCAGCTGGTCGGCCTCGTCGAGGTACTGCGTGGTGAGCAGCACGGTGGAGCCCTCGGCGACCAGGCCGCGGATCGTCTCCCACATCTGTCCCCGGGTGCGTGGGTCGAGCCCCGTGGTGGGCTCGTCGAGGAAGATCAGCGGCGGGCGGGTGATGAGGCTGACCGCGAGGTCCAGCCGGCGCCGCATGCCGCCGGAGAACTGCGAGATCGGGCGGTCGGCGGCGTCCTCCAGGCCGAACTGCCCGAGCAGCTCTGCGCCGACGAGGCGCGCGCGCCGGGAGCCGAGCCCGAGCAGGCGGCCGAAGAGCAGGAGGTTCTCCGAGGCGGTGAGGTTCTCGTCGACCGAGGCGTACTGCCCCGTCAGGCCGATCAGGCGGCGTACGACGTGCGGCTCGCGCCGCACGTCCTTGCCGAAGATCCTGGCCTCGCCGGCGTCGATGGTCAGCAGCGTCGCCAGCATCTGCAGCATCGTGGTCTTGCCGGCGCCGTTGGGGCCGAGCACCCCGAAGACCTCGCCTCGGGCGACCTCGAGGTCGATGCCGTCGACGGCGCGGTTGGCGCCGAAGCTCTTCACCAGGCCCATGGCCTGCACGGCCGGCTGGTCGGAGCCGGCTCGGGGGGTGCGTGTGGTCATGTCACCATCCTGGCTCCGCGCGGTTTCACCGCGCCTTCACGCCGGTCTCCCGCCGCCGCGCTAGGACTTCGAGGAGGCCGCCCAGAGGTTGATGCCGGAGTCCACCGCGTCCTGCTCGATGGCGTCGAGCTGTGCATCGGAGAGCTCCAGGCGGTCGAGCACCGCGAGGTTGTCGTCGAGCTGGGCCACGCTGCTGGCCCCGATCAGCACCGACGTCACCCGTGGGTCGCGCAGCACCCAGGCCAGCGCCAGCTGCGCCAGCGACTGGCCGCGGTCGCGCGCAAGCTCGTTGAGCCGGCGTACGTGGGCGAGTGCCTCCTCGCTCAGCAGCGACGGGTCGAGCGACTTGCCCTGGGCGGCGCGCGAGCCCTCGGGGATGCCGTCGAGGTAGCGGTCGGTGAGCATGCCCTGGGCCAGCGGGGAGAACGCGATGCACCCCACCCCCTCCTCGCCCAGCACGTCGAGCAGCGAGGGGTCGCCGTCCTCCACCCACCGGTTGAGCATCGAGTACGACGGCTGGTGGATCAGCAGCGGCACGCCCATCTCGCGCAGCAGCCCGGCCGCCTCGCGCGTGCGCTCGGCGGAGTACGACGAGATGCCGGCGTAGGTCGCCCGGCCCGACTGCACCGCGGTCGCCAGCGCGCCCATGGTCTCCTCGAGCGGCGTCTGCGGGTCGAAGCGGTGGCTGTAGAAGATGTCGACGTGCTCCAGGCCCATCCGCGCCAGGCTCTGGTCGAGCGAGGCGAGCAGGTACTTGCGCGAGCCCCACTCGCCGTAGGGCCCCGGCCACATGTCGTAGCCGGCCTTGGTGGAGATGACCAGCTCGTCGCGGTAGGGCCGGAAGTCGTCGGCGAAGATGCGTCCGAAGTTGGTCTCCGCCGAGCCGTAGGGCGGGCCGTAGTTGTTGGCCAGGTCGAAGTGGGTGACGCCGCGGTCGAACGCGCGCCGCAGGATCGCCCGCTGGGTCTCGATGGGCTTGTCGTCTCCGAAGTTGTGCCACAGCCCCAGGGAGACCGCCGGCAGCTTGAGGCCGGACCGGCCGCAGCGGCGGTAGGCGTGGGAGTCGTAGCGGTCGTCGGCGGCGCGGTAGGGCTCGGGCGTGGTCATGGCCTCGATCCTGCCGCACGACTCCAGGGCGGTCAGTCCAGCGGCTCGCTGACCGCCCGCATCAGGGCGTCGTACGCCGTCCGGTCGCCGCTCACCTCGATGCCGGCGTCGTCGCGGCGCCGCCACAGCCAGGCGTCGAGGTCGGACGCGCGGCCCCGGACGGTGGCGTCGGCGTCTCCTGGCTCGTCCAGGGCGAGGTGCGGGCCGTCGTGGACCTTGCCGGACTCCGGATCGGTGCCGTAGAACATCCCCGGTCTGACGTAGAGAGACCGGGCGACGTCGGTCATGTCGATGCGGACCAGCGCGTCACCGAGCTCGGTGCGACCCCACGGCGGCGCCGCGCCGCCGTACATGACCTCCATCAGCTCGGCGACGCCGTCCGCGGACAGGCGCGGGTCCAGGTCGGTCACGCACCCTGCGGTCTGCTCGGCGTCGAGGCGGTGGATCAGGGCCTCCTGGGCCTGGCGGCGGAAGGTGAACCCCACCGTCCGCTCCTGCGCCCAGGACCACGCGGCCTCAGCGGGCTCGGCGACCTCGAGCTGCGCCAGCAGCGCGGCGGACTGCTCGTCGAAGTAGGCGAGGAGCTCACCGTAGGAGTCGGGGCGCTCCGGCTCGGCGAAGTCTGCCTCGGCGGGGGCGGCCGGCCGCGAGCGGATGCGGCCCGCCCAGAAGCGCTGCACCCCGGCGAGGTGCCACAACAGGTCGGCGGCGTCCCACTCCGGGCACGCCGGGACCCGTGCCGCCGGGTCGCAGGTCGCCAGCACGTCGCGGAACCGCGCCGAGTCGCGGCGCAGGTGCTCGAGGTACTCCGGGAAGTCGAGTCGGCTCATGCTCGCTACCGTAGAGCGAGACTCGGACGTGCTGCGTCCGGTTTTCTCGGCCCCAGGAAACCTGGTGCACATGAACATGCAGAGATCTGTATAGTCATGCACATGACGTTCACGGTAGCCGTGGCCGGTGCCTCCGGGTACGCCGGCGGCGAGGTCCTGCGCCTCCTGCTGGCCCACCCCGAGGCGGAGATCGGCGCGCTCACCGCCGGCAGCAATGCGGGGGAGCTGCTGGGCTCGCTCCAGCCGCACCTGGTCCCCCTAGCCGACCGCGTCCTGGAGCCGACGACGCTCGAGACCCTGGCCGGCCACGATGTCGTGTTCCTGGCGCTGCCCCACGGGCAGTCGGGCGAGCTCGCCGCGCAGCTGCCCGACAGCACCGTGGTCGTCGACTGCGGCGCCGACTTCCGGCTGCGCGACGCGGGGGAGTGGGAGCGCTTCTACGGCGGCGCCCACGCCGGCACCTGGCCCTACGGGCTGCCCGAGCTGCCCGGTCAGCGCGAGGTGCTCGCCGCCGCGACCCGGATCGCCGTCCCCGGCTGCTACCCGACGGTCTCCACCCTGTCGCTGGCCCCGGCCGTCGCCGCCGGCCTGGTCGAGCCGGACGTCGTCGTCGTGGCGGCCTCGGGCACCAGCGGCGCGGGCAAGGCGGCCAAGCCGCACCTGCTCGGCAGCGAGATCATGGGCAATGCCAGCGCCTACGGCGTCGGCGGCGGCCACCGGCACACCCCAGAGATCACCCAGAACCTCTCCGCGCTCACGGGCGAGCGGGTGCGGGTCAGCTTCACCCCGTTGCTGGTCCCGATGCCGCGCGGCATCCTCGCCACCTGCTCCGCGCCGCTGCGCGGCGACGTCTCGGTCCAGGACGCGTACGCCGTCTACGCCAAGGCCTACGCCGACGAGCCCTTCGTGCACGTGCTGCCGGCGGGACAGTGGCCGCAGACCAAGTCCGTCATCGGCTCCAACGCCGTCCACCTCCAGGTGACCGTCGACCCCGTCGCCGGCCGCCTGGTCGTCGTCGGTGCCGTCGACAACCTCGCCAAGGGCACGGGCGGCGCCGCCGTCCAGTGCATGAACCTCGCGCTCGGGCTCGAAGAGAGCCTCGGCCTGACCACCGTAGGGATCGCACCATGACCGATGAGCAGACCACCGACCAGGCCGAGGGCCCGGTCTACACGCTGCAGCAGTTCCCCGAGAAGCTTGCGGTGGTCAAGCTGCCGCCGGGCGCGGAGATCCCGGAGTGGGCGGAGTCCTCCTCCCTCTTCTCGATCACGGCCACGGCCACCGAGACCTCGCTGGTCTGCGCCGGGCGCAGCGTGCCGACCAAGCAGGTCGCCCAGAAGGGCATGACCGCCTTCGCCCTCATGGGGCCTCTCGACCTCGCCCTCACCGGGGTGCTGGCGTCGCTGCTGGTGCCGCTGGCCGAGGCGGAGATCAGCGTGTTCACGATCTCGACGTACGACACCGACTGGATCCTGGTCCCGGTGGCCAAGGCGGAGGACGCCGCGGAGGCGTGGCGACGACGGGGGCACACCGTCAACCTCGCCGTCCCCGTCGAACCCGCCCGGAAGAAGAAGAAATGACCGTCACCACCCCCGCCGGATTCCGCGCCGCAGGCGTCGCCGCCGGCCTGAAGTCCTCCGGTGCGCAGGACCTCGCGCTCGTCGTCAACGACGGGCCGACGTACGACTCGGCCAGTGTCTTCACGGCCAACCGCTGCAAGGCCAACCCGATCCTGTGGAGCCAGGAGGTGGTCAAGGACGGGGTCGTGCGTGCCGTCGTCCTCAACTCCGGCGGGGCCAACTGCTACACGGGCCCCGACGGCTTCCAGACCACGCACGCCGTGGCCGAGAAGGTCGGCACGGTCGTCGGGGTCGGCGCCGGCGACGTCGTCGTCTGCTCGACCGGTCTCATCGGCCTGGCCAACGACCGCGACGCGCTGCTCGCCGGCGTGGACGCGGCGTACGGCGCACTGTCGCGGGAGGGCGGCGCCGACGCGGCGGCCGCGATCATGACCACCGACTCGGTGAGCAAGCAGGTCGTCGTCGAGGGCGCCGGCTGGTCCATCGGCGGGATGGCGAAGGGCGCCGGCATGCTGGCGCCGCAGCTCGCGACGATGCTGGTCGTGCTGACCACCGACGCCGTCGTGCCAGCCGCCGACCTGGACACCGCGCTGCGCGCCGCGACCCGGGTCACGTTCGACCGGCTCGACTCCGACGGGTGCATGTCCACCAACGACACCGTGACCGTGATGGCCAGCGGCGCCAGCGGCATCACCCCGACCCTGCCGGACTTCACCGACGCGCTGACCCAGGCCTGCTCCGACCTCGCGATGCAGCTGCTTCGTGACGCCGAGGGGGCCGACCACGAGATCGCGATCACCGTGCTCAACGCGGCGTCCGAGGACGATGCGGTCGAGGCGGCCCGCAGCGTGGCCCGCAGCAACCTCTTCAAGGCCGCCGTGTTCGGCAACGACCCCAACTGGGGGCGGGTGCTCGCCAGCATCGGCACGACGCAGGCGACGTTCGACCCGGCCGACCTCGACGTCGCGATGAACGGCGTCTGGGTATGCCGCCGCTCCACACCGGCGGCCGACCCTGCCGAAGTCGATCTGAAGCCCCGCGAGGTCAGCGTGACGATCGACCTCAAGTCCGGCGACGCCCGTGCGACCGTCTGGACCAACGACCTCACCCACGCGTACGTCCACGAGAACAGTGCCTACTCCTCATGACCCAGACTTTCGGCAAGCCCGACCCCGCCAAGGCCGCCGTGCTGGCCGGCGCCCTCCCGTGGCTGAAGGCCTACCACGACAAGATCGTCGTGGTGAAGTACGGCGGCAACGCCATGACCGACGACGGCCTCAAGCGCGCGTTCGCCGAGGACATCGCGTTTCTGCGCTTCGCCGGCTTCAAGCCGGTCGTCGTGCACGGCGGCGGCCCGCAGATCTCCCGGATGCTGGACAAGCTCGGCATCGAGTCGGAGTTCCGTGGCGGCCTGCGGGTCACCACCCCCGAGGCGATGGAGGTCGTGCGGATGGTGCTCGTCGGCCAGGTCCAGCGCGAGCTCGTCGGCATGATCAACGAGCACGGCCCGCTCGCCGTCGGTCTCTCCGGTGAGGACGCCGGGCTGTTCACCGCCGAGCAGACCAACACCATCGTCGACGGCGAGGAGGTCGACCTCGGGCTCGTCGGCGAGGTCACCAGCGTGCGGCCGGAGTCGGTGCTCGACCTCATCGAGGCCGGGCGGATCCCGGTCGTGTCCAGCGTGGCTCCCGACGTCCTCGGCCAGGTCCACAACGTCAACGCCGACCTCGCCGCCGCCTCGCTGGCGGTCGCGCTGCGCGCGGAGAAGCTGCTCGTCCTCACCGACGTCGAGGGCCTCTACCTCGACTGGCCGAGCTCCGACGACGTCATCGGCGAGATCAGTCCCGACGCGCTCGCCGAGCTGATGCCGAGCCTGGCGAGCGGCATGGTGCCCAAGATGGGCGCCTGCCTCCAGGCCGTGCGCGGCGGGGTCAGCCGCGCGACCGTGGTCGACGGCCGTCAGCAGCACGCCGTGCTGCTCGAGCTCTTCACCGACGAGGGCGTCGGCACCCAGGTGCTGCCCGGCGTCGAGACCAAGACGCGCAAGGCGAGGGACACCCCGTGATGACCGACGCGACCTGGGGCGAGCGGTACGCCGCCTCGCTCATGAACACCTTCGGCCCGCCCAAGCTCACCTTGGTGCGCGGCGCGGGCGCCCACGTCTGGGACGCCGACGGCAAGGAGTACGTCGACCTGCTCGGCGGCATCGCCGTCAACGCGCTCGGTCATGCCCACCCGGCGCTGGTCGAGGCCGTCACCTCGCAGCTGTCGACGCTCGGCCACGTCTCCAACCTCTTCACCTCCCCGCCGCAGGTCGAGCTCGCCGAGAGGCTGCTCGCCCTCCTGGACGCCGGCCCCGGCAAGGTCTTCCTCACCAACTCCGGCGCCGAGTCCAACGAGGCCGCCTTCAAGCTGACCCGCCGCACCGGCCGCACCCACGTCGTCGCCGCCGAGGGCGGCTTCCACGGCCGGACGATGGGCGCCCTGGCGCTGACCTCCAAAGAGGCCTACCGCACGCCGTTCGCACCCCTGCCCGGCGAGGTCACGTTCGTGCCGTACGGCGACGTCGATGCGCTCGCCGCGGCGGTCACCGATCGGACCGCCGCGATCCTGCTCGAGCCCCTGCAGGGGGAGGCGGGCGTCGTGGTGCCGCCCGGCGGCTACCTCGCCACCGCCCGTGCGGTGGCCGACGAGCACGGCGCGCTGCTGTGGCTCGACGAGGTGCAGACCGGCATGGGCCGCACCGGCGCCTGGTTCGCGCACGCCGCCTCCGGCGTACGGCCCGACGTCGTGACGCTGGCCAAGGGCCTGGGCGGCGGCTTCCCGATCGGGGCCTGCATCGGCGTGGGGGAGGCCGGCACGCTGCTTGAGCCGGGCAACCACGGGACCACGTTCGGCGGCAACCCGGTTGCCTGCGCGGCCGCGCTCGCGGTCATCGCCACGATCGAGTCCGAGGGCCTGCTCGAGCACGTCACCGTGCTCGGGCAGCGGCTCCGCGACGGGCTGGCGGCTGACCCCCGCGTCACCGAGGTGCGCGGCGAGGGCCTGCTCATCGGCCTCGACCTGGACGCCGACGTCTCGGCCGAGGTCGCCGCCGCCGCCCTCGCCCGCGGCTTCATCGTCAACAACCCGACGCCGAGCCGGATCCGCCTGGCGCCGCCGCTGGTGCTCAGCCGGGACGACGCCGACGCGTTCCTGGCCGAGTGGCCGCTGCTCCTGGACGAGGTGATGGGCGCATGAGGCACTTCCTCGCCGACGACGACCTCGGCCCCGACGAGCAGGCGCAGGTCCTGCGCCTGGCCGCCGAGCTCAAGGCCGCGCCGTACGACGCGAAGCCGCTGGCGGGGCCGCGGACCGTGGCGATGATCTTCGACAAGCCGACCCTGCGCACGCAGGCTTCCTTCGCGGCCGGCATCGCCGAGCTCGGCGGGCACCCCATGCTCGTGGACGGGGCGCTGGCGGGGATCGGCGTGCGCGAGTCGGTGCCGGACGTCGCGCGGGTGCTGGGGCGGCAGGCCTCCGCGATCGTGTGGCGCACCTTCGAGCAGTCCGCGCTGGAGCAGATGGCCGAGCACGCGGGCGTCCCCGTCGTCAACGCGCTGACCGACCTGTTCCACCCCTGCCAGCTGCTCGCCGACCTGCTCACCGTGCAGGAGCACCGCGGCCAGCTGGCCGGGCTGCGCGTGGCGTTCCTCGGCGACGCGGCCTGCAACATGGGCAACTCCTGGCTGCTCGCGGGCGCCACCGCCGGCATGCACGTCATCCTGGCCGCTCCCGAGGGCTACCTGCCGAGCGAGGAGATGTTCGCCCGCGCCACCGCCATCACGTCGTACGCCGGCGGCTCGGTCGCCGGCACCCACGACGCGGTCGCGGCCGTCACCGGCGCGGACGTGGTCGTCACCGACACCTGGGTGTCGATGGGCAAGGAGGGGGAGTCCGCGGCCAGGGAGCGCGTGCTCGCCGGCTACCGCCTGACCCCGGAGCTGCTGGCGCACGCCGGCCCGGAAGCCCTCGTCCTGCACTGCCTGCCCGCCTATCGCGGCAAGGAGATCGCCGCCGAGGTGCTCGACGGCCCGCAGAGCGTGGTCTGGGACGAGGCGGAGAACCGCCGCCACGCCCAGAAGGCCGTCCTCACCTACCTGGTCGGTGCCGCCGGAGACAGCGATGGATGACGTGTTGCGCCCGGCCACCAAGAACGCCCGGCACCAGCTGATCATCGACCTGGTCACCCACCGCGAGGTGCGCTCCCAGGGGGAGCTCGCCGACCTGCTGGCCGCCGAGGGCGTCCACGTCACCCAGGCGACGCTCTCGCGCGACCTGGTCGAGCTCGAGGCGGTCAAGGTGCGCGACGGCTCCGGCGCCCTCGTCTACGCCGTGCCGGGGGAGGGCGGCGACCGCCGCGCCCTGCCTCCGCGCGAGACGCACGCCTCGATCCAGCGCCTCGCGAAGCTGTGCGCCGACCTGCTGGTCAGCGCCGACTCCTCGGCCAACCTGGTCGTGCTGCGCACTCCTCCCGGCGCCGCCCAGTTCCTGGCGTCGGCCTTCGACAAGACCGAGTTCCCCGACGTCCTCGGCACCATCGCCGGCGACGACACCGTCCTCGTCATCGGCCGCGACCCCACCGGCGGCGACGACCTGGCCCGGCGCTTCCTGGCGCTCGCCGAGGTCCCCGCACCCCCGTCCACCACCGCACTGCAAGCAGAGGAACCCACGTGAGCAAGGTCCTGACCACCCTCCCCGTCGGCGAACGTGTCGGCATCGCCTTCTCCGGCGGCCTCGACACCTCGGTCGCGGTCGCGTGGATGCGCGCCAAGGGGGCGGTCCCCTGCACCTACACCGCCGACATCGGCCAGTACGACGAGCCCGACATCTCCGGGGTGCCCCTGCGCGCCCTGGAGTACGGCGCCGAGCTCTCGCGCGCCGTCGACTGCCGCCCGCAGCTCGTCGAGGAGGGGCTGGCCGCCCTGGCCTGCGGCGCCTTCCACATCCGGTCCGGGGGGCGCGCCTACTTCAACACCACGCCGCTGGGCCGCGCCGTCACCGGCACCATGCTGGTGCGCGCGATGCACGAGGACGGCGTCGACATCTGGGGCGACGGGTCGACCTTCAAGGGCAACGACATCGAGCGGTTCTACCGCTACGGCCTGCTCGCCAACCCCGACCTGCGCATCTACAAGCCGTGGCTCGACGCCGACTTCGTGCACGAGCTCGGCGGCCGCACCGAGATGAGCCAGTGGCTCACCGAGCGCGGCCTGCCCTACCGCGACAGCCAGGAGAAGGCCTACTCCACCGACGCCAACATCTGGGGCGCCACCCACGAAGCCAAGACGCTCGAGCACCTCGACGTCTCGCTCGAGACGGTCCAGCCGATCATGGGCGTGCGCTTCTGGGACCCCGCCGTGGAGATCCCCACCGAGGACGTGACGATCCGCTTCGAGGCCGGTCGCCCGGTCGCCATCGACGGCACGACCTACGACGACGCGGTGGCGTTGGTGCACGAGGCCAACACCATCGGCGGGCGCCACGGGCTGGGCATGAGCGACCAGATCGAGAACCGCATCATCGAGGCCAAGTCCCGCGGCATCTACGAGGCGCCCGGCATGGCGCTGCTCTGGGCCGCCTACGAGCGGCTGCTCAACGCCGTACACAACGAGGACACGATCGCCAACTACCACACGCAGGGACGCCAGCTCGGCCGGCTGCTCTACGAGGGCCGCTGGCTGGACCCCCAGGCGCTGATGCTGCGGGAGGGCATCCAGCGCTGGATCGCCTCCCTGGTCACCGGCGAGGTGACGCTGCGGCTGCGCCGCGGGGAGGACTACACGGTCCTGCGCACCGACGGCCCGGCGTTCTCCTACCACCCCGAGAAGCTGTCCATGGAGCGCACCGACAACGCCGTCTTCGGCCCGACCGACCGCATCGGCCAGCTGACGATGCGCAACCTCGACATCGCCGACTCGCGCGCCAAGCTGGAGCTGTACGCCGGCCAGCCGCTCGACCAGGGCCAGGTGCTGGTCGAGCACGGCACCCTCTTCGGCGAGCTGCCCGCGGGCGGCGCGGAACGGATCACCTACAACCCGGAGGCGGCCACCGCCGAGGACGAGGCGCTCGACCGCGCCGCCATGGAGGCAGGGACCGACTGATGGCCGAGGAGACGCCCCCCGAGGCGCGACAGGGGACCAACGAGGGCAAGCTCTGGGGCGGCCGGTTCGCCGGTGGTCCCTCTCCCGAGCTCGACGCACTCTCACGCTCGACCCACTTCGACTGGCGGCTGACCCCCTACGACCTGGCGGGCTCGCGCGCCCACGCGCGCGCCCTGCACCGTGCCGGGCTGCTCAGCGACGAGGAGCTGGCGGAGCTGCTGCGGGGCTGCGACGTGCTCGGGGAGCGCTACGTCGCCGGCGAGCTGCACCCGGACCCCAGCGACGAGGACGTCCACGGCGCGCTCGAGCGCCTGCTCCTGGCCGAGGTGGGGGCCGACGTCGGCGGCCGCATCCGTGCCGGCCGCAGCCGCAACGACCAGATCGCCACCCTGTTCAAGGTGTTCCTGCGCGACCACGGACGGGTCGTGGCGGGGCTCGTGCTCGACCTCGTCGACGTGCTCGCGGGCCAGGCGCGCGACCACCTCGACGTCGTGATGCCGGGGCGCACCCACCTCCAGCACGCCCAGCCGGTGCTGCTGGCCCACCATCTCCTGGCCCACGCCTGGCCGTTGCTGCGCGACGTCGACCGGCTGCTCGACTGGGACGCGCGGGTCGCCGCCGACTCGCCGTACGGCTCCGGTGCCCTGGCCGGCTCCAGCCTCGGCCTCGACCCGGTCCGGGTCGCCACGGAGCTCGGCTTCACCGGGTCGTCGGCCAACTCGATCGACGGCACCTCGGCCCGCGACTTCGTCGCGGAGTTCGCCTACGTCGCCGCCCAGGTCGGCGTCGACGTCAGCCGGCTCGCCGAGGAGGTCATCCTCTGGTCGACCCGCGAGTTCGGCTTCGTCCGCCTGCACGACTCGTGGTCCACGGGGTCGAGCATCATGCCCCAGAAGAAGAACCCCGACATCGCCGAGCTGGCCCGCGGCAAGGCCGGCCGCGTGGTCGGCAACCTCACCGGCCTGATGACCACGCTCAAGGCACTGCCGCTGGCCTACAACCGGGACCTGCAGGAGGACAAGGAGCCGGTGTTCGACTCCGTCGACACCCTCGAGGTCCTGCTGCCGGCGTTCTCCGGCATGGTCGCCACGCTGCGCTTCGACACCGAGCGGCTCGCCGAGCTGGCGCCCCAGGGGTTCTCCCTGGCCACCGACGTGGCGGAGTGGCTGGTCCGCCAGGGGGTGGCGTTCCGGATCGCCCACGAGGTCGCGGGCGCCTGCGTGCAGCGCTGCGAGGAGCTCGGCGTCGAGCTGGACGAGCTCACCGACGAGCAGTTCGCGGAGATCTCGCCGGCCCTCACCCCCGACGTGCGCTCGGTGCTGACCGTGGAGGGCTCGGTGGCCTCGCGCGATGGCCGCGGCGGCACGGCCCCCGTCCGCGTGCGAGAGCAGCTCCAGGAGCTCCTGGAGCGCGCAGCCGCCTACCGTGAGCGCCTCGCCTGAGCTTCGGCGCCTCCTGCTGGGGCGTCCCGAGGAGGTGGCGCCGCTGCTGCTCAACGCGGTGCTCCGGCACGGGGACGTCGCCGTGCGGCTGACCGAGGTCGAGGCGTACGCCGGCGCGGACGACCCCGGGTCCCATGCGTTCCGCGGCCGCACCCGGCGCAATGCTGTGATGTTCGGCTCACCCGGGCACCTGTACTGCTACTTCACCTACGGCATGCACGTGTGCGCCAACGCCGTCGCCGGGCCCGAGGGCACCGCCGGCGGCATCCTGCTCCGGGCCGGCGAGGTCGTCGACGGCCTGGAGCTCGCACGAGCCCGGCGCCCCGGCTCCAGCGACCGGGACCTGGCGCGGGGACCGGCCCGGCTCTGCCGCGCCCTGGACATCGCGCTGAGCCACGACGGCACCGACCTGACGGCGGGCGAGATCACCCTCGAGGTGGGCACGCCGCCGCCCGTGGTCGAGGCCGGGCCGAGGGTCGGACTGCGCGCGGCCCCGGAGCGTCCGTGGCGGTTCTGGACGCCTGGAGAGCCCTCCGTGAGCGCCTACCGACCCGCCAAACGACCCCCGAGTTGACGTCTCTGGGGACAGCCCGTAATGTTCTCCGGGTTGCCCCAGAACGGCCCGAGAGGGTCCGGAGGGAGAGCAGCCAGTAGCCCCGCAAGAGGCCGGAAACGGTCTCCAGAGGTGTGCGTCTGATACTTGAGAACTCAACAGTGTGTCATAGTCGATGAATTAGTTTGTATGCCCCTCATCTTTTGGGTGTTGGGTTGTTTTTTCGGCATTAATGATTCTGGCAATTGTCAGTTTTG